>JANMEO010000221.1:0-6194 GCA_031376995.1 Burkholderiales bacterium
GCCCGATATTCGAGATTATTACCATCTCGAAGAAATTTGGGGCGCCAAACCTGTTCGACTGAAACTGGGTGCGGCCCCTGCTGGGCTTGTCAAGGCGTCCATTCACAAGCGCCCTGATGAAGAGGCACTCATGGCAACGCGCAAGCCTGCCAAGAACGCCCCTGCCAAGAAGGCTGCTGCTAAAAAAGTCGCTACCAAGAAAGTCGCGCCTCGAAATGTCGTCGCCCCAAGAGTCGCGGCCAAAAAGGTCGCTGCCCCCAAAGTGGCGACCTCCAAGATGGGCGCCCAGCAAGTTCCTGCTGATAACGTCACGTCCAAGCGGGTGGTGTCAAAAAAGGTTGTTGCCAAAAAACGGGTCATTCAAACGGTCATGCGCAGTACGGTCAGCCCCGAGCAAAGAGTGGGTGTCAAAAAACCAGCGCTCAAGGCCGCTGCCAAAAAGACTGCAGCAGTTAAAAAATCCAGCGCTCAATGATCCCTGTGGCTACTTTGGGGCGCTGGGCATGAAGTTGTATTTGCTCGCAGTGGGTTTGCGTCAACCAGCCTGGGCTGATGCAGCGTTCGCTGACTATGCCAAGCGCTTTCCGCCTGAATTGCGTTTGGTGCTCAAAGCGGTTAAGGCTGAAACCCGTGGCCATAAGACCGCAGGCCAACTCATGGCCGCCGAGGCTGATCGGCTGCAGGATGCATGGCCCAAGGGCGCACGGCGAGTCATTTTTGATGAGCGTGGCGCTTCGTGCACCAGCGCCCAGCTTTGTGAGCGTCTTCGCTTTTGGATGAACGACGGGCGCGATGCGGCCCTCTTTATGGGCGGCCCTGACGGCCTGGCTCCTGAGCTCAAAGCCAGTGCCGATGAGGCTTTGCGGCTGTCTGATCTGACGCTGCCTCATGCTTTGGCAAGGGTTGTGCTGGCTGAGGCGCTGTACCGTGCCTGGACTCTGTTGAGCAACCACCCCTATCACCGGGAGTGAATGTGCCTGGTTTGATCTATCTCGCTTCTCAAAGTCCTCGTCGGCAACAGCTACTCGCGCAAATCGGCGTTGGCTTTCAACTGCTGATGCCAAGCCCTGAAGAAGACCCTGAAGACCTTGAAGCCCTTGAGATTGAGCGCTCTGGTGAGCCACCGATTGATTATGTTCAGCGCGTGACCCTGGCCAAGTTGATGGCTGCCCAACGGCGCTGTCATCAACGCCAGTGGCCATCGGCACCGCTGTTGTGTGCCGACACCACCGTGGCCTTAGGGGAGCGCATTTTGGGCAAACCCCGAAGCCCCGAAGAGGCCTGCGACACTTTGCAATCTTTGTCGGGGCAAACACACCGCGTGCTCACTGCCGTGGCTTTGTCGTGGCAAGGTCGTCAATTCAACGCTTTGAGCGTCTCGCAAGTCACCGTTGCGCCGCTGACTCTCGAGCAGATACAGCGCTACGTGGCCAGCGGCGAGCCCTTTGGCAAGGCTGGAGCTTACGCCATTCAAAGCGAGGCCGCCGCATGGATATCGCACATCGAAGGCAGTTATTCCGGCATCATGGGACTGCCGTTGTTTGAGACCAGTCAACTTCTTAACCAGGCTGGCTGGTCACCTTAGGGTTGCAAAACGCCTTGCTTTTGTTCACTTGTTCATTTTCAGTCGGACCCCATGCAAGACATCCTGATCAACTGGACCCCTCAAGAAACGCGGGTTGCCATCGTCGAGCACAACACGGTTCAAGAGCTGCACATTGAGCGTACCCTCGAGCGTGGCCTTGTGGGCAACATTTACAACGCCAAGGTCGTGCGCGTGTTGCCTGGCATGCAATCGGCTTTTTTAGACATCGGCCTTGAGCGCGCAGCCTTTTTGCACGTTGCGGATGTGCAAGTGCCTGGCGTGTCACGGGCTGGACACGGGCCGGGCGTTGCCCCGCCAACGCCCATCGAAAGACTCGTCTTTCAGGGGCAAACCATGGTCGTACAGGTGATTAAAGACCCCATTGGAACCAAAGGGGCGCGCTTGTCTACGCAGGTCAGCATTGCGGGTCGTCTGTTGGTGTTTTTGCCACAAGACGACCATATTGGTATTTCACAAAAAATTGGTTCGCATGAGGCGAGAGAGCAGCTTCGAGCCCGGGTTCAAACGCTGGCACACACCAGCGACGGTAGCTCTGGTGGCGGTTTCATTTTGCGCACCAACGCCGAAGAAGCCACTGATGAGGCCTTGGCCCAAGACATCCGCTACCTGCGCACAACATGGTCAGTGTTGCGAGAGTGCACTCTGCGTTCACCACCCGGTACGTTGCTTTTTCAAGACCTCAATCTCGCTCAGCGTGTTTTGCGTGACATGGTGCATGACGAGACGGCTCAGATTCGAGTCGACTCGCGGCAGCAGTTTGATGCACTCAAGCTGTTTGGCGAGGCCTTCACGCCCAGTGCAGTGGGCCGTTTGACCCTATACCAAGACGAACGCCCCTTGTTTGACTTGTTCAATATCGACGAAGACATTGAACTTGCATTGGCACGTCGAGTCGTTTTGAACTCAGGCGGCCACATCATCATCGACCAGACCGAAGCTCTGACCACCATCGACGTCAATACGGGGGGGTATGTGGGTGTTCATAACTTTGATGAAACCATCTTCAAAACCAACCTCGAGGCTGCACGTGCGATTGCGCGCCAATTGCGCTTGCGAAACTTGGGCGGCATCATCATCATTGATTTCATTGACATGACTCGCGAAGACCATCGCAGCACGGTGTTAGCTGAGTTGCAAGCCCAACTCGCGCGCGACCGCACCAAGGTGTCGATCAGCGGCTTTACTCAGCTGGGCTTGGTTGAAATGACGCGCAAGCGCACTCGCGAGTCATTGGCTCATATCTTGTGCGAGGCATGCCCCAGCTGCGACGGGAAAGGGCAGGTCAAAACGGCCCGCAGCGTGTGTTACGAGATCCTGCGCGAGGTGCTGCGCGAGTCTCGTCAGTTTAATCCCCAAGAATTCAGAGTGGTGTCCAGCCCTGCAATCATTGAAATGCTGCGGGGTGAAGAAAGCCAACACCTTGCTGCCTTGAGCGAGTTCATTGCCAAGCCAATTTCACTGCAGGTTCAGGCCAGCAGCTCTGAAGAAGTATTTGACATCGTGTTGATGTCATGATGCGGCCCTGCAACTTTTTTGGCATTATTTTTCACTGATGAGACTTCAACCCGTCATGACTTCTTATTTTTTACAGCATTTAAGCGCCCGGTTTTTGTCATTGTTGGTGTCAGGGTTGGTGGCACTCACTGTTGCCGCACCTGCGGCCTGGGCCCAGTTCAGGGTCGACATCTCTGGGGTGGGTGCGACGCAGCTACCCCTTATTGTTGCCAAATTCCGCGATGAAGATCGGCTGGGGCAGTCAATTTCCGCCATTGTCAGAGCGGATCTCGAGCGCAGCGGCGTCTTCCGTGTGCTCACCACCGATCTCAGCCTTGACGAAGCGACGCCGCCCAATTTGTCGCTTTTACGCACTCGCGCTTCTGATGCGCTCGTGGTGGGCTCAGTGAGCCGCTTGACTGACGGTCGAATCGACGTGCGCTTCAAGTTGTGGGACATCATCAAAGGGGTTGATTTGGGGGGGCAAAGCACGGTCGTCCAAGCGGTTGACGTTCGCCTTGCCGCGCACCGCATTGCCGACTACATTTTTGAAAAAATGACAGGTGATAAGGGAGTATTTGCAACCCGCATTGCTTACGTCAGCCGGACTGGCAAGCAATATGTTTTGCGCGTAGCCGACTCTGACGGCGAGGGTGGGCAAAGTGCCCTCAACAGCCCCGAGGCCATCATCTCACCGGCCTGGTCGCCTGATGGGCGTGAGCTGGCTTATGTCTCGTTTGAGAGCCAAAAAGCCGTGGTCTATGTCCAAGAGATTCAATCAGGTCGGCGACGTGTTGTGGCCAACTTCAAGGGCTCCAACAGCGCGCCGGCATGGTCACCCGACGGGCAAATGCTGGCCGTTACCTTGTCTCGTGATGGGGGCTCACAACTCTATCTCATGAGCCGCAGCGGCGATAACGTGCGCCGAGTCACCATCAGCAACGCCATTGACACCGAGCCTGCCTTTTCACCTGATGGTCGACATCTTTATTTTGTCAGCGACAGAGGGGGCGGCCCTCAGATTTATCGCACATCGTTGACCGGTGGTGCTGTTGAGCGGATGACTTTCACGGGGGCCTACAACATCAGCCCCGCCATCAGTCCTGATGGCCGCACCTTGGCTTTTATCACCCGCTTGAGCGGCGGCGACTTTCGGCTTCATATTCAAGACCTGGCCAGTGGCACTGTCCAGGCCCTCACTGACACCTCCGATGATGAGAGTCCCAGCTTTGCCCCCAACAGCAAACTCATCATTTATGCCACTCGAGAGGGCGGGCGCGATGTTTTGTTGACAACCACCCTCGACGGCAAAATCAAGGCTCGCTTGATGTCTACCTCTGCCGACGTGCGCGAGCCCGTGTGGGGCCCCTTTGGGCGGTGAGGCTTGTTTTTATGCAACGTTGGCTTTTGATTGGCCCACAAGCGCGTGCTTTTCCCTGTAATAATTCGACACCCGTTCAGGAGCAATTCATGAAAAAATCTTCTTCCGTTCTGACCACTGTGCGCTGTGGTTGGTCAATGGCTGCATTGACTGCATTGACCGCCTTGGTCGCTGGTTGCTCCAGCGTACCGCTAGACGGTGCCAGTGTTGAGTCTGCCACCCCTACCAGCAACAGCGCAGGCTCAATGGGTAATTCTGGTGCTGAAAGCGCCGTCTCCGGTGTCAACGCCAGCGGCAAAGACCTCCCCGAGTGGGGCAAGCTTGCGCGCATTGTCTACTTTGATCTTGACAGCTATGTTGTCAAAGATGAATACCTCACAGTGGTCGAGTCTAACGCCCGGGCACTGGCTGCCAATCGGACTCGTCGGCTGACCATTGCAGGTCATACCGATGAGCGCGGCGGTCGCGAGTACAACTTGGCGTTGGGTCAAAAGCGAGCAGAGTCTGTAGCCAAATCTTTGACGGTGCTCGGTGCGGCCGCTAACCAACTTGAGTCGGTGAGCTTTGGCAAAGAGCGTCCTGCTTTGACAGGCACGGGTGAAGCCGTGTGGGCTCAAAATCGGCGTGCTGAGCTCAATCCCCGTCAATAACCCCTGACTCTGCTGTTGCTGTCCTTGCTCATGACCGAAAGGGGCGGCTGGCTCTGACTGAAAGGTCTGCATGCTCTCCATTCAGCGCTTAGGTGCGGTGCTTACTTTCACCGTCGCCACCCTCTTGCCTGCGGCAACGCACGCAGGCATTTTCGATGACAACCAGGCTCGTCAGGCCATTCTCGATCTGCGCAGGCAGCTTGAGCAAATCAGTGAAGACCAGCGCCTCAAGCAAGCCGCGCTCAACACACAGATGACCGAAGAGCTGGCGCAGCTTAGGCGAAGTATCCTTGAGCTGAGCAATCAGCTCGAAACAACCCGCGCTGATCTGGCCCGCATGCAGGGTGTTGAAGAGCAACTTTTGCGCGACCTAGGTGATGTTCAGCGTCGCCAGAAAGAAGCCAGCGAAGTTGCCGAGGCTCGCCCGCGAGCCCCTGAAAATGCCAAAGTGCTGCTCGAGGGCCACGAGGTGACCGTTGACCCTGAAGAAAAGCGGCTCTATGACGCTGCGTTGTCTCAGCTGCGAACTGGAGACTTCACCGGTTCGGCCATATCGCTGCTCACCTTCCAGCGCCGCTACCCTGTCAGCCCCTACACAGACACTGTGCGTTTCTGGCTCGGCAACGCGCACTACGGCAAGCGTGAATATCGCGATGCCATTGCGTCATTTCGTGGTTTGGTGGTTGCGGCGCCAACCCACAGCCGCGCACCTGAAGCCTTGCTGTCCATCGCCAATTGTCAAGCAGAAATGAAAGACATCAAGGCGGCCCGTCGCACGATCGAAGAGCTGGTCAAAGCCTACCCCACGTCCGAAGCTGCACTGGCTGGCAAAGAGCGCTTGTCGTCATTCAAGTGACTGCAGCCCTGAATGCCCAGCCCAGTTTTGCATCTTGAGCCTGTGGTTGCGTCACTCCATGATGAGCCTTTGCTTGCAGGCTGACATCAACTCAACCTGTCAGAACTGAAGATGTTGCAGCCCAAATGCTTCGATGTACGCCGAAGACTTTCGACGAACCTCTTGTGTGCATCCATCGCGGCATCGGGTCTATCGCCTGTCGATCCC
>JANMEO010000227.1:0-5887 GCA_031376995.1 Burkholderiales bacterium
GCCAGCCTTATGCATTGGGGTCAAACATGTCGCAGGTAAAAAGACCCGTCTTATGATGATTGAGTACCCAGTCTGGTTAGTAGCTATAAATGGTCTGCTATTGATCGCAGGGCCCCTGGCTGTGTGGCTCTGGCTGCGAAACAAAAAACAAGCCTCACCACCCTTGCCCAATGAGTGGGCTCTCACAGCGCGTGCGGTCTTCACAACCAGCGAACGACGTGTTTACCGGCTGCTCACAGAGACCCTGCCCAACCACGTGATTTTGTCCAAACTGCCCCTGGTGCGATTTTGCCAGCCAATTGAGCTCGGTCAATTGCGCTATTGGTATGACATCCTCGGTGCAAACTACGTGAGTTTTGCGATCTGTGCGCCCAACGGACGGGTTTTGGCCGCCATCGATATCAACAAAGACCGTGCCAGCGAGACCAATTTGGGACGCAGCGTGAAGATCAAACGTGCTGTGTTGCGAAGTTGTCGGGTTCGCTACCTTCGCACCCCCGCAGGCAAACTTCCCACCACTGCTGAGATCTACGCGCTGCTTGACTCGGTCAATTCAAATTTAGAACCCCCACCGACCAAGCCCTTGGATGTCCCCGGCTCGGTGGCCGCTGCTGCAGCCAAATCCGCAGCAGCCGAAGTCGCTGCACACATGGCCCAGCAAGCTGCGTCGCGCGAGGCAACCAACGCCAACACCACCAAAGCATCTCCTGCTGGGGGGCAAACACAGGGCAGCGATCCTCTTCGTACCCCCATCTTGAATGATGCTGTCTATCCACCTCAAAAAACCCCGGATGCGGCCGAACTCGAGGCTTCAGAGACAACGGACGAAGCTGCCAGGGCACAGGCTCAGACCAGCGACGCACAGGCTCATGATGAGGCCCTCAGTCGGGCCCGGGAGGCTTTAGCCAGCACTGTGGCAACGCGTCGCGCCCAACGCAACATCATGTGGCAAGAGTCCAATGTGTTTCAAGACTCGTTTTTTGCACTAGACCGCCGCTTAGACGAATTCGCTGATTCAAATGAATCTAGTGAATCCACTGCCACTGATCCTGCCAAGACCCCTGTCTCCTCCATGGTGGTCAAGGTGACCCTTGAGGACATGGTGCCTTCGGAACGGCTGGGACGGGTTCTGCATGACGATATCGAAGAAGCACGCTATGCGCCATCCAGCAATCTTTGAGCCTGTACTCAAGTGCCCCCTCACACCCCCTTAACCCCCTATGCTCAGCTCACCCCCATGGTGGTGCTGGAAGCCCTCGACTCGGTGGGACTGCCTGCAGATGGACGAATGCTGCAACTCAACTCCTATGAAAACCGGGTCTTTCAGGTTGGACTGGAAGATGGTCGACTGGGGATCGCCAAATTTTATCGCCCCCAACGCTGGAGCAACGCTCAAATTTTAGAAGAACACCAGTTCAGTGCTGAGTTAGTGGCCGATGAAATCCCTGTGATGGCGCCCTGGACACTGAACCCAGCAGCGTCTCATGCGACTGAGGTGCATGGCATGCCCCCAACCCTGGCACAAGGCTGCATGGGCGGCGAAGCAGACAACCCATTTAGATTTTCAGTGACCCCCTGCCGTTCAGGCCGATCCCCTGAGCTCGAAGACCCTGCCACCATGGCTTGGATTGGACGTTTTTTAGGACGAATGCACCGCGTGGGCTCACGCAGCAACTTCGAGCACCGAGTGAGCTTGACACCTCAGTACTTGGGCTGGGACGCACGCTCTTGGCTGTTGACGCACGGGCAGCTACCACTTACAGCCGAGGCAGCCTGGGCCAGCACCACGCAAACAGCCCTGCAATGGGTCGACGCAGCCTTTGATCGCGTAGCACCCCATAGTTTGCGCCTGCACGGCGACTGCCACGCTGGCAACCTGCTGTGGACAGCACAAGGGCCACACTTTGTGGATTTAGACGACGCGATGATGGGGCCAGCAATTCAAGACATCTGGATGCTCTTATCTGGAGACACCCCCACTGCCCAGCTGCAAGTGCAGTGGCTGCTAAAAGGCTATGAAGATTTTTTTGATTTCAATAAGGCCGAGTTGGCCTTGATCGAGCCTCTGCGCACCTTGCGTTTGATCCACCACAGCGCGTGGCTGGCCAAACGTTGGCAAGACCCAGCATTTCCGATGGCCTTCCCTTGGTTTGGCGAGCCCTCTTATTGGGCGCAAAAAATCACCGAACTGCAAGAGCAAATCGCACTGATGCAGGCCCCTAAAACCTGAGCTCTGAGCCCTGAGCCCTGAGCCTGGGTAGGCTGCATAGCGGCCTCACCGGGGCCTGTCGACGACCCCAGTTGGCTCAAGCAGCAGTCAACAACGCGTTGACACGACGCACGTAGGCCGAAGGATCTTCCAGTTGTCCGCCCTCGGCCAACAAGGCTTGGTCAAACAGAATGTGAGCCCAATCCTCAAACTGTGCACTGTCTTTTAAACGCCGTATGAGGGCGTGTTCAGCATTGACTTCTAACGTGGGCAAAGACTTTGGCGCCACTTGGCCAGCCTGCTTGAGCAAGCGGGACAAATGTCCACTCATATCCCCCTCTTCGACAACCAAACAAGCGGGTGAATCGACCAGCCTGGTGGTGACACGAACGTCTTTGGCGCGCTCTTTCAAGGCGTCTTTGAGCATGTCCAGAACAGGCTTGAACGCCACCGCAACCTCTTCGGCCTGCTGCTTTTCCGCTTCATCTTGCAGCTTGCCCAAATCAACAGCACCCTTGACCACGCTTTGCAGCGGCTTGCCATCAAACTCAAACAAATGGCTGAGCATCCACTCGTCTACCCGGTCGGTCAGCAGCAACACTTCAATGCCTTTTTTGCGGAAAATTTCAAGCTGTGGGCTGCTCTTGGCCCCCGCTAGGCTATCACCGGTAATGATGTAAATGGCCTCCTGGCCCTCTTTCATCCGGCTGACATAGTCATCAAACGACACCCCTTCGTCTGCATGGGTTGACGCAAACCGACAGAGTTTGGCCAAACGCTCTTGGTTGGCATGATCTTCACCAATGCCTTCTTTCAAAACACTGCCAAAGTCTTTCCAAAAGGCAGCATATTTGGCACGTTCAGCCTCATCTTCATGCTGTGCCAGCGACTCGAGCATGCTCAACACCCGCTTGGTGCCGCCTTCGCGAATCGCCTTCACATCGCGACTTTCTTGCAGCAGCTCACGCGACACGTTCAACGGCAAATCAGCGCTGTCGATCACGCCTTTCACAAAGCGCAAATAAACAGGCATCAAGGCTTCTGCATCGTCCATGATGAAAACCCGTTTGACGTAAAGCTTGACGCCACCACGCTTATCACGGTTCCATAGATCAAAGGGCGCTTTGCTGGGGATATATAAGAGCTGCGTGTACTCAGTTCGGCCTTCGACACGGTTGTGGGTGTAGGCCAGCGGTGCTTCCCGGTCGTAACTGATTTGCTTATAAAAGTCGACATACTGCTCCTCAGTGATGTCGCTCTTGGCACGTGCCCACAGGGCTGCCGCTTTATTGATAGGTGCCCACTCATTGGTTTGAACTTGCTTTTGAGCCTCCGCATCCCACTCATCTTTGAGCATCAACACGGGCAACGAGATGTGGTCTGAATACTTGCCGATCACGGCCCGCAGCTTCCAGGCGCTCAAAAACTCTTCTTCGCCTTCGCGCAAATGCAAAATCACACAGGTGCCGCGTTGCGCTCGCTCGATGGACTCGACCTCAAACTCACCCGCACCTTCAGAGATCCAGCGCACCCCCTCGTTGGCAGGCAACCCTGCACGACGAGATTCAACGGTGATGCGGTCAGCAACAATGAAGCCACTGTAAAAACCCACGCCAAATTGCCCGATCAACTGGGCGTCTTTTTTCTGGTCCCCCGCCAAGGTTGCCATGAACTCACGGGTACCACTTTTGGCGATGGTGCCTAAATTGGCCACCGCTTCATCAGCCGACAGGCCAATGCCGTTGTCTGTGATGGTGATTGTTTTTGCCTCAAGATCAAAGCTGACGCGAACCTCCAAGTTGGGATCAGCCTCCAGCCATTCGGCGTGGTTCAATGCCTCGAAACGCAGCTTGTCGCAGGCATCAGAGGCATTGGAGATCAATTCACGCAGAAAAATCTCCTTGTTGGAGTACAAAGAATGCGTCACCAGATGAAGAATCTGTTTGACTTCAGCTTGAAAAGCGCGAGTTTGTTTTTCCATGATGTGATGAGGTGGTTGGAGTAGCAACGATTAGAGGTGTGGTCAAAGAGACATTTTTCAAGTCATTGACTTGGCAGGGCTCAAAGGGTACGGTAGGTTCTTTTTTCTGGATTCAGAGTCTACGGGGTCCCTTAAGCCTGAAGCGTCACTTCACCAGCGTACGGTGACAGCAGAACCTGGGGCGACGATCCGCCATCAGATCATCCATCCACCCTTCCCTCCACGGGGGCCATTGCGCCTTGATACTTATTTTCTGAATGCCTGAATTCATTCCTTTTCTCCCGGGTTCGCCCGCTGTCACCACGACTGCTTTGACGGCAATCCCGCCCACCCACGCCAGTTGGTCGCTTGAGCATTTGCGAGGCGTTGATCCAGTCCTAGGCTTGGCCTTGTTGATGGCGCTGGCTGTGGTGGTAGCTGAAGGACTGAACCGGCGCCTGCGCTTGCCTCGCATGTGCGGCTTGATGCTGGTGGGGGCACTTGCTGGCCCGTTATTGCTGAGGTTAATCGAGCGTACTGAGCTTGACCCCTGGAAACCCCTGCTCGATCTGGCCATTGCCATGCTGGTCTTTGAGCTAGGCAGCCGAATTCGGCTGCGGTGGCTGTTTGACAATCCGATGATGACGCTGAGCTGTTTGCTGGAGGGTATGCTTGCCGGCCTGGCTGTGACTTTCAGCCTGATGTGGTTGGGGGTCTCAGCCTTGTCGGCCGCAGCCGTGGGAGCTGTGGCCATGTCCACTTCGCCGGTGATCATCATGGGCGTCATGCACGAATCCAAACCACGTGGCCAGGTCAGTGAACGTTTGCTGATGATGACCGCCATCAACAGCGTGATGTCGATCCTGGCGCTCAAGGCGTGGCGCGTCATCGCCGCTACGCCTGGCCATGATCTGTCTGAGGCAGCCCTGGGCGCATTGTGGGTTGTGGCTGGCTCGATCGTACTGGGTGCGTTGTGCGCTGTGATACTAGAAAAACTCAGCCCCTTGGTGCGTGACACGCCCACCATGCCGGTGCTGCAAATCGCACTGGTGGTCAGTGCCAGCTTATTGGCCGCACACTGGACGTTATCGCCCCTGCTGTCCCTGCTGGTGGCCAGCGTGGTGGCACGCAACCGCATGATGCATGGGCTTGCCGTTGAAGCACAATTTGGCTCGGCTGGCGCAGCACTCTGTGCGCTCCTTTTCATTTGTCTGGGCATGCTGCTCACCCTCAATGACCTGAGCACGCTTTGGCCTTGGGTGCTAGTGATCATCGGCGCCCGGCTGCTGGGCAAAGCGGCGGCACTGATCGCATTGGCGCGGCCCAGCGGCCTGAGCCTGCGCCAATCCCTGGCCCTCACCCTGGCACTGCAACCCATGAGCAGTCTGGCTGTTTTGCTGGCCGCAGATACGTTTGCTTGGTCCAGTCATTTGCCAGGTGTGGACACTGAGATCATCAGCGCCCTGCTGATTGCCACCACGCTGATGCAACTCACGGGCCCCCTATGGACAACCTTATCACTGCGAAAGCTGGCCTTGGAGGGCCACAGCCCATAATTTGCAAGCGCGGGATGGCAATGACCTTGTCTAACAAGCTTGCTCTATACCCGTCGGAACTGAAGATGCTGGGTCGATGGGTCGTTTTGAGAATGGAGATGCAAGGCGTAAAGCACAGCGATACCATTTGGTATCGCGAGCATTTACAACGCTGCAGATCCG
>JANMEO010000235.1:0-10938 GCA_031376995.1 Burkholderiales bacterium
CGCGATACCAAAGGGTATCGCTGCGCTTTACGCCTTGCATCTCCATGCTCAAAACGACCCAGCGACCCAGCATCTTCAGTTCCGAGGGGTATATACCCCTCGGAACTGAAGATGGGTAAAGTTCAACGCCCACGCTCCAAACTCAGCGTGGGCGTTGACTAGGCGCCCCACTCTTTTTCATCAGAACAATGATCGACCGTCGCCCAAGAGGTAGGCATGGCAATCCCGTGAAGCGTTTAAGCAGTGCCGCGTCCAGGTCTCAACAACGTTGCGGTCCCAGCCATTGAACCAGTCGGCGTGCATGGATAGACCCGGGGGGCCAGAGTAGGTGTCCGACGAGAGTCTCCAGTTGACTGTTTGGTTGGGGCGTGTGATCTCAAAAGAGATGTGGTACGAGATTTCGACCAAGGCAACGGGGTGAGACCCGGGGCAACCCCCGTTGCGTGGGTATGCCATGTGGCTCTTGTGGTCTGGACTATCGAGATTGACACCATCCCAGCACTGGGGGAACGTGATTGCCATGTCCAGCTGATCGCCTACAGCGCAGTCATTGACGATCGTTTGGGCGTTTTGTCGATAGTTGTTATGGCACACCCATTTGTAAGGCGATTCATAATTGGCCGCGGTCCGGTTGTTGGAGTCGCCAGCAATCATGCGCAAACCTGGCGGCAGGGGGCGCACACTAGCGGCTGTCACGCCGTTGTAGCCTGTTTTGTAATAAAAAACGACTTTACTGGGCATCACAGGCTGACCATTTGCGGTGTCGATCAAAGCGGGCACCCAATAAGAAGACCGGTTGGCAATACCCCCCCCGCAGGTTGAGTTACCTGAGTTCGCAATGGTGTTGGCCGTGCTGAAGGCATCGGTTCCGGTGTTGCCCATGAACATGTGCAAGTGAGACCGCCCTGGCTGACCTGGGAAGACGATTGGATCATCGAAGGCAAAGTGGCTGACATCGCACACCGTTCGGAATGCACCGATATCGTTGGGCGTAGGCCCTGGCGCGCTGGTAGTGGCAACTTTGAACAAGTTGCTACCCGCATTGGGCCTCGGATTTGCTGGGAGCACCCCTAGGCCTGTTGTTGTTGTTGTTGTTGTTGTTGTTGTTGTTGTCGGTGGGGTATTGTCGGTCGGCCGTGTTTGAGTGGGCAGCGAAACCTGACACACCTTGGGTGTGCCGTAAATGGGGTCGGTGCCAAAGAAATTGTTGCTGCATTCGACCGAACCATCGAGTGTTCTCTGCGTCCATGCTGAACCAAAGCCGTAACGTACCGTTTGTGTGCCGTTGGTTGCAAAGTTGTCGCCCTCAAGCGCAACTTGGCTCCAACTCGATCCCACATTGACAGGGGGCGTGGGCACAAACAATTGGCAGGTCTTCAAGGTGCCTCTGATGGGATCGCTACCGAAGAAGCCGTTTGAGCACGCCCCTCCTCCCGACAGAATGCGCTCGATCCAACTTGAGCCTGCCCCATAGCGGACAGTTTGAGTTCCTGAGACGCTGAAGTTTTGGCCTTCAACGGTCAGTGGTGACCAAGTGCCCGAGTTGACCGCGAGGGCTGTTTCTGTCTCTGCGGCCGTTTGATGAGCGGCCAGTGTGCCGACATCGCTGTAGTCGTTGTCGGTGCCGTTGCCGCCGCCGCAGGCTGCGAGCGCAAATATCGTTATCGCCTTGACGATCACGAGCGGCGCGAATTTGGTTATCGATCTCATGCCAGGTGCTCCGTCTAAAATCACTGTAACTTTGATAAAAATCGCGGGCAGGGCCCTGCGGGTGCGTTTGTGAAGCGTTGCAGTAGGCGGCAAACCGATGAGATCGGTGTGGGTGCTCTGAAGCACTTGATGCCCCTTGCAATACGTTTGGCGTTGCCAGACTCCTCTGGGCGCTTGGTCACCGGTGGCGTAAGTTGCGTATCAAGATTAACGAGCTTGCTCAGCGAACTCGTAACTGGATGAACTGATTCGTAACAAGCAGGTCGCCGCCCCATGGCCTTAATTCGTGTGTAGGTCAAGTAATTTCGACCCCTTGTTCAGGGGGGTCGTTGCTTTTTTGCGCAAGAGTGGGGCATTAATAAAGTTACAGCAGATACATTTAATTACAATTAAATAGGCTGGTAGCGGATTCATTCAGCCTGTGCAGGCCGTGATGAGTCCATCAAGCGGTGTCAAAGCCGTTTTCTCTCTCAAGGGGGCAGCGAAAAATACGGCAGTCGCAAAAAGGAGGGCGACTTCACTCAAGAAGTCCTGGTCCACCATGCTTTTGCGCTTGGGGGCAATTGACCTGAATGATTTCGCGTTGATTGGCGGAAAGCCGAACTGCAGTCAGTTTCCCCCCCCAAACACACCCCGTGTCGAGGCATAGCAGGTCGCTACGGTTCAGTAGGCCCAGGGTCGACCAGTGTCCAAAAGCGATGGGTACGCCCTGCGTTTGACGATTGGGCGCGTCGAACCAAGGTGTGCAGCCCGTGAGATGGGGGCTTTGTGCTTGTTTACTGCTCAGCTCTAAGCCGCCATCGATGCGAATAAATCGTACCCGAGTGAGTGTGTTGAGTGCAAAGCGCAGTCGGTCATGGCCTGTAAGCTCGTGGTGCCAAATGCTGGGTTCATCGCTGTACATCACACGCAAAAAATCGGGCAGGTCAGGCGCTTGCAGTTGCTGCTCAAGTGCGCCTGCCAAGCTCAAGGTGGTCTGCAAATCCCATTGAGGTGCCAGCCCTGCGTGCACCATCAGCCAGCCGTGGTCAAAGACAGCCATGCGCTGATGGCGCAGCCAATCGAGTAATGCAACACAGTCTGGCGCTTGAAGAATCGGCCCGAGGGTGTCTTTTCGGTGCGCCGTTCGAAAGCCTTGGGACGTTGCTAAAAGGTGCCAATCGTGATTGCCCAGCAAACAAGTTGCAGAGCCATCGAGTCCACGTAGGCGGCGCAAGGTGGCCAAAGAATGAGGTCCTCGGTTGACCAAATCGCCCAGCGCAAAGAGGTGGTCTCGTGAGGGAGAAAAATCGATGGCTTGGAGCAGCCGCTCGAGGGCATCACAGCACCCTTGAATATCGCCTATCAGATAGATCATGTCGGGTTTCTGCTAGGCTTGAGACGCGATTCACTTCGGCCTCGTTGCATGGATGTTGCTCTTTTGATTTTTTTGGTTCTCTTGAATGCACTGTTCGCGATGTCGGAAATGGCGCTGACTGCCAGCCGTAAAGCGCGCTTGCAGGTCATGATCAAGGCGGGTGATGCTGGCGCCCAGGTTGCCATGACGCTCCATGATGACCCCACTCGGTTTTTGTCGGTGATACAAATCGGTATCACGTCCATCGGCGTGCTCAACGGCATTGTGGGCGATGCAGCTTTCTCTGCCCCTTTTGCGGCTTGGCTGCATGACACATTTGATATTAGCCCTGGTGCGGCACGCATCGCCGCGACGGCTCTGGTGGTGCTTGTCATCACATTCATCTCGATTGTTTTTGGGGAGCTGGTGCCCAAGCGTTTGGGGCAGATGTACCCTGAGTCGGTGGCCCGCTTGGTGGCGCGGCCCATGGAGTGGCTGTCGCTGATCGCTCGGCCTATGGTGATTCTGTTGTCATTTTGTACCGAAAGCACACTCAAACTATTGGGTATTCGTATCACCGGCACCCGCAGTGTGACCGAAGAGGAAATCGCCGCCAGTCTAGAAGAGGGGTTGGATGCGGGGGTGATTGAGGCTCAAGAGCACCAGATGGTGCGCAATGTTTTTCGACTTGACGATCGTGAAGTGGGCTCGATGATGATTCCGCGCTCTGAAATTACCTGGCTTGATGTGGGTTTGCCTCACCAAGATTTGTTGAAGCTGATTGCTGAAAATGAGCATTCGCGATACCCGGTTTGCATGGGGGGGTTGGACAATGTGCGGGGGATTATTTCGGCGCAAAGCTTACTGCAGCAAGTGACCCACGGCCAAGAGCTGGACCTCTCTCAAAATCTTCAACAAGTCGTTTTTGTCCCCGAAACTTTGTCTGGCATGGCCTTGTTGGATCACTTTCGTTCTTCCAATGTGCAATTGGTTTTGGTCGTGGATGAATACGGCGAGGTTCAGGGTTTGATCACCGTGCGCGATGTTCTTGAGGCCATCACGGGAGAGTTTGCAACTGCCTCCAGAGATGATTCTTGGGCCGTGCAACGTGCAGATGGTAGTTGGTTGTTTGATGGCCTGATTCCGGTGCCTGAGCTCAAAGACAGTTTAGGGTTGAAAGCGCTGCCAGAAGAAGACCGCGGCCGCTACAACACGCTGGCTGGCATGGTCATGCTTTTACTGGGCCATTTGCCATGCACCGCTGAATCTGTCGAGTGGCATGGCTGGCGATTTGAGGTCGTTGACTTGGATGGCAAACGAATTGATAAGGTGTTGGCCACCCGATTGTCTGAGCCAGACTCGTTTGTTTAACCTGAAGATGCTGGGTTGATGAATCATGAGGCCGCTGGGCGGCGTCAGCCCCACTTTTGTAGGCAGGGTGAAACTTTTTGAAAGGTTGTGATTGAGTCATGAAACTCTTACCATTTTTAGCAGTCTGCGTTTGCGTCTCATGGAGTGCTTTCATGTCACCCCCAGCTTGGGCGTTTCGATGCAACTCGTACGTGATTGATTCAGGTTTGCACAAGGCCGAGGTGATGAAAAAATGTGGGGCCCCTACAAGCCAAGATACCCGTATTGAGCGGCGTATCTTGCGCGTGCGCAACGGCCAAGGTGGTCCTCACGGGGCTGGCAATTCGGTCGAGGTCGAACGTGAAATTCAAATCACCGTTGATGAGTGGATCTACAACTTTGGGCCATCGCAGTTTATGCAGTTGGTGACTTTTGAAAATGGTCGTGTTGTCGAAACCAAAGACCTTGGTTATGGGAGCTGATTGGGGTGGTCTTTGGTTTTGAACACAGCGCCACTCAGTTTGTCACCGGCTTTAAGCCCATGCTTCGAAAACCATCCTTGATGCATTTCCAAGACATGGCGAACAGGCTTCTTGGCGCAATGAGACTCTAAGCTCAGGGGTTGCATGTCTTCAATGTTGACGATGCGGCCTTCGTCGTCGACAAAGGCTGCTGAAAGCGGCAATGGCGTGTTCTTCATCCAGAAGCACTGCGGCGCCGTGGTTTCGAAGACAAACAACATGCCCTCGTTGGCCTCCATCTGGCGGCGGTACATCAGTCCCATTTCACGCTCTTGCGCTGCGTCTGCCACCATCGCTTTGATTTTGTGGATGCCTGCAGTGATTTGGATGGTGGGCAGCGATTGGGGTTGTTCATTTTGCGCCTGACAAAGGCTGGGCAGCCCCATTGTGCAGGCCCAAAACAAGAGATTGACTTTTTTAAATTGAATCATAGGGTAGGGCCTGATGGGCCATGAATTGAAGAAGAAATGGCTGGTTTCGTGCCCCAGCCTGGCTGCTTGACGCCCAGTTGAGCAAATCAGGCACGCAGCCCATTGAATCACCCTTCGTGATGACCTGGTCTAGAAACTCGATTTGGGTGGTGATTGTCGGCCCTGTTATTCTGAATCGTTGGCTCAATTTTTATTGAAACTGTCAGCGCGTATTGGTATCCAATACCCCAACACATGCTGAATCGTGAAGCAATGTCGCTGACGTGTTTTTATCAACATAGCTGAAAGGCGCAGTCGCTGCTGCGGTATTCGTCCACGTTCGCTGTAAGGCTGGGTTGGCAAGGGTTCATGCCCGGGCGGCCAAACCGTCAGGCTGCCTGGGATTCCCACCGCGTAGCTCATCCCAAGCTCGCTCAAACTCTCGCGAAAAGCCGTGTCCGCCCCATAGTCAGCATCATCCAGCACGCAGTGCCGAGGCGCACCTTGTTCCATCAGGCGCTGGATTTGCGCCAGCGCAATGCGCGGCTTGGTCGCAAACCCCATCTCTTGTGGAATCCGAGCCTACTTACGTCGCTCATGGTCGACAATCCACTCCTGTGGCATGTACAGCCTCCGAGCCAACGGCAGACTCGCTGTTTCGCACGCGAGCGACACACTCACCGCCACTTGATAGTTATCTTGTTTGCCCAGCATCTCGCAGCACTGGCGAGCCACCCCTACCGAATGCAGGCCTTGCTTCGGAAAACCCGTGTCATCTACCACCCCCACCTGCCACCTTCGCTGAAATCCATTTTCGGCACAACCCACTGCGCTACACGCTTGAGCATCTCCACGTCCGACCACCCTGCCTGCGAGACAAAATGATGCAACGACTATTGCTTGGCTCTCGTGTTGCTAGGCTTTATACCCATCTTCAGTTCCGATGGGTATAAATGCGCCGCCATTGGCTCCACGCTCTTGCGCTTGAGAGGCGCCATCAATCCAGCGCAGTACCCCTTCAACCCAGCTCGCCGGTCTGCGTGACCCATCGACCCAGCATCTTCAGTTCCGAGGGGTATAGTCCCAGCTCATCGCCTAGCGGTTATGTCAAACAAGGGCAAGGTTAGTCTGTTTGAGCTATACCCATCGGAACTGACGATGGGTATATGCCTGAACGGAAAGAATCCGACATAAGTCAAGCCTTGATATTTGCAGGCTTTGCGAGGCAGTTGGGTTCGATTCGGCTTGGCAATCAGATCGTGCCCTCATCACTGATCAATTTCTGAAATAGGCAAGGCCTGTCCTATGGCAAGACAACCGCTTGAGCTTTCTTTGCAATTTGCACGCACTGAGGTGTGCCGAAAGCATCGTGATCATTTGCCTCGAGGGCAGGTGCTGCGCTACTTACGCGCTGCGTTGTCATCCCCGGCAACTCTCACTGTGCGCATCGTTGGCGAGACCGAGGCCCGGGCGTTGAACTGCAGTTATCGTGCAAAAGACTATGCAACCAATGTGCTGACTTTCGATTATGAAAAAATCCCCGTTGTTTTTGCCGATTTGGTGTTGTGTGCTGAGGTGGTAGAGCGTGAAGCCCAAGCGCTCAACATCACCCTTGAGGCCCATTACGCCCATCTGTTGGTGCACGGTGCTTTGCATGCGCAAGGTTTTGATCATGAGTCTGATGAGCAAGCCACAGAGATGGAGACCCTTGAGACTGCGCTGCTGCAATCGTTGGGCTTTGCGGATCCGTACCAAAGCCAAAGCGGACCGCCAAACGGACCCCAAAGCGCAGAAAAGCAACCAGGGAACATTTGACCTGATGCAAATCACAAAACTAGTCAGATGACTCAGTCATTGGAGCTGCATATGCATATTGGGCCAGTACAAGACGCCAAGGCCCGTTTCAGAGTGTGGTCACTCGAAATCCATCCGATTTCGGCGTCTTGGGCGCACAACTTCTCAATCTGTTCACCATAAAAAAACGCGCCAGGTCAACCACGTCAACGAGACTCTAAATAACGTTTGCGCCAGAAAAAAAGGCTCAGGCCCGCGCCGAGAAGGCACATCAAGCCCACAACCATCCAAAATCCCTGCAGACTGTGAATCAAAGGCAGTCCCTCGAAGTTCATGCCAAAAAATCCGGTGACCAAATTAAGGGGCATGAAGATGGCGGTGATGACGGTGAGGGTTCGCATGATATTGCTGGCGCGATTGCTTTGCATTGAAAAATGCATCTGCACAGCCGATTCAGCCGACGACTCTAATCGCCGTACGTGACTCACGACGCGCTCGATATGTTCCAGCACATCGCGAGATCGTAAGCGCAGCAATTCACGCTCTCGTCGCAGGTCGGCATCGAGGCTTTCGGGCCATTCATCCAAAGCGTCAATCCACTCGGTGATCGCACTTCGCTGGTCTTCGCCAATGTCCTCCAACACGTGCAGTACGTTGCGCGATTCGAGCAACACAGGCCAGTGATGAAACCGCGCTACAGGGCCCAGTAGTTGCTGTTGCAAATAGCTCAACTGACTGGTCAGCAAGCGGCGCAACTCCAGATAGCCGTCGACCATGTGGTTGACCATACGCAGCATTAAATCTGCAGGGCTGGTGGGTAAACGTGCAACTGCGCGCACGTCGGCGTTGTGGCTTTGGTGTTGCAAGCGTGTAGCAAAAAAATCACGCACCAGGCAGTCAGCAGGATGCACGGTCAAGAGCATGCCTTCAAACAGCGCAAAACCCACAGGACTGGTGTCAATGGCATTCAGTGCTGCGCGTGCGGTACTGGCAGTCCCCTGGCTGTCATTGAGAAACAGAGGGGCGCTGCCGTTGCCAGCCGCCAGGCGTCGAAATACCAACAAGTCGTACCAAGAGGTGTAGTCAAAATGTGAAGGCAATTGATTGTTCAGCAAGTCGCAGACGTGCAAATCCACCAGCTGTCCGCCGGTCAAATCTTGCAAGAAGGCCTGCAAGCTGTCGACCTGAATCTCAAACTCCCGACGTGCACAAGCCACCCAAAAGTAGCCTTGAGCAGGCTGTGTTGATGGCAGGTGATCGAGTTCAATGAACTGATGGCTGGTGATGTGAAAAATACGCATGGGGCAGACCAACTTGAAATTAAAAAAATTATGCGCAGGCCAGAAGCGCTGCGGCTTGCAGTGCTGCGTAGGTGAGCACGCCATCAGCGCCAGCACGCTTGAACGCCAGCAGCGATTCAAGCAAAACGGCATCATGCTCAATCCACCCATTGGCGGCTGCGGCTTTGAGCATGGCGTACTCACCGCTGACCTGATAAGCAAACGTTGGCACGTGAAAGGTTTGTTTCACCCTTCGAACAATGTCTAGGTAGGGCATACCTGGTTTCACCATCACCATGTCTGCGCCTTCTTGAATATCCAGCGCCACCTCTCGCAGTGCCTCATCGCCGTTGGCGGGGTCCATTTGGTAAGTCTTCTTGTTTCCTTTGCCAAGGCTTGAGGCTGAGCCGACGGCGTCTCGAAAGGGTCCGTAAAACGCGCTGGCAAATTTGGCGCTGTAGGCCATGATTTGAGTGTCAATCAGATGGTTGGCTTCAAGCGCTTGGCGGATGGCGCCAATGCGACCATCCATCATGTCGCTCGGGGCCACAATATCCACACCCGCTTGCGCTTGGATCAACGCTTGGCGTGTGAGTTGGCTGACCGTGTCGTCGTTGATGATGTGGCCATGGGCGTCGAGTAAACCATCTTGGCCATGGCTGGTGTAGGGGTCCAGCGCCACATCCGTCATCAGACCCAAGTCTGGAAAGCGTTGCTTCAAGGCCTGCACCACTCTGGGCACCAGGCCGTCAGGGTTGAGGGCCTCTCGCCCATCGCTCGACTTGAGTGCTGGATCGATGACCGGGAACAAGGCCATGACTGGAATTCCGTGCGCCATGCAGGCTTCTGCCACAAGGTACAAGCGGTCAAGACTGCAGCGCGAAACGCCTGGCATCGAGGCCACGGGTTGACTTTGTCCACTGCCCTCCAACACGAAAACAGGCAGGATCAAATCTTGTGCTCGCAAGTGATGCTCTTGCACCAAGGCTCGCGAAAACCCTTGGGCGCGCAAGCGGCGGGGGCGACTCAACGGAAAAGGGGCAGGCTGAGGGCTGGAGTATTCCATGTTGATCGTGTCTGAATGTGAGGCTTGCGGGACAAGCTGCCGTGGCAGTGCGGGCAGTGAAAGGGTTGCTGGATGATAGTCTCGCTAGGGCCCCCATTGTGATCACCCGTCGCAGTTTGTGTCAGGCATCCAGGGTCCGGCAATTCATCCTTTCGACATCTTCGCACCGAAGGGTTTTTTTCATCTGTGCTGGTTGATAATCGGGCCCATGGACAGCCTCTACCTCTGGGTCAAAGCCCTTCACCTCATTCTTGTGGCAAGTTGGTTCGCGTGTTTGTTTTACTTGCCGCGCTTCTTTATCAATTTGTGTGTCGTCTCATCAGGCTCGCATGCTGAGCGTGAGCGCCTTTTGTTGATGGCTCGGCGCCTTCATCGCTTTGCCAATGTGTTGATGTGGCCAGCATTAATTTTGGGCATGGTGCTGTGGATGTATTTTGGGGTGGGCAAGGGCCCAGGCAACGGCTGGTTGCATGCCAAGCTGATGGTTGTTTTTGTGGCCATCGGCTATCACCACGGATGTGGTGTCTTGCTGCGCCGGTTTGAGCAGCTCACCAACCAACGCAGTGAAACATGGTTTCGCTGGTTCAACGAGGCGGCTGTTGTGATTTTTTCTGCCGCTGTGATCTTGGTCGTCGTCAAGCCTTTTTGAAACGTGAGTCTTTGGCGTCGTCGCATTGAGTTCTCTCAGCGGGCACCGGCCAGGTACGCCAGCTCATCGGCTCTTTTGGCCATGGCCTATGCTGGCTTGGTGGTTTACGCCAGTTTGTATCCCTTTGTCGGCTGGCGGGTGGTCAGTGCCAGTCTGTGGTCTTTTTGGTTCCAGCCGCTGCCGACTTACTGGACCTTCTTTGATGTGATGGCCAATTGGCTCGGCTATGCGCCAGTCGGCTTCTTGGTCATCATTGCATTGCTGCGTCAGTCGTGGCGGCCTCCATGGGCGTTTGTTGTGGCGACATGTCTGGGGGCTGGATTGTCGCTGACGCTGGAAATGTTGCAAAATTTTTTGCCCCAGCGAGTTCCATCCAATTTGGATGGGTTACTCAACACCATGGGCGTGCTGTTGGGGGCGTTGATGGGTTGGTTTTTGTATCGCTGCGGGGGCGTGGCCCGTTGGCAAACTGCGCGTGAGCGATGGTTTTTACCGCCCAGCGCAGGTGGCATCGTGATGCTTTGTGTTTGGCCCATGGGTTTGCTGTTTCCGTTGTCACTTCCCTTTGCCATGGGTCAAGTGGCCGAGCGTGTTCGCGAGTGGCTCTTGGTATTCTTGAGTGAGACCGCCTGGGCCGATTGGGCTCAAGCCTCGATGCCATCGCCCGTGTTGCGTAATTTCACCCCTACGGGTGAGTTTGTGTTGATTGCGTTAGGTTTGTTGGGGCCATGCTGTGTGCTGCTAACGGTGTCCAATCCTGGTTGGCGGTGCCGAGTTTTATTGTTGACGCTTGTCATTACAGCGGCCCTGACCACTTCGTTG
>JANMEO010000027.1:0-2010 GCA_031376995.1 Burkholderiales bacterium
CGGATCGCTGAGCCGTTTTGAAAACGGATCTGCGGCGTTGTAAATGCTCGCGATACCAAATGGTATCGCTGTGCTTTACGCCTTGCATCTCCATTCTCAAAACGACCCATCGACCCAGCATCTTCAGTTCCGAGGGGTATATTTGTCATGGGCTTGATGTTGAGTGACAAATTAGAATGCATGTCGCTGTGGGTTGTGGCCTGCCAAGCCGGTTGTGCTACCAGTGGGCACGTAAGGCTTACATGGACGCCGTGCATCTCTCATCTCTCATCCCTTCACTTCCCTTGACGACACAGCATCTTCAGTTCCGAGGGAATAGGAGCCTCTGTCGCCAAAGCTGCCACAATTTGCCTAACCGCCACCTCAGGTGAAAATAGCTTGGCACAAAGCGCCTTGCACCGCTGGGCAACAGCCGCATTGCCAGCAGCCACCTCGTTCACCAACTCCAACGCCAGCCGCTGCAAGGTATCCACCGATTGATCCGTACAAACCCTGCCGACACCCTCACGCAGAATCATGCGCTCC
The DNA here is from genome assembly GCA_031376995.1 of Burkholderiales bacterium. GTDB lineage: Bacteria > Pseudomonadota > Gammaproteobacteria > Burkholderiales > Burkholderiaceae_C > CANHBY01. The sequence continues at coordinate 526 of JANMEO010000027.1, forward strand.
AGATCGTTTCCGGGGTTGATGCTGGCCAGCACGGGCAGGCCGGCTTGCATGTACGACAAAAACTTGCCCGGAATGTTGTGCGTTTGATGGCGGGGATCTAGGGCGACCATGCCGATGTGGCATTGGGCGTAGAGGCCAGGGATTTCCGTGGGGTCGATTTCGTCATAAAAGGCCACGTTGTCCAAACCACGTTGCTCGGCATCCCAGCGCAGCCGCGCTGCATCGCTCCCACGCCCTACAAACAAGAAACCCATGTCGGCTCTACTGCGCAGTCGCGCTGCCAAGTCAAGCAGCACGCCCATGCCTTGGGCCACACCCATATTGCCCGCGTAAACAAAGCGGGTGCGCCCAGCAAGTTTGCCACCTGCCGCATCAATGCTGCACCCGACATGGGGTGCATCGGCGAGCCAGTTTTGCAGGACTTCGATGCTGTGAATGCTGTTGGGCTTGTCTGCAAAATAAGCCTGGTTCCCCTGTGTCTGGATGCCAATCACATCCGCTACTGAGTACTGATAGTTGGCAACCGCCTTGAAGAACTTGTAAGGCAAACCACGGCCCATCAAACCCATGTCTGCGGCCCATTCTGGAAAGATGTCGCGAATGATGAGGTAACCCTTGCACCCACTGGCTTTTTTCAAAGCGTTGACCAGCGGGCCGAAGAAAATGGATGGCGAGTACCAAACCACGCCATCCCAGCGCTGTTGCGCCAGCGTGCTTTTGCGTAAATGACGCAGCATGGCAAACGGCATCAAAAACTCATTGATGGTGCGACTCGCATAGTTGATGTCTTTGGTCGTGGGTGCACGCAAGCGCAGCACCTGGACACCTTCAAAGTCCTCCAGCAACCAGGGCGCGCTCAAACCGGCTGTGGGCAGCATCACCGTTAGCTCGTGCCCTTGCAGAACAAACTCGCGCGACAAGTCCCGCAACTGCACTGCACCTGATGTGCGCAACGGGGGGAAGGTGTCCGCAATCAGCGCAATCCGCATCAGCTTTTTCGCCAAACCTTGCGGTTCACAAAGTCTGTATAGCTCTGAATAATGCGCAGCACCTTGTCAGACACATTGTTGGGCGCATAGTCGTTGACCAAGCGCAGGCCGCGCTCGGCACCACGAGGTTGAGTTTCCAAAATGGCTAAGCCTTGCATCACGCGCTCGATGCTCAATCCGACAAAGATCACCGCAGCCTCTTCAAACCCCTCCGGTCGTTCATGCACTTCACGCAGGTTCAGCGCCGGAAAGTTCAAAATCGAAGACTCCTCAGTGATCGTGCCGCTGTCAGACAAAACCACTCGGGCTTGCGTTTGCAGCTTGATGTAATCCAAGAAACCAAACGGCTTCAAAAACTGCACCAGCGGGTGAGCCGTCAAACCCAGTGCATCCATGCGCTTACGGGTGCGTGGGTGGGTTGAAACAATCATCGGCTCCTGGTAGCGCAGGGCCAGCGCATTCAAGATGGCAAAAAGCTTTTGCAAGTTTTCCGGAG
>JANMEO010000028.1:0-3120 GCA_031376995.1 Burkholderiales bacterium
CGGATCGCTGAGCCGTTTTGAAAACGGATCTGCGGCGTTGTAAATGCTCGCGATACCAAATGGTATCGCTGTGCTTTACGCCTTGCATCTCCATTCTCAAAACGACCCATCGACCCAGCATCTTCAGTTCCGAGGGGTATAGTGTGTCAAAGGGACGTAAATCCTAATTGCGACAGAACCGGCGGCAGTGGGGGTCATACGGTGGCCAAAGTAACAGGACCGTGGACCTTACCAAAGGCAACCAAACACGTTTCCAAACCACCGATCCTGATAAAAAGCCGATGTGGCAGGTTTTCGCACGAATCTTACCGGCGGGCCAATAGCGACAGAACCCTTTAAATTCCCTTTTCTACAGCGACTTTCAACCGATTCGGTTCCACTCAATGCGTCGACGACTCCAGTGTTCACCAATGGTTTGAGTGAACTGCGGTCGTACTAACTTGGCGCGGGCCTCGCACCATTTGGCCGACTCCCGGCGAATCACAAGACCTTCCAGATTGCCCTGGCGAAACCGACTGTGCTGGCTACTCAGCGCATCCTTGAGTTGCGACAAGGTGCATCGCCCTTCCAGCAACCGGGGGACGGTGGCCAAGCCCAACCTGGACGCCAACGCATTGCGCTGGGTTATGCTCCAAAAACGACCATGGTTACGTTCGTACACATCAAACAGCAAAAACCAGTCAGGCAAATGGTCATAAGCCAGTGAATGGCGGGCTGCACACCACTCGCCAAAAAGCATCAAGACCGAGGAAGCTTGCGCTGCCAGCGCTGCACGCAGCTTTTCACCATGCAAAAGCAGCCATTCAGGCAAACGAGCAAATTGGCCAGCATGGGGGGTAAGCAAATACTGGCCGCGGTTTTGAGCACGCAACTCGCCTTCTGGCGAAAGTGAAAACCCCAAATTGGCTCCGTCCAGCTTCTCCTCAACCACCACCTTAGCACTCAACAACGCTGTGGCATCCTCTGTGGACAGCACTTTGTCATCACGCGGCTCACCCTCGGCCAACCATGCAAGGTGTGGCGTGTGGGGAAAGCGAAAGAAATCAGTCACTGGCCCTGTCCAGGAAGCGCCGGAATCTGCTTTGAGGGAAACTTCTTTTGGTAGAAACGACATGCATCTTCAGGACACAAGAAGTCCACATCAATGCCTCTTTGCTGTAGCGCTGGCCACCAATCTAGCCACTTGCTGTCGGCAGCCTGCAGGATCACAGGCTTGAGGGGATGGGCATTTGCAACAGCTGCGAATTTTCGATCATCTGCATCAAATTCTGGCTGCAAATCAGCATCAGGGAATTCTGCAAATGAATTTACCCCAAGATCTGTGATTGCAACTTGCTCAACCCTCTGCGGGTTGGACACATTGCGCAAAAGCCACTTCAAGAACACGTCACCCACTCCCTTGGGGCGGCTGATGTTTGTCTTTCTCTGGTACTCCGACAAGATCAGGTGGGCATCATCAATCACCGTGATGCCTCGCTCCTTCATTTCCATGAGTCTTCTCACACAAGTCGAAACGCAGTCAGGGGACACGTCAGCGTGCTGCTCATTGGCAACAAGCAACACATTGGTATCAATCACCGCATGCATCACTGCGCCCCTGGAAATGGTTGTTTCTTCTTGGAATCCATTGCAGCCAGAGTGCGGGCGGAAATGTCTGCCATTTCGTCACCAAAGAAGTTCTCGGGCCAATTTTCAATTTCTCCAAACATGTTCACGCACAGAGGTTCAAGTTCAGTGGAAGCCCCAGAGCGTTTGCAGAAATAAATGGCCACATCTTCCGGTGCCAAATCTCCCTCTGCGATACGCCTTTGCAAACGATTCAAAAGATGCTCGGAATGGCTCTCAATGATGAGCTGGACATCACGTTTCCTGCCATCCTCACGAGCCTTGATGGCTGAAATGAACACATCTGCCAATTCAGCCTGCACTTGCGGGTGCAGGTGGATCTCTGGTTGTTCCATCCAAACTGTTGAATTCGGCGGGCAATAAAACGCCTGTACCAAAGCGGGCAGCACTTGGGACACCCCAAAGCCCACATCAGTGATTTTGACTTCAGGCGCGCCTGTATGGGTTTTGACCAGCACCTCGTATTCTTTTCGGCCCTCAGCAACCGGCTTGACTGAAAAGCTGTGAATCACACCCAAGTCTTTCAACCATCTGGCGATGAAAGGCGTGAAAGCTTGTTTAGCTTTATTCGGCCCTCTGTTGAGCATGCGATCTTCATGTTCCGCTGCCAAAATCGCTGCGATAGTCGCCTCGCCGGCCTGTCCAACCCCCTCAGGGGTATCGCCCGACCATTGGTAGGTGCGTTGAGGATGATTTCTCAACGGCCCAAGGTAAGCAATGCTCCCTAAGAGGTTTTCTGTCGCCAACGCAAAGTCTGTCAGAAAACCTGCATTCTTGAATCGGGCAATGCTCAAATCCGAAACACGGTAAAATTTCTCTGGCTCGTCCAACGGCCATTTACGACCATCAGCCATCTTGAACTGGTACTTGACTGACTGCAGAGAAAATTTGCGGTCTGCGCCACGGGACAAATCGACATCCAAAATGACTATGCCGTCCTTCCTGAGTTCGTACTTCAGAGAAGTCACTTCCGGTTGGCCGGTCTTTCCAGCAGACAGGCTCACCGCCAATTTGATTTGATCGCCTGCGAAGCGCTGTGTGCTGTCCAGCGGATCCTTGACATCCATCGATTTTGGGAGTAGCCAGCCCAACTCAAAATCGAGAGTTTTCGACAAATCATGGCCATTGAGACAATCAGCGAAGGTCCCTAGGTCAATCAAGGAAGTGGTGTCGCCCAAATGCAAAGCACGCTTGCGATCCGTGGACAGCGCGGTCTGCTTCAGCCCAAGCAGCAAGTGCCCAAGGCTGCTCTTACCGGCGCTGTTAGCACCGAAGATCACTGTCAGTGGAGCCAGCCGAATCGGCCCTGTGTCGCGCCAGGCCTTGAAATTTTTTATGCGTAAAGAAGTCAACACAGTGCAAGTCTCCTGATTCCAGTCTATCCAACGCCTTCAGCACGGTTCTGTTGCATTAAGGATTTGCGATGAACCAGGGGCACTCCCTGTAGCGTTTGATCGAAGCCTGCCAACCACCAATAGTGTGTCAAAGGGAACG
>JANMEO010000030.1:0-8535 GCA_031376995.1 Burkholderiales bacterium
GATGCTTTGTTGTGATTTGGTAGCTTGCGGCGTGCGCAATCAAAGCTTGCGTCACAGGATGGGTCGCTTGGCCAGCCCAGGCTGCGTGCACTTCGTTTCGCCACCATACCAACTTAGCTTGGGCCACTGAGGAATCACTGACCTCATCCACCACATCATCTACGGCGCGACAAAACGCATAAAACGCGGTGATCGCTGCTCGTTTTGGAGGGGGTAAAAATAAGAACGAATAATAAAAACTGGATCCGCTTTGCACAGCTTTTTGCTGAACATATTGTTCAGGAGTCATGAGGCCTCCATCCTAGGTCGGTGTGCTGCGGTCTTCATGTTCAATGCCCGCCACAGCATAGCGATTGCATCTTTGGTGCCCAATTGAGGGCGCTGACGCATGCTGTCAAAGTCTATGGCCTCAATTTTGTCCAATATGCGCAGGCCGCCCTGCACCACCAGCCTCAGTTCGAGACCGGCTCGCCAGCCTGCGTGAGATTGGAAGGCAAATGGCAACTCAGCACCTTGGCCCATCAGTTGACGTGTCCACATCACCAGACTTTTGACCAGCTCACGCACGGCAAGACTGTCTTGCTGAGTCACCAAATGCTCCATCGTCACATGGTGTTGGTTGAGCTCATCCAAGGGAACATAAAGCCTTTTGCGCGATAAATCCACTGATAAGTCTTGCCAAAAGTTGGACAACTGCAGAGCGCTGCAAATGGCATCGGAGCGGACCAACGCCTGCGCGTCCGCGACTCCATACAGATGAAGCAGCAAACGCCCCACAGGATTGGCGGAGCGCCGACAATAATCCAACAACTCATCTTTGTCTGCGTAGTGTGCTTTCGTCACGTCTTGTTCAAAGGCGCTGAGCAAATCGGTCAAGGGTGCTAAAGGCAAATTGAAGTCACGAATCACCGTTGTCAAACGTGAAAAAACAGTGGGCCAGGACGCTGAGTGACTGCGGCCCTGAAACACTGCCAGCAGATCTTCGCGGTAGGCTTGCAACGCCTGCAGTCGGGTGGTGGGCGCAACGTCGCCCTCATCAGCCAGATCATCAGCCGTGCGAGCAAAAAGATAGATCGCACCGATTGCGGGACGCAAGCGAGCCGGACATAAGATCGATGCAACAGGAAAGTTCTCGTAGTGATCTGTTTCGCGGGAGTGGGCTGCCATAGGTCAGAATCAAGTCAAGCAAGCCTCAACATAGGCTTTATACAGATTGCAATTATTGCCTGTGGACGACTGATCACACCTGGCCGAGGCCATAGGGTTCGCTAAACCGTCTCATCAACAGGGGAGAATTTTTTAAAAATACTCGGTCCGTTGTCAGGTCAAGCTACTGCAACTTAGTCGCTATCGAACCACTCTTTAGGCTGGCGTGACTGACAATCCAATACGTTCCAGGCCATGCCAGCTCAAGTGCGATTTGATCCTCGAAAGTGAGCAGCTTTGTCAACCTGACCGGCCTTTATGCTGCATCCGTAGAGGTTCTGAGATCAACCCAGGCTCGCCACAGGCTAAAATCGGAAGGTAATGTCAAATTTATGCCAATCAACGATCTGACGGTTGATTGATGGGAGGGCACCTTTATCCCTTGTACCTTTGTCATCCTGAACTGATGTCAGGTCTATCAGGTATCGGTATCCTCCCTTGTTTATGTGGGCTGCTTGCGCGGGTGGCGAAATTGGTAGACGCACCAGGTTTAGGTCCTGACGGTAGCAATACTGTGGGGGTTCGAGTCCCCCCCCGCGCACCATCAATTTAAACCAAAGGATTTTCAAATGGTCACTGTTGAGACTCTCGACAAGTTAGAGCGCCGGATCACTCTGACCTTGGCGGCCGAACCCCTTCACAACGAAGTGGCCGCACGACTTAAAAAGCTTGCACGCACAGTCAAGGCGGATGGCTTTCGACCTGGCAAAGTCCCGATGAGTGTGGTGACCCAACGATATGGTTACTCAGTGCATTATGAAGTCATGAATGACCAAGTGGGCGAAGCCTTCTCCAATGCTGTCAAGCAAGCCCAATTGAAGGTTGTCGGCCCTCCCCGCATCGCTGAAAAAAACGATGCATCGCTCCAAGGCCAGCTGGCTTTTGATGCCATCTTTGAGGTTTACCCCGAAGTAGTGATCGGCGATCTTGGCACCATCGAGATCGATTTCATTTCCTCAGCCGTGACAGAATCTGCCATCGACAAAACCATCGATGTCCTTCGTAAACAACGTCGCACCTTTCACCAACGCGCTGCCACAGAAGGCGCGGTCGAGGGTGATCGCGTCACCATTGATTTTGAGGGCAAGATCGACGGTGTTTCCTTTGACGGCGGGAAAGCAGAGGGCTTTCAATTTTTGATCGGTGAAGGCCAAATGCTAGCCGCCTTCGACAAAGCAGTGCGCGGCATGAAATCGGGTGACTCGAAAACGTTCCCGATTCAATTTCCACAGGACTACCAAGGCAAAGACGTAGCGGGCAAGGAGGCCGACTTCTTGGTCACCCTGCATAAACTTGAGGCTCAACAACTGCCACCCATTGACGACGACTTTGCCAAGTCTTTGGGTACTTCCTCCGCCACCGTTGAGGCACTTCGTCAAGACGTCAAACAACATCTTGAGCGTGAAGTCAAGTCTCGCGTTCAAGCTCGAAACCAAGCAAATGTCATGGGTGCTTTAGTCAAGAATGCCCAGCTTGATCTCCCTAAGGCGCTGGTCAGTGTCGAGGTTGAGCGCATGGTGGCTGACGCGCGGGTTGATCTCAAAAACCGGGGCATCCAAAACGCTGAAACCACCCCAATCCCGACTGAAGTCTTCATGCCTCAGGCCGAGCACCGTGTACGCTTAGGCCTGGTAGTTGGAGAGCTGGTGAGGGCAAACAATCTCAATGCCAAACCAGAACAGCTCCAAGCCAAGCTAGAGGAATTGGCCCAAAGCTACGAACGCCCAGGGGAGGTTATCAGCTACTACCTCGGCGACCAACAGCGAATGGCTGAGATCGCGGCTCTTGTGATTGAAAACAACGTGGCTGACTTTGTTTTGCAATATGCAAAAGTCGAACACAAAGAATTGTCCTTTGATGAGCTCATGACTGCCTGATTTTGCCGGGTCATCCCTCATCTATTGAGGCACCCTCGCCGTAAGGTGGTGGTGCCTTTTTGAGCTTCGACTTAGTTGTTGCTATTCGCCCATGCGCCCATGCGACAAGACCGAGTCACGACATAATCAAAATCACTTTGATCCGTAACCCCTGAGACGTTAAAGACTGAAATCATCCCTTGATAAGGACACAGAACATGAGCGCGTTGGAAACACAAGGTTTGGGTATGGTGCCCATGGTGATCGAGCAATCGGGCCGTGGCGAAAGGGCCTACGATATTTACTCGCGCTTGTTGCGTGAACGTGTGATTTTTTTGGTTGGCCCTGTGAACGACCAATCAGCCAATCTCGTGGTGGCCCAACTCTTGTTTCTTGAGAGTGAAAACCCCGACAAAGACATTTCCTTCTACATCAACTCGCCCGGCGGCTCAGTCAGCGCTGGCATGTCGGTTTTCGACACCATGCAGTTCATCAAACCCGATGTTTCCACGCTTTGCATGGGCTTGGCTGCCAGCATGGGCGCTTTCTTGCTCGCGGCCGGGACCAAAGGCAAGCGGTTTGCGCTGCCCAACTCCCGCATCATGATTCATCAGCCATCGGGTGGCGCCCAGGGGCAAGCCACTGACATCGAAATCCAGGCACGAGAAATTCTCCGATTGCGGGAAAACCTCAACAAAATTTTGGCTGAACGTACGGGCCAAACGCTTGACAAAATCTGCGCTGATTCTGAGCGCGACTACTTCATGTCCTCTGCTGACGCCAAAGACTACGGGTTGATTGATCGGGTTTTGACCCATCGCGGCTCAACCAATGAGTGAGTCCAGGGGCATACTTATCCAACTTGAAATGCTGTGTCGTCAAATTGAGTGAAGGGAGGGCTGCAGCGCTGCAAATCATCTCGATGCCAACAGGTGTCGCTATGGTTTGGGCCTTTCCTATTCATTGCTCAAACGACTCAGGAACACAGCATCTTCAGTTCCGGTGGACATAGTCCCTGAGCGGAAGGCTTTGTCTTGCTGTTCTCGGGTTTAGCTGTCGGTCCTGATTGCACTATCATCCACCCATCTTCAATCTTTCTGGCAGCGCCCCATGGCTGATAAAAAAGGTTCTTCCAGCGAAAAAGTTTTGTACTGTTCCTTTTGCGGCAAAAGCCAGCATGAGGTCAAGAAGCTTATCGCTGGGCCCTCAGTGTTTATTTGTGACGAATGCATTGACTTGTGTATCGATATTATTCGCGATGATGTCAATCAAGACAGTCCAGAGCTCAAACCAGCCAAAGCTGACCTGCCGATTCCACGCGAAATCAAGCTCAGCCTTGACAGTTACGTCATTGGGCAAGACGCAGCCAAGCGAACCCTTTCAGTCGCGGTCTATAATCATTACAAACGACTCAAGCACATGGGTCATGCCAAGGACGAGGTTGAGCTGTCAAAAAGCAATATCTTGTTGATTGGCCCCACGGGCTCAGGAAAAACCCTGCTGGCGCAAACGCTGGCCCGCTTGCTTAACGTTCCCTTCGTCATTGCTGACGCCACCACGTTAACCGAGGCGGGCTATGTAGGCGAAGACGTTGAAAATATCATTCAGAAGCTGTTGCAAAACTGCAACTACGATGTAGACCGTGCACAAAGAGGCATTGTCTACATTGACGAAATTGACAAAATTTCGCGCAAAGCTGACAACCCTTCGATCACACGAGATGTTTCTGGTGAGGGTGTGCAACAAGCTCTTCTGAAACTCATTGAAGGAACCATGGCTTCGGTGCCGCCGCAGGGCGGTCGCAAACACCCCAACCAAGACTTCCTTCAAATTGACACCACCAACATTTTGTTTATCTGCGGTGGTGCCTTTGACGGTCTTGAAAAAGTGATTCAAAACCGCTCTGAAAAGTCGGGGATTGGCTTTAGCGCCACAGTCAAAACCAAGGCTGATCGGAATATTGGTGAGATATTTCTAGAGGTTGAACCCGAAGATCTCATTAAGTTTGGTCTGATCCCTGAGTTGGTCGGTCGCTTGCCCGTGGTGGCGACATTGGGCGAGCTCACTGAAGACGCCATGGTGCAAATTCTGACTGAGCCCAAAAATGCGCTAGTTAAACAATACCAAAAGCTCTTCGCCATGGATGGCGTTGAGCTTGAAATTCGTTCCTCAGCTTTATCAGCCATTGCTCGAAAGGCGCTTGCGCGTAAAACGGGTGCCCGAGGCCTTCGATCGATCATGGAGCAATCTCTCTCAGACACCATGTTTGATTTGCCCACATTAGATGGGGTGGCCAAGGTTGTTCTTGATGAGCACACCATCGATGATGAATCAAAACCTCTGCTGGTGTACCGAGAGCAACCCTCCAAAGCCAGCGCTTGACACTCGCCCACTGGTTTCAAGACCAGGGGCATCAAAGAAAGCTGAGGCTGGCAATCAGCCATGCTAAAGACAGACTTTGATTGTTTTTCTTGTAATTTGACACTCGACCCCTAGATGGGTTAGAGAAAGAGAGGTTCATGATGTCTGGACACCCCGTACTCCCTGCTGTGCCGCTGACCCTGTCTCTACTGCCTTTGCGAGACGTGGTGGTTTTTCCGCACATGGTCATCCCCCTTTTTGTGGGCAGACCGAAGTCAATTAAGGCCTTAGAAGCTGCCATGGACGCCGGTCGGCAAATCATGCTGGTTGCGCAAAAAGCTGCAGGCAAAGACGAGCCAAAGGCCGATGACATGTTTGTGATCGGATGTATTTCAAGCATTTTGCAAATGCTGAAACTGCCTGACGGCACCGTGAAAGTCCTTGTCGAAGGCATTCAGCGTGCCAATACCCATCACATCAGTGATAACGGTGAGCATTTTGTCGCCGAGGTCACACCAGTGCCCCCTGAGCTTGATACCAAGCCTGAGATCGAAGCCCTGCGTCGTGCGGTCACACAGCAGTTTGACCAGTACGTCAAACTCAATAAAAAGCTGCCTCCTGAAATCCTTACCAGCATCGCTGGCATCGATGACGCTGGCCGTTTAGCTGACACCATCGCCGCGCACTTGCCTCTCAAACTGGAAAGTAAACAAACGATCCTTGATCTTTTTTCTGTTGATCGAAGGCTTGAAAAGCTGCTTGAACAACTTGAGCATGAAGTCGACATTCTTCAGGTTGAAAAGCGCATCCGCGGCCGAGTCAAGCGTCAAATGGAAAAAAGCCAACGCGAGTACTATCTCAACGAGCAAGTTAAAGCCATTCAAAAAGAGCTCGGCGACGGCGAAGAAGGCGCCGATATGGATGAGCTCGAGAAGAAAATTATCGCCGCAAGGATGCCCAAAGAGGCTCGAAAAAAAGTGGATGGAGAGTTTAAAAAACTCAAACTCATGTCACCCATGTCTGCCGAGGCCACTGTGGTTCGAAACTACATCGACGCCTTGGTGAACCTGCCCTGGAGCAAACGCACAAAAATTAAACACGACCTCAATTTTGCTGAGGGGGTTCTCAATGAAGATCACTACGGTCTCGACAAAGTCAAAGATCGCATTTTGGAATATCTGGCAGTTCAACAGCGTGTTGACAAAGTCAAGTCACCCATTCTTTGTTTAGTTGGCCCGCCAGGCGTCGGCAAGACCTCTTTGGGGCAATCAGTGGCGCGAGCGACTGGACGCAAGTTTGTGCGCATGGCGTTGGGTGGCGTACGTGATGAAGCTGAGATTCGAGGCCATCGGCGCACCTACATTGGTTCAATGCCCGGCAAAGTTTTGCAAAGCCTGACTAAGGCTGGCACCCGCAATCCCTTATTTTTGCTCGATGAAATCGACAAGCTAGGGACTGATTTTAGGGGCGATCCAGCCAGCGCTCTGTTGGAGGTTCTGGATCCTGAGCAGAACCATACTTTCAGCGACCACTATGTTGAGGTTGACTTTGACCTGTCAGACACCATGTTCATTGCGACCTCTAACTCCATGAATATTCCTGCGGCACTGCTTGACCGTATGGAAGTTATTCGATTATCGGGCTACACCGAAGAGGAAAAGCTCAATATTTCCACCCGTTATTTGCTGCCCAAGCAGGCTCAAAACAATGGCGTAAAAGCAGAAGAGCTGGAGGTTACTGAGTCGGCTCTTCAGGGCATCATTCGCTACTACACTCGGGAAGCGGGTGTTCGCTCACTGGAGCGTGAGATTTCAAAGATTTGTCGCAAGGTTGTCAAGAGCATGCAGCTCAAGACGGTCTCCGATAAGGTCGTTGTGACTGCTGACAATCTCAATGATTTTCTCGGTGTTCGCAAGTATGACTATGGTCGGGCTGAGAAGCAAAATCAAGTGGGTCAGGTGGTTGGCTTGGCGTGGACAGAGGTTGGTGGAGATTTGCTCACCATTGAAGCAGTGACGATGCCAGGCGAGGGAAAAATATTGCGTACTGGATCACTGGGTGACGTCATGAAAGAGTCTGTCGAGGCGGCTCGTTCTGTGGTTCGCAGCCGAGCATCCCGACTAGGGGTTAAAAGCGAGTGGTTTGCCAAGCGAGATATCCACATTCATGTACCCGATGGCGCGACGCCCAAAGATGGACCCAGTGCTGGCATCGCAATGACCACAGCATTTGTATCGGCGCTCACCGGCATCCCTGTGCGTGCAGACGTTGCCATGACGGGCGAAATCACCCTGCGCGGAGAGGTCACAGCCATCGGTGGTTTAAAAGAAAAGCTGCTGGCTGCACACCGTGGCGGCATTAAGACTGTGCTAATCCCCCAAGAGAACGTTAAAGACCTGCAGGATATCCCCGAGAACGTCAAGAACCATCTCGAGATTATTCCTGTGAAGTGGATAGATCAAGTCTTGGCGGTAGCTCTAGAGTCTATGCCCCAGCCATTGCAAGAAGAAACTGCACCCCCAAAACCTGAGGCGACTGCTGCAGTCACGCCTGCAAACACTGAGGGCCTACCTCACTGACGATATGGATGGGATTGCGACAGACTTGGCGCAATGACCTGATGTCTAGGGTCACATCAGGTTAGATGGCTATATTGGTTTGATAGGGGCTTGTAAAGCGAAAACTTACAGCATATAATCTCTTTTTTTGCGGGAGTAGCTCAGTTGGTAGAGCGCAACCTTGCCAAGGTTGAGGTCGCGAGTTCGAGCCTCGTCTCCCGCTCCACCATCAAAAAAAGGAAGCAAATGCTTCCTTTTTTTGATGGTGCTTGTGGCCTGGTCAGTTTTAATAGACCGCCATCGTATTGGCGCGGTAGCAAAGCGGTTATGCACCGGATTGCAAATCCGAGTAGGTCGGTTCGACTCCGGCCCGCGCCTCCATCTGCTCAATCGGTTGCCTTATAAAACTTGGATATACCCCTCGGAACTGAAGATGCTGGGTCGATGGGTCGTTTTGAGAATGGAGATGCAAGGCGTAAAGCACAGCGATACCATTTGGTATCGCGAGCATTTACAACGCTGCAGATCCGTTTTCAAAACGGCTCAGCGATCCG
>JANMEO010000031.1:0-8809 GCA_031376995.1 Burkholderiales bacterium
CGGATCGCTGAGCCGTTTTGAAAACGGATCTGCAGCGTTGTAAATGCTCGCGATACCAAATGGTATCGCTGTGCTTTACGCCTTGCATCTCCATTCTCAAAACGACCCATCGACCCAGCATCTTCAGTTCCGAGGGGTATAGAGCATCCAACCAACACTTTCAAGTTGGACGGGCATCAGGGCCCAGCCTTGCCAAATCACCGCCGCACGTAAGAACCAGCAACCAGGGGTTAGAAAAACCGAAGTTTGGACTCAGTAGATGCGCAAGTCTGTTCGATACCCGACCCAGCATCTTCAGTTCCGAAGGGTGTAGAGGTGTTTCACAAATCTTTGAAGTCCAACGCCAGCCTCGCAATCAATGCAACTCAGAGCGGCTACGCTGAGTTGCAGCGTCTGTGCTCCGGCGCAGTTGCTCCTGCGTAAGGTCACTTTATAAGATGAAAAAAATGTGTATCTTGCTATGGGCATTGCCCGCCCAACCAAGCCCCCCTCCAGGGTTGTTGCCGAGACCCCTGCGGGCTTCCCGCAGGGGTTAATACCGGGGGGTATCGGCTTCTTAAACCCTAAAATCAGAAGATTACTTTCACCTTCACTCTACGTCAGGACTTTCCATGCAACGTCGTTCATTCATTCGCAGTACTGGCTTAGCCGGTGTTTTGGCAGCCGGTGCGGCCCCAGCCATTGTTCATGCCCAAGCCAATGTGAAGTGGCGCTTGGCTTCAAGCTTTCCCAAATCGCTGGACACTATTTATGGTGCGGCCGACGTGTTTGCAAAACGTGTCGGCGAAATGACGGGTGGTAAATTTCAGGTCACTGTTCATGCGGCTGGCGAGTTAATGCCTGCTTTCGGCGTGGTCGATGCTTTGCAAAGCGGCACTGTAGAGATGTCTCACACTGCGCCTTATTATTTCTTTGGCAAAGACGACTGTTTCGCCATCGGCTGTGCCATTCCCTTCGGTTTGAACTCGCGTCAAATGACAGCGTGGATGTACGAAGGCAACGGCCTCAAGCTGATGCGTGAGTTTTATGCCAAGTACAACATCATCAACTTCCCTGGCGGCAACTCTGGCGCTCAAATGGGCGGTTGGTTTCGCAAAGAGATCAAGGCCGTTGAAGACCTCAAAGGTCTGAAGTTTCGCATTGGGGGCTTTGGCGGCAAGGTCATGTCACGTTTGGGCGTCGTACCCCAAAACATCCCAGGGGGTGAGATTTACCAATCGCTCGAAAAGGGCACGATTGATGCTGCTGAGTGGGTCGGCCCTTACGACGATCAAAAGCTTGGGTTCAATAAGGTCGCTCCTGTCTACCACTACCCTGGGTTTTGGGAGGGTGGCGCCCAGTTTGATTTCTACATTAACAGCAAGGCCTTTGAGGGTTTGTCTTCTGAATACAAAGCGGTGGTCGAAAGTGCAGCTGCCTTGGCACACACCGACATGCAGGCTCGCTACGATGCCCGCAATCCCCAGGCTTTGAGAGGCTTGGTGAGCTCCGGCACCAAAGTTCTGCCTTTCCCCAAGGCAGTGATGGAGGCAGCCTTCACCGAGGCGCAGGCGCTGTATTCAGAACTCAGCGCCAGCAACGCCTCTTGGAAAAAGATTTATGAAGATTACGCGGCTTTTCGCAAGGATCAAAACCTTTGGTTCCGCTTTGCTGAAGCGGGTTTTGATGATTTCATGCAGCGCGCCAAGCTTTGATTACTCACACCCTCAGGAGATAAGCATGCAAAGACGATCATTCATTCAGAGCACTGGTTTGGCAGGTGTTTTGGCTGCCGGTGCTGCCCCAGCCATTGTCAACGCTCAAGCCAACGTGCGCTGGCGCCTGGCTTCCAGTTTTCCCAAATCGCTCGACACCATTTATGGTGCTGCAGACGTTTTTGCCAAGCGTGTTAGTGAAATCACGGGGGGGAAGTTTCAAGTTTCTGTTCATGCCGCTGGCGAGCTGATGCCACCATTTGGCGTTGTAGATGGATTGCAAAGTGGGACCGTGGAGATGGCTCATACGGCGCCCTATTATTTCTTTGGCAAAGATGATTGTTTTGCCATTGGGTGTGCGATTCCTTTCGGGCTCAACTCCCGCCAAATGTCGGCTTGGATGTACGAAGGCAATGGCCTCAAGCTGATGCGTGAGTTCTATGCCAAATACAACATCATCAACTTCCCTGGCGGCAATACCGGTGCACAGATGGGAGGGTGGTTTCGCAAAGAAATCAAAACACTTGAAGACCTCAAGGGCCTCAAATTTCGAATCGGTGGGTTCAGTGGCAAGCTGATGTCGCGTTTGGGGGTGGTACCCCAAAACATTCCCGGAGGTGAGATTTATCAATCGCTTGAAAAAGGCACGATTGACGCTGCCGAGTGGGTGGGCCCTTATGACGATCAGAAATTGGGCTTTAACAAGGTCGCCCCTTTTTACTATTACCCAGGGTTTTGGGAGGGCGGCCCTCAGCTCGATTTTTTCATCAACAACAAGGCATTTGATAGCCTGAGTGGCGAGTACAAAGCTGTTGTCGAATGTGCGGCTGCGTATGCGCACACCGATATGCAGGCTCGTTATGACGCTCGCAATCCAGCCGCGTTGCGGACTTTGGTGGCGTCTGGCACCAAAGTGTTGCCATTTCCTAAAGCGGTGATGGAGGCTGCATTCAGCGAATCTCAGGCTTTGTATGCTGAGCTCAGCGTTTCGAATCCATCTTGGAAAAAAATCTTTGATGACTATGCGGCTTTCCGCAAAGATCAAAATCTTTGGTTCCGTTTTGCTGAAGCAGGTTTTGATGACTTTATGCAGCGCGCCAAGCTTTGAGGGATCAGACGGCCTGTTGTGATCTTTTTGTTCGAAAAAAACCCCGCTGATGCGGGGTTTTTTATGGGTTTGCTCAGGGCTGCTGAGACAGCGAGGATAAGTTCATCACTCAAGGCCAGTTGATTTCTGGCCTTGTTCTTCAGGCCTTAGGCCTCAACAATGGCCTGTCCCCGTGTTTTCCAAAGCGACACCAGCACACCCCCTGCGATCAGGCCAAAGGTCACAGTCAGCGAAATCACAGACGGGATTTTGATCATGTTGACCAAGAAGATTTTGGCGCCAATGAAGACCAACACCATGGCGAGTGCGTATTTGAGATATTCAAAACGGTGAAGCATGGCCGCCAGCGCAAAATAAAGCGCTCGAAGTCCAAGTACCGCAAAGATGTTGCTGCTGTAAACAATGAAGGGGTCGGTAGTGATTGCAAAAATTGCCGGTATCGAGTCGACTGCAAACACGATATCTACCAATTCGATCAATACCAGCGCCAGCAGCAGCGGGGTCGCAAACAAAACCATCTTGCCCGAAGCGGGGTCAGCTTTGCGCACCAAGAAGTCATGCCCACTCAGGTTATCGCTGACTCGCATGTGCTTCTTTAAGAACTTGTAGATCGCATTGTTTTGGATATCGGGCGTTTCGTCAGCAGCAATCCACATTTTGATGCCTGTGAAAACCAAGAAAGCACCAAAAAAATAGAGTATCCAGCTGAATTCTTTGACCAAGGCTGCACCCAGACCGATCATGATGCCGCGGAAAACAATGGCCCCCAAAATACCCCAGAACAAAACTCTGTGCTGGTATTGACGTGGTATCGCAAAAAACGTGAAGACCAAGGCAATCACAAAGACATTGTCCATGGACAGTGATTTTTCGACCATGTAGCCGGTGAAGAAGTCCATTCCGCTTTGCGGTCCAAGATACCACCAGACCCAAATTCCAAAAAGTACGGCGATACTGATGTAACCAGCTGACAGGTAGAGGCTTTCTCGAACGCCAATTTCCTTGTCAGCTTTGTGCAAAACGCCCAGGTCAAAGGCCAGCAGTGTGATAACAACGCCAAGGAAAGCGAGCCAAATCCATGCGGGCGTCCCCATGAAGTTGGTTGAAATAAACGGCATCAGTTCCATAGGGGGGGGCTCATTCAAGAGCAGAGTAAAGGGAAGGCGAAAAGTACCTGCGATAAACGCAAGCACGTGGGCACCAGTATGGGGGCTTTGCAGGTTCTGTGAAACATGGCCTTTTGAGAAAAAAGCTTCTGTTTTTCAGAAGCAAAAGGGACTGCGAGGCGCATGTTGAAGTTAAAAATTAGCTGAAGTTATTGGGTAACCAATGATCCTAGAAACTGCAGTTGAACGTGCCCGAGTGGGCTGCGTTTTGGGTGTCTGGCAAAGCCCGAAGACTCGGTGGGCGCATACCCCCAAGGAGGAGCAACGCCTCCAGGCGCCCGCAGCGCGGCTCACTCGGGTGCGTAGCGCTGTCAGTATCCATCAGGGTTTCCTAGCGGATGAAAGCGGTCAATTGCCGTTTATAAGATGATGCAGCATTGCCACTCATACCCATGATCAAGCTTTCATTCACTCAAGGGGTCTATCCGATTTGTAAACGTGTTGGCTGCATCCAGTTTTCCTTACTGCCCGGGAGTTGGCCGCGTTATCATGAGGTGACATTGAGCGTACGGCTCGCCGGGCTCGCCAGTTTGCACTCCTTGGGCTTACCATCACCACACCAGGCTGTGCTTGGTGCTGACCTATTCTACGACCGCTCACCAAGATGGAAACATTTCCCTTGCCGTCATTGACCCCCGAGGTCTCGGTTCTGTTGACTTTGCTTGATTGTTCTGAGGTTTTGGTGACGGTGAAAGATGCTGCCGGACGCTATGTGTATGCCTCCGAACGCATGGCGACCGTGTTGGGCCACCCCCGGGCATATTTGCTTGGGCGCACCGATTCAGAGCTCTTGAGTGTCGAGGAGGCTGCATTATTGAAAGCGGCTGAACAAACGGTCAGTGGGTCGGGTTCGGTTCAGTGGAGTGAGCATCGGCTCGAGCGCCAGGGCCGCCGCTTAGAGTTCAGCGTCAACCGCTTGGTCTTGGTGACCGCATCTGCGCCACCTTTGCTGGTGGCGGCTTGGGTCGACTTGACAGAGGTTCGCCAACGCGACATTCAATTGCAACAAGCTTTGCTTCAACTTGAACAACAGCAATTTGCAGCCGAAGCACTCAGGCGTGAAACCCAAGATCCCTCTCAGCGTGATAGCGTCACGGGCTTATTTCAGCGCATTCACTTTGATGACCAGTTGCGTCGGGAGTTGGATTTGTCTGCGCGTGAGCATCGTGAGTTTGCGTTGGTCTCGATCGCCGTTGATCCGCTCAAAGACCCGGCCCATGGGGTGGGATCGCAAGCTCATCTTCGTGTGCTCGAGGCCTTGGGGCGTTTACTGCTAAGCAATACTCGAGCCATGGATGCCTCGTGCAGGCTCGAGGAAGACCGTTTTGCCGTTCTTTTGTCTGGCGTCGGACTGGCAACTGCGCACTCTCGGATGGAGGGCCTGCGCCGTCAGTGCGCCACGCAAATTGTGGTTTTGGCTGGGCGTGATTTGGGTTTTACAGTCTCTATGGGGGTGGCGAGCTTTCCGCATACAGCGCACAGCGAAGAAGATTTGGTCAAGGCAGCCTTATCCGCATTGCACGAGGCGCAGCGGCGAGGCGGCAATCATGTGACTTTGGCAAGCATTCGATTTGAAATGTCTTGAGCCTCTGTGGGGCATTGTTTTTCGATCAGGGCTCCATGGCCGCCTTCCGAAAGAATGCGATGCGGCTGTCGTCTGCGGGGTGTGAGGCAATCCCCAAACGCCAAAGGGTTTTCTCAACGTCGACATCTGGCTTGCTTTCGAGTGTGCACTGAGGTCCTGGGGTTGAACCCGTTGCAGGTAGCCATTCAAGCGCGGCCTGGCCGCATTGCTTATACAGCTTGATTCGCTCGAAAAAGGTGACCATGACTTCAGGCGACACTTTGACATCGCGCAATACAGTGACGCTGTAAGCGTCAGCAGCGAGCTCTGCTTTGCGCGAGTAGTGGGCCTGCCCCAGCCAAAGCGGCACCGCTGCCATGACCTCGCTGTAGTCTCCCCACAACAAAGAGGCCGCAAGCCCCATAACGCCGGCTTTAAACAACATTTGCATGCCGTGTTGATGTTGGACATGGCCCAATTCGTGGGCAAGTACGCCAGCAATCACTTGGTGATCGTTTCTCACCAATCGCACCATATCGTCCGTCAAAATGATCACACCACCAGGCAGTGCCAAGGCGTTGGGCCCAATGATGGCACTCTGGAAAAATAAAAGACGTGTGGGCCGAACCTCAATCCCTCTTTGTTGCTGCAATTTGGTGTGCCCTTGCACTACCCGGCGCCATTCCTGCTCGATGGCGGCCTGATCTTTCGCGGGTAGTTTGCTGGGAGACATTAAGCCATTGATTTGTTCCAGAACGACGTCACCGATTTGCGCTTCGATCTTCTCGGGAATGTGCTGGACCGCTTGCTGCGACAGCCAAGGCAGCCCCCAGACATAACCCCCAATCATCAGAGCTACCAAGACGCTCATGCACAGCAAGGTACCGCGCCAGCTTTGCTGCAAACTGACAGTGATCGATTCACTCTTCAGCGTCGTTCGTGCCCAGGCGTCCCACTCCGAAAAATTTTCAGACTGGATACTCCCACCGCCAGGGAGCCATGCGAGTCGTGGTCCATGACGTGTACGCTCAGGCCAGATGACCTGAGCGACTTGGCATGTCTGGGCCACGTCTGCCCCTTTGACTTGCAAGAGGCCATTGCCTACCCAGATCTGGGCTTCATGAGCCTGGGAGCTTTTGCCATCGAAATAGCGCACATTCAGGCGCAGGCTGTGGTGCTGCGAGGGGTTGTGCGCTGGAGCCTGCAATCCGTTCACAATGCGCCCCTACAGGCCGACATCAAGCCCAAAAAAATCACCAGCGGCATCACCCATAGCTTCATTGGGCCTTTTGTGCGCACTCGCGAGCAACGCATCCAGGCGGGTTCTGGAGCGAATATGTACGGCCTCTAAACGCAGGCGAGTCACGGCGATTTTGGCAAACGGCCAATATAAACCGAGCGTGAGCATGATCAAGACCGCGTTTTTGACAGTCAGCCAAAGCATGCTTCGAAAGCTCAATGCGCTGACAAAGCGTATTTGCGAGTTTTTGGTGTTATTCCAAACTAGGTTCTGTGTGCGTGCGGTGATCCAGGGGCCCACACCAAAAAACAATACTTGAAGAAAGAGAAAAAAAATGATCGATAGGGCGATCATCACGATGGGCGGCAGTGGCTTGGCACTGAACCCAGTGAACGTGGTAGGCAACCCAAACACAAACACCAACCCAGCCAGCACTGGAACAATAGAGATGCCTAAGATAAAGATGATGGGTTTGATAAACAATCCGTAGAAGGATGCAACTCTGGCCCAAAACTCGGTTTGCAATGGGCCTAAAGCGTAATGCTGGTGCTGGTAATACTTTATGCGTTGCGAAATCCATGGCGTGATAACCAGCACAGCGAGGGGCAAAATAAAGAAAAGCTGGGGCTTTTTGGCAAGGGTATCTTGTTGCCAAAGGGCCAACACAGCAAAAGGTACCAGCATGAGCAACAGTGGCATGTACACCCTGTAGGCGTCACGCAGTGACCCTGAAAACCGCATCCGCAGTCCACGCCAACTGGTGTTTCCCATCCGAAAACACATGGAGGAGCGCATCAGTGCGGGCCAAATGGCTGCCAAGACCGCAAAGGCCACGATGCCTGCAAGGATGGAGAAATCGCTTGCAAAGCTGTAGATGAAAAATAGCGGGCAAATCAGCGCCCAGCCTTTGAACATTTGTTTGGGGTCGCCATGGAACCCCAGTGCGTCGCCATCAACCAGGGTGTTTCCCCAGAAGTAACGCATGCGCCTTGCCTTTGCCCATGGAGTGTAGAGGCCCAGGGTCAGCACAATGAGCAACAAGTTAGTGATCCAGATGCGAAAGTATTCGCTGCCTGTGCCTGTGAAACGGATGGGGAGGATGATGATGTCTGATGCGCCCTGCTTTTCAGTTAAATCCATGGTTGATCCTTCAGTGGGCTGAAATAGAACCTCTTACAAAGTTGCAAGATTTTGGAGCTGGGGCGTACGGGGCTTTGAGGGTGTCCGTTGTAAACCATGGGTCGCATTCCTGAACCCAGGGGGATTCAGGTGGGCGAGGTCAGCCAAGCCTTGGGTTCATCTGACGCGAGACGATCACGCCGGCCTGGCAATGTTCCAAGCCCTGGCTCAGAAGAGCATCGGTTCAAGGAAATATAAAACCCACGCGAATACAACGGACTGGCCATTCTACGTCTGCTGGCGCAAATTCAGACTACGGGTTCGCCCGATTGAAGGGTCAGATCGATACGGCGGATCAATGCTGTGACTTCTTCAGCATTTGGCGCCAGTTCGTTGGGCACGGCTCTTGATAGGTTGGTTTTACTCATATCTTCGACCAGCTGAAAGGCCAGGTTGAGGGCGGCTAAAACAGCAATTCGCTCTCGAGCTTTGACTCTGCCGGTATCACGGATCGTGCTCATTTCGCGATCGACAAGGCTCACCGCTTCGAGGAGAGAGGTTTCGCCTCCTTCAGGGCAGCCAAGCATGTAGCTGTGTCCGAGAATGCTCACTTCAATTTGTTTCATGATCCGTGGTGTCATTGGATTGGGGCAGCTCATTGATGAGTGCATCAATGCGCAGGCGTGCGGCCTGCACGCGCGAGCGAAGGTGGTTTCGCTCTAGAGTGAGCGTCGACACTTGTTGTTCGAGCAATCGCTGGCTGCGCAAGACTTCTTGATGGCGAAGCAATAATTGCTCGATCTTTTCTGCAAGGTCTTCGATCTTTGACATGGCGTGGGGAAGCTAAAGCAGCGGGTGTTTGTAAAAGCCTACCACTGGCATGGGTGGGGCCGAGGTGCTCACTTGGGGTGCCAGTGG
>JANMEO010000059.1:0-5604 GCA_031376995.1 Burkholderiales bacterium
TGGGCTGTGAGGGTGCGAGGCGCAAAGCGCAGCAATACCATTTGGTATTGCGAGCATTTGCAACGCTGCAGACTCATTGTCCAAACGGCCCAGGGACACTGCATCTTCAGTTCCGAGGGGTATAAACCCCTCGGAACTGAAGATGCAGTGTTGGCAAAGGGAGTGAAGAGCTTTTGCTCAAAGCTGGGCAAATTGCCCGCATCATGCCGTCTTCATACAGATCCAGCAGAGATAGAATCGGATGCAAGTTTTGTGCCTTTATGAATGCAACCCTCCGACCTCTTCTGTTGTTAGCCCTTTTGTTGGGGGCAATCTCGCCTGGACCTGTGCTTGCCGAGCAGGGCGACCGGTTCAAACCCCTGAACCTCACCGCAGATCGGCAAGGAACCTTTGATTTTGCCAAGATGGTGGTGCTCTTTCATGGCAATGTGATCATCACCAAAGGCTCGATATTGATCGAGGCTGATCGCGTTGAAATTCGAGATTTAGCCAATGGTTCAAGGCTTGCAACCGCCTATGGCTCAACTGACAAGCAAGCCTCTTTCCGCCAAAATCGAGACAAGCCCAACGAGTCGATTGCAGGCCGTGCGGATCGGCTTGAATACGATGAGAAAACCGATACCGTGCGATTTATCAATCGCGCTACCGCACGCCGACTTTTAGGTGATGTGGTGGTTGACGAAATTGTAGGCGCGCTGCTTGTCTATAACAGTCAGGCTGAATTTTTCAGCGCCTCCACGTCTGCCCCGGTAGGGGCGGCAGGTGCGGCCCCTACCGGCAAAGGGCGGGTCAGTGTCACGCTGGCCCCTCGCGAAGCCGCGCCCCCCGCCGCCGCCCCTTCGGCCTCGGCCCCGCCACGACCTGAGGGTGAGCAACCATGACACCCCTAGTGGCTAGCCTACCCAGCCGCCTGAGTGCAAAAGGTTTACAAAAAAGTTTTGGCGCGCGCATGGTAGTTAAAGATGTGAGTTTGGCTGTCGAGGCCGGTGAAGTGGTGGGCCTGCTGGGCCCCAATGGGGCTGGCAAGACAACCAGTTTTTACATGATCGTAGGACTGGTTCGGGCTGATGCGGGCGAGATCACCATTGCCGAACAACGTGCCGAGCGGCTGCCCATTCACAAGCGCTCTCGCTTGGGCCTGTCGTACCTGCCCCAAGAAGCTTCGATTTTTCGCAAGCTTAACGTCGAGGAAAACATTCGTGCGGTGCTAGAGCTACAGTATGGCGCCGACGGCCGGCCCTTGCCCGAAGCCCTGCTGCGCGCTCAACTCAACGAGCTCTTGCATGATCTGAGCATTGAAAAACTTCGCTTCAGCCCAGCCCCAGCTTTGTCGGGTGGCGAACGCCGACGGGTCGAGATTGCGCGGGCGTTGGCCACACAACCCCGTTTCATTTTGCTTGATGAGCCTTTTGCAGGGGTTGACCCGATTGCCGTGATCGAAATTCAGCGCATCATCGGTTTTCTCAAAAACCGCGGCATTGGCGTGCTCATCACCGACCACAATGTGCGCGAAACCCTTGGCATTTGTGACCGCGCTTACATCATCAGTGAAGGCCGGGTTCTCACCCAAGGCACCCCCTCTGACATCGTTGATAACGCTGATGTCCGAAAGGTCTATCTCGGCGAGCACTTTCGCATGTAAGACAGAGCTCACTCCATGAAGGCGACCCTCCAGTTACGAATTGGCCAGCATTTGGCCCTAACGCCCCAGCTACAGCAGTCTATTCGCCTGCTACAGCTCTCTACGCTCGAGCTTCAACAAGAAATTGAGCTGATGCTCGATGAAAACCCGTTTTTAGAAGTCGATGAAGAGCCTGAGCCGCTACCCGAAGCCTTGAGCGAACGGTTATCCCCCGCAGAGCGCTCGGGCGAGATCGAGTCTGAACGCGCCAACGAACCCACCAACGTTGACGACAACCCCAACGAAGCCGACTTGACGGCCCTCGACAGCACCAATTTTGATACCGTTGAGCACAATGACTGGGAAAACGGCACAGAACGTGATGACTTTGACAGCATCCACGAAACCCCCTCTAAAGCCAGCACCAACAACGACCTTGAGTCATTGGACTCACAAGACCGCGCTCCTGCAGCGTTGAGCTTGCAAGATCACCTGCGCTCGCAACTTCAAGATCTGCGCTTGTCACCCGAAGACTGTGCCGCCCTGCACATATTGATTGAATCCCTCAACGAAGATGGCTATTTGGCTGACAGCCTCACCGACATTGCTGCTGAGCTCACCGACACTGAGCCCTCGCATGAAGACCTTCTCACTCGCTTGCAATGCGCCCTGAAATGGCTGCAAAGCATGGACCCCCCTGGGGTCGGGGCCTCGTCATTGAGCGAGTGTTTGGTGATTCAGTTGCGCCATTTGCTGCGCAGTGAGGCCCAAGTGGTTGCCATCTTGATTTGCAAAAGCCACCTCGATTTACTGGCCCGACGCGACAACAAAAAACTCATGCTGGCCACGGGTGCGGATGAAGAGCTGCTCAAACAAGCCCAAGCCCTGATCAGAGCCCTTGAGCCCAAACCCGCCCGCCCCTTCTCAAACGCCGAAGCCAACATCATCGTGCCCGATGTGATTGTCAAAAAAAGCGGACGCCAATGGAAGGTGCTGCTCAATCCAGACGTCATGCCCAAGCTGCGCATCAACGACCTCTACGCCCAGGCACTCAAGCACCATCGCGGCCAAGCCCAACACCCCAATGCTGCAGGCGCCCCTGGCCTCAGCGCCAAGCTTCAAGAAGCACGCTGGTTTATGAAAAACATCCTCCAGCGCTTTGACACCATCGAGCGTGTATCACGTGCCATCGTTGAACGGCAAAAAAACTTCTTCACGCATGGCGCGCTCGCCATGAAGCCCCTGATACTCAAAGAGATCGCCGATGAACTCGGCCTGCATGAGTCCACCATCTCACGCGTGACCACGGCCAAGTACATGTCCACCCCCATGGGCACTTTCGAGCTGAAATATTTCTTTGGCTCGTCGCTCAGCACAGAAGCCGGCGGCAACGCCTCCAGCACTGCGGTACGAGCACTGATTCAACAACTGGTTGAAGCCGAAGACCCCCATCAACCGCTTTCTGACAACCAAATCGCAGAGCTCTTAGATGCTCAAGGCATTCACGTGGCCCGCCGGACCGTGGCCAAATACCGTGAAGCTTTGAGAATCCCCTCGACCACCCTGCGTAAGGCAATCTGATGAGCCTCCCTATTTTTTTACCCTGCGCGGCAGGCGTTGAAGGCTTGTTGGCTCAAGAGGTGAAGCATCGTTTGCCCGAAGCTCACCCTCAAACCCTGCGAGGTGGCGTGGCCCTGGAGGGCGGCGTGACCGAGGTGATGGTGCTCAACCTCGAGCTTCGCCTGGCCCAACGTGTTTTGGTTGAGGTGGCACATGGCCCTTATCACAACGAACAAGACCTCTACCAACTCACACGCACGGTTGACTGGACGCAGTGGATCAACCCTGATCACACACTGCGTGTGGACACGACAGCACAGCACAGCCCACTGAAAAGCCTGCATTTTGCGGCGCTGCGGGTCAAAGATGCCGTTTGCGATTTCCTGCGCGAAACCAGGGGCCGTCGGCCCAATGTAGACACGCAAGCGGCTGACCTTCCTTTGATACTGCACCTGGGGCCTGAACATGCCAGCTTGTATGTGGACACCTCTGGAGAGCCGCTGTTCAAGCGCGGCTGGCGGCTAGACAAGGGTGATGCCCCCCTCAAAGAAACCTTGGCTGCTGCCATGTTGATGGCCGCAGGCTGGCGCGGCACAGTGACTGGCGGTGGGGCCCTGCATGACCCCTGCTGCGGCTCAGGCACGATTGTGATAGAGGCCGCACAAATCGCCTGTGACATGGCACCCGGCCTGCAGCGCCGCTTTGCGTTCGAGCGCCTGCTGCCCTTTTTTACCCCCGAAAAACGTGCTGATTGGCAACGCCTTAAAAGCCATGCGCACACACGCATTTTGCCTTGCCCTGTGCCCATCATCGCCAGCGATGTGGCCTTTCGAATGATTGACTTTGCACGCCGCAACGCGCAGCGCGCAGGCGTTGAAAGTTGCATCGCTTTTCATGGAGGTGACGCGCTTGAGCGGCCAGCACCGGTGCTGCCTGCGCACCTGCAAGGCACCCTGATCCTCAACCCACCTTACGGAGAGCGCATCGCACCACGCGGTGCCGCTGCCTCACCAATGCGCCCCTCAGCGCAAGACCGAGACACCCCGACTGATTTTTTCAGCCGCTTGGCTGCACACTGGAAACGGGCTTACACGCAACACCCTGCCGGTTGGACCGCCTTCATTCTCAGCCCCGACATGAAACTGCCCTCAGCCATGAGGTTGAAAGAAACGCAGCGCACGCCTATGTGGAACGGCCCCATCGAATGTCGATTGTTTCGCTTTGATTTGATACCCGGAAGCTTGCGAGAGCCCAAGAGGCACTGAGTGCTTTTTTCTATACCCGTCGGAACTGAAGATGCTGTGGCAACCTGGCCCTGATGTACGCCACCCACGCGATTGCCGAATTCACGAGTGCTTGGCCAAGGCGCCCACCTGACGTGACGCTCAACGGGCGCCGAAGCGATCGAACCCTGACAGCACCACCACCACGAGCACGGCCGCAACCGGCCCGGCGAACGGATGCAACAGCGACGCGAGGATGGGCGCGACCAGGATCAGATGTCGCAGACCCCAGCTGTACAGGATCCCCGCGCGGCGTACATAGGCTACACCGGCAGGCGCCCACCGTTGTCGCGATTTGGACTCTACAGGCATACCGCTGATGAAGCCGACGTGGTTGTAGTAGCGCACCGCCATGGCTGAGCAGACCAACGAAGCGAACAGCAATGTGAGCAACAGCAACTCCAGTACCAGCCTTGGCGTGAAATTTGGTAAAACGGCCGCCTCGCTGAAGCTCAGGCGCAACGAGGGCGCTGCCAAGGTCACCGTACCCATGAGCCCCAGCACAGCCGTCGAAGCCGTCATGGTCGCCGACATCAACGAATTGCGCAGCGTCTGGACTGCCAAAATCTCAGACCCCTCATGCTGCGAGACTGCGTTGAACCAGTCCTCACGCAATACAGCGTGTGCGCTGCGTGCCATGTGATCCGGCCGACGGCGCTGTGCCACGGCCACGAACGTTTCGTAGCCGAACAGCAGCGCGATCGTTATCAGCGTGGCAAGCCAAACCAGATTGCCGTTCATCGCGAGTCTTTAAGCAAGGTCCAACGGCGACGCCTGCTTGCGTCGCTCGACCCATTCGAAGATGCCCATGCCGGCCAGCATGGCCCCGACGAAAACCAGCGCCTTGATTTCTCCCATTCCGAGCGCCACCAGCCCAGGCCCAGGGCATAAGCCGGCGAGGCCCCAGCCAATCCCGAACAGCACGCTGCCAATGACCAGACGGCGATCGATGTCGCGTGAGCTGGGCAGCTTCATGGCCGCGCCGAGGAAGGACACTGCGCGCTTTCTCGCCAACGCAAACGCGAATGCAGCGACCGCAACGGCACCCACCATCACGAAGGCGAGCGACGGATCCCACGCGCCGGCGAGATCCAAGAAACCCAGCACCTTGGCCGGATTGGTCATGCCAGAGACGATGAG
>JANMEO010000063.1:0-12725 GCA_031376995.1 Burkholderiales bacterium
GTGGCTGGGTGACCAGCCCAGTTGATGGGCCAGATGCGCGGGGTCGGCCGCTACGTGGTGAAGCCGGGCAATGAGGCACAGGGCCTTGAGCGCGGGGAACGGGTCTGGCGAGGGGCCAGCCGTGGACGCCGAGGCGTCCAAAGGGGATACTGCAGACAACATGAACTCCGTAGGGACGCCTGTCCAAACGGCGGTAGGGAGAATTCTAAACACCCAGCCCTGCACTGCGGAACTACCTATTTGGGGGGGCTGAGTGCTACTTGCGGCGTGGTTGAGACAAGGTTAACAGTTTGAGGACAGTGCGGGATGGAGTTTGGGCGGCTCAACAAGGCGGGGGGGCCTGATTCAAAGAGCGACGGATGGGATGTCGTTCACGACGTCAAGACCACTGCAACGCTCGCTGGCGCCCAGTGTTGGCGCCGACGCGATTTTGACCCACGTGCCGACTTCGGACTGACCCACCATCACGGTCCGCCATCCCGCATCCAGCAACGATTGCAGAAACACCTTGCTGGGTCACGCAGAATCGGCAGCCTGGGTCAGTTTGACGTCGGTGTCAACAGGCTTGACAGCGTATCGTTGAAAATTGCGTCATCTTGTGCTGTGAAGACTTGGGGCAAACGAAATGTACGAGGTGTCAAACGAAGGATCTCCCGATATGGAGCAAGAAAAAGAGGCGCCCCCCTCAACCAGCCCTGCAATCAAAAGCCTGGAATGATTGTTAAGTAAACAAGTATTGGGTATCTATCAGTCCGATGAAGTACGAAGATAAGTGGCGCGCAGGCCAGGCCAAGAAAGCAGCGTAACCGAGTGGCTATGCACTACGTTGAACAGGGGCAAGGTCAGTGCAGGAGAGGGGCGCCTTTTTTTGATTGAAGCCAATTAAGCTTTGAGGGCATATTGAGGGCTGTTACCTCTAACGAAACACAACGGTCTTGTGACCATTCATGAGCACACGATGCTCGATATGCCAGCGCACCGCACGGGCTAAAACCACGCTTTCGACATCGCGCCCTACGGCCGTGAAGTCTTCGGGATTGAGTGAGTGGTCGACCCGAGCTACGTCTTGCTCAATGATGGGGCCTTCGTCGAGCTCAGCCGTCACGTAGTGAGCCGTCGCGCCGATGAGTTTGACGCCGCGTGCATGGGCTTGATAGTAAGGTTTGGCGCCTTTGAAGCTGGGCAAAAAACTGTGATGAATGTTGATGGCGCGACCCTTTAAGAAAGCGCACATTTCAGGACTCAAAACTTGCATGTAGCGCGCCAGAACGACCAAATCAATCGACAGACTGTCAACCAGCGCTTCAATGGTTTGCTCTTGGGCTCGCTTGACTAACATGGGGGCGCCACCCCGTAATGGCAGGTAATGAAAAGGGATGCGATAACTGGCGGCGAGATCAGCAAAATCATTGTGGTTGCTGACAATGGCGGCAATATCAAGCAGCAGCTGGCCGCAGCGCTGGCGAAACAGCAGATCATTGAGGCAGTGGCCGTGTTGGCTGACCATCAGCAATAACCGCGGGCGGTGGTTCAAGTCATGAAATTGAACGTTCATGTCGAACGTTTCACTGACAGGCTTGAACAAGGCGCTCAGGCTGGCAATGTCAGAAATCGCACCCATGGCCGAAAAATGCACTCGCATAAAAAACAGGCCAGTGCCATCGGTGCTTTGCACGTCACTGAACTGCTGCGAGTCAACGATGTTGCAGCCGGCATCAAACAAAACCCCGGAGACGGCAGAGACAATGCCTCGAGTGTCTTGGCAAGACAGCGTCAAGACAAACTCGGGCCTGTTCATGCGGATCTGCGTTCAGTGAGCCTGATACTGCTCGCCTGCTTTGAGCCGGTAAGTGGTGCCGCAGTAAGGGCACTTAACCTCACCAGTGGTCAACACATCGAGGTAGACCTTGGGATGGTTGCTCCACAGGCTCATGGTTGGGCTGGGGCAACTCACCACGCCTGGGCCTTGCAGGTCAGCGGCAGTGACTTCGATGGGGTGGGATGTGCTCATGGGGGGCTTATACCAAAGTCAGCCATTTGGCATAGGCGGGGTTGCGGCCGTTGACGATGTCGAAGAAGGCATTTTGAATTTTTTGGGTGATCGGGCCTCGGGTGCCTTGACCCAACGCCAGTCGGTCGAGTTCTCGGATAGGGGTCACTTCGGCGGCTGTCCCAGTAAAGAAGGCTTCATCGCAGATGTAGACTTCGTCGCGAGTCATGCGTTTTTCAACAATTTTGAGGCCCAAATCGGCACAAATCGCGAAAATCGTGTTGCGGGTGATGCCATTGAGGGCGCCTGAGGAGAGGTCTGGGGTGTACAAGACGCCGTTTTTAATGACAAAGAGATTTTCACCAGCGCCTTCGCTCACAAAGCCTGAAGCATCCAACAACAGCGCCTCGTCGTAGCCATCGTCAGCAGCTTCCATGTGGGCCAAGATTGAATTGGTGTAGTTGCTCACGGCCTTGGCTTGTGTCATCGTGATGTTGACATGATGGCGGGTGTAGCTGCTGGTTTTGACTCGAATGCCGTGATTCAGGCCCTCTTCGCCCAAATAGGCGCCCCATGTCCAGGCGGCCACCATCAGATGAATTTGATTGCCCTTGGGCGAGATGCCCAGCTTGTCTGATCCAATCCAGACGAGGGGTCGCAGGTAGCCGCTTTGCAATTTATTTTCACGCAACACTGTGCGTTGAGCTTCGATCACCTCAGCCTGGCTGAAGGGAATGCGCATGCGCAAAATTTTGGCGCTGTTAAATAACCGCTCAGTGTGCTCGTGCAGTCGAAAGATGGCTGGGCCTTGATGGGTTTGGTAGGCTCGCACACCTTCAAACGCCCCGCAGCCATAATGAAGCGTGTGGCTCAAGACATGGATTTTGGCATCGCGCCACTCCACGAGCTTGCCATCCATCCAGATCTTTCCATCGCGATCATCCATCGACATGGCGGGTCTCCCAGGGTTTGAAGTAGCGTTCGATTTTACGATGCGCAGGTCTGTCTTGAGCCAAGGACACTGGGTTCAGCCCTCGATGCGGCGAGTTTAAGTGGATTTCTTCAATCGTCATTGACTCAATGAATCGATTGAATATCGAGCCAGCTTAAAACCCGCGAGCCAGATCGATGGCTTGCTCGATGCGTTCGACGACGTGAAGTGTCAGCCCTTCAATGGGCTTTTTGGGGGCGTTGGCTCTGGGCACCATGGCCACGCGAAACCCCAGTTTGGCGGCCTCCTTGAGGCGTTCTTGGCCACGGGGAGCGGGGCGGATCTCACCGGCCAAACCCACCTCTCCAAAGGCCACGAAGCCGCTGGGCAAGGCCCGCCCTCGCAAGCTGCTTTGGATAGACAGCATCACTGCCAGATCGGCTGCAGGCTCGGTGATGCGCACCCCGCCGACGGCGTTGACAAACACATCTTGGTCAAGGCAAGCCATGCCCGCATGGCGGTGCAAGACCGCCAGCATCATGGCCAAGCGATCACGGTCTAGGCCTAAACTCAGGCGGCGCGGGATAGGCCCGCCGGTGTCGACCAAGGCCTGAATCTCGACCAACAAGGGGCGTGTGCCCTCTAACGTCACCAGCACACATGACCCTGGCACTGGGTGCTCGTGGGTGGACAAGAACAGGGCGCTCGGGTTGCTCACCCCTTTGA
The DNA here is from genome assembly GCA_031376995.1 of Burkholderiales bacterium. Classification (GTDB taxonomy): domain Bacteria; phylum Pseudomonadota; class Gammaproteobacteria; order Burkholderiales; family Burkholderiaceae_C; genus CANHBY01. Next base: position 3,648 of record JANMEO010000063.1, read on the forward strand.
GGCCTTTCTCAGTCATGGCAAACACGCCGATTTCATTGACTGCGCCAAAGCGATTTTTAATGGCACGCACGAGGCGAAAGCTGCTGTGGGTGTCGCCCTCAAAGTACAAGACGGTGTCCACCATGTGTTCTAGGACTCGGGGGCCAGCCAGCGTGCCTTCTTTGGTGACATGCCCAACCAGTACCATGCTCACGCCCTGGCTTTTGGCCAAGCGGGTTAGCTGTGCGGCGCACTCACGCACCTGCGCCACGGACCCAGGGGCTGAGCTGAGTTGATCACTATAAATGGTTTGAATCGAGTCGATCACGCACAGCGTCGGCTGTTCTACTTTGAGCGTGGCCACAATGTTCTCAAGGGCTATTTCTGCCACAACGCGCACCTGGGAGTTGTTCAGCCCCAAGCGCCGGGCTCGCAAAGCAACCTGTGCCCCAGACTCTTCGCCTGTGACATAGAGCACCGTGACTTGGCGCGAGAGGGCGTCTAAGGCCTGCAACAAAAGGGTTGACTTGCCGATGCCAGGATCGCCGCCGATCAATACCACGCCACCGGCCACGATACCCCCGCCCAGCACCCGGTCGAGCTCTTCAAGGCCTGTGGGGATGCGGTCGATGCTGGTGGTTTCGATTTGGCTCAGTGTGGTGACCGGCTGAGGCCCGGCCAGCGACTGAAAACGGTTTTTTGATGGCGCCTGTGTTGTTGACTCGATGAGTGTATTCCAGGCGTCACAGCTAGGGCACTTGCCCAGCCATTTGGGGCTGCTGTCCCCACAGTCAGTGCAGGTGTAGAGGGTTTTGTCTTTGGCCATTTTGCGCGGGCAAACGCTCAGTATGCAGAAAATATTTGGGCAGCTTCTGCCTGATGCGACCCGCTAACACAGCATCTTCAGTTCAAAGGGGGGTGTACAAGCAGCAAGCAGCTGAATTAACTCCGCTCGATGTCAGTGACCAATTGAAGTGCTGCATCAGCTGACAGGTTGAGCAAGCGGGCAATGTCTGCGATGTCGTCGGGCACTGCAGCGTTGTGCCAGCCATGAGAGGTGTGCCGCGCCAAGCGAATGGCCAGCAAGACGTTGCGCACCTTGGCTTGTTCGGCGTGTTTGTCGTCGGTGATGCGAATGAGCAGCTCGGGCAAACGCCAGGCTTTCATCAATGATTGCTGCAGCTCGACGAGCTCGACGTGCAAAATTTGAAGTTGAATGATGTCGGATCGCAGGTTGGCGTCAGCGTGTTGAGCAGCCTGAATTTGCAGTGCCAGGGCTGGGGCGTGGCACCACAAAAGCATCTCAGCAAAATCATGCAATAAGGCCGCTTGATAGATGACTGCGGCATCGTGGTCCATCCGGTGTACCGCAAAGCCCAGGGCCAGGTTGGCCGCTCGGTAGGCTCGACGTATCACCCCATGCAGACCCGCCAGAGCCTGCGGCGAAGCGGCAAGCCAGTCTTCGACCACAGGTTGAGGGCCAAAGTGGCGAAAGAAGGGACTAACCCCCATCATCACCAGTGCAGCTGTCACTGTTTCAGGGTCGGTCACGATGCGCGCAGAGCGATGGCGCGAGACGTGGGCCATGAGCTTGAGGCTCATCAAGGGGTCTGCCGCAATGACGTCACCCATCATGTTGGCGTCCATTTTGTCTTCAATGACGCGCATGTCTTCGATGGCCTGGGCGGTCTCAGCCTGCACGGGGATTTCAGCATTTTGAAAGTAGCGCGTCCAGGCTGACAAGTCGTGCAGTGGCGCTATCAGGGCTTGGGGCGCAGGCATTGTCAATTTTCTTCTCCATCGGGTGGCGAATGTGAGGAAGCTTGCGCCCGCCTTACCGTTGCTGCAAGGGACTTCAAGACGAAGGGCCGCCACTTTCTCCGTAAAGGCGGCAATTCATCGCATTTTGGTACAACTGGTAACAAAAGAGATGGGGCCAACGACCCTCGGGGGATTCAAAATCAGCCCATGAGGTTGACGGTTCAGCAGCGCCATTTTCAACGCATGTATGGGCTCGATGTGAGTCTGCTTTTTTTCATCGCCTGCGGCATGTCATTGTCGTGGGCCTGGGTGTTGATGTGTGTATTTGCTCCCTTGTGTGAAGAGGTGATTTTTCGATGGGGTTTGCAAGAAGGTTTGCTTCGACGCCGCTGGGGTTACTGGCAGGCAAACGTGGCGACAGCACTGATCTTTGCAGTCGCTCATGGGGTTCTCAGGTCTTGGGCCCTGGCAGTTTGGGTGGCGGTGCCGGCTTTGTTTTTGGGTTGGGTGTATCAGCGAAGCCGGCCTCAAGGGGCCAAGGTGGCTGTACGGCACTGTGTTTTGTGGCACAGCGGCTTCAACGCCATGTATTTGGGGTTCACCAGCGGGTTGGCTATTTAAGTGGGGTAAGGGGGATACGAATGAAGTCAGATTTTTTTATCCGTTTGCGCTGGGTTCTGTCCGGGATTGTTGGTTTTTTTCCATTGCTTGCTGTTCATGCTGTGAGTCCACCTCCTTCAACATGGCCAGTGGGTAACGGTGTGGATGGTGAAACTTCTTATGTGCTAAGTTGTGCATTTGGGGGTTGTCATGGAAGCGGGACTTCTTTTCAGAACAATGCGGGGCGTGCTGCCGGGCCAATGGGAGCTACAACTTTAAACAACGCCATATTGAATAACATTGGGAATATGGGATTTCTTTCTAGCCTTACTGCCCAGACCCTCTCTGACATCAATGTTTATTTGTCCACCCCGAGCCTTAATTTGGTATCGCCACCGGTTGGCGGTGCCGTACCTACCTCTTTGAGTTTCGCCCCCACCGGTGTCGGCTTAACCCAATCAGCCACAGTCACCTTTACAGCTTGGGGCGGTACGGTTAATTTGACAAGCTTGACGGCTGCGCCCAGTATTTATAGCCTCACCGGTGGAAGCTGTGCGGCAGGCCAGTCGCTGGTTGGGTCACAAAGTTGCACGGCCATTGTCACGTTCAGCCCCTCCCAAGTTGGGGCCAGTCCTGCCGGGACTTTGGTCTTTGGCTATACCGTGGGCTCAACCCCTGCGAACTTGACTTTGTCATTGTCCGGGTCGGGTGTGACAGCACCCTTGGCCAATGTCGTGCCCGCCAAATTGTCGTTCGCTGCAGATGTGGTTGGGGCCACTGGTGCCTCACAATCTGTGAGTATCACTAATGGTGGCAATGGGTCTCTAACCTTGAGTGCCCCGTCTGTGAGTTCACCGAATTTTCAAATCACTGGGGGGAGTTGTGGGTCGGGAGCCTCTCTAGGTGCTGGGGCCTCTTGTACCGTGCATATAGGTTTTACACCAGGGGTCTCAGGTGCTTTATCAGGCCAATTGATTTTGACTCACAACGGCGGTGGGGCAGGGGCTCAAATGGAGTCATTGGTGCCCTTGTCTGGGGTGGCGGTGACTGCCGAGCCGGTCTTGGCGATTTCACCCTCATCCTTGAATTTCAGCCATTCGGTGGGCTCAACAAGCACGACCCAATCGGTGACTTTGAGCAACCATGGCGCAGGGGTTCTGAGTTTGCCAGAGTTCACTTTGCAAGGCGCAGACTCAAGCCAGTTTTCTCGTTCGGGTGGTAGCTGTGGGGCCAGCTTGATCGCTGGGTCGTCATGTACGGTGGGCGTCACCTTCACGCCGTTGACGCCAGGCACGCTCAGTGCTTCGATGGTATTGGCTCACAACGCTGCAGGTTCGCCCAGCACGGTCAGCCTGACTGGCTTGGCTACGGCGGGGGCCTCACCTGTCGTGTCATTGAATGCTGCAGCAGTCACCTTTGCTGCGCAGGCCATCAATACATCCAGCAGCTCGCAAACCGTAACGCTGACCAACACAGGTTCTGCCGCTTTGAGCTTCTCAGCGCTGGCTTTGGGCGGCCAAGATGCTGCAAGTTTTCTTTTGAGCGGAGGTGGTAGCTGTGCGCTCAACGTGGCGGTGGCCCCAGGGGGGAGCTGTACGCTGGCGATGGTCTCTAGACCCGCCTCTGAAGGGGCCAAGGTGGCTCACCTGAGCATCATTTCGAATGGTGTCGTGGGTGTTGTGACCCTGCCTGTTTTAGGGCGAGGTCTTGCAGTGGCGGCTCCCTCTGTGGTCTGGACGCCCAATGCTGTTGATTTTGTACGTGCCTCCTTGGGGGGGGCTGCGCAAGCACGCCAGGTACGCCTGAGCAATGTCGGTGGCTCTGCCTTGAACGTGACAAGTCTTGGGCTTTTGAATGCAACTGGGGTGTCGCAGACCAACAACTGCGGTAGCAGTGTTGCAGCCGGTGGGTTTTGCACGGTGACCTTGTCGTATGCACCCACCAATGCGACTCCCTTGTCAGGATTGCTGAGATTGGCATCTAATGCGCCAGGCTCGCCCCATGAGGTAGGTTTGAATGGGCTGGGCGCCATTTCAGCACCTGTGCTTGACTGGGACACTACGCCAGACGGTGTGTTCGCAGACATCGCTGTGGGCAGCGTTTCAAGCCTAAAAACTTTCACCCTCAGGAACACCAGTACCAGCACGGCCGCCACCATCAGCGCAGTTCAGGCCCTGGGTGCAGAGCAGGGTGAGTTTGTATTGGGCGGAACGTGCCTATCTACGCCCACCGTTGCAGCCTCAGCCACTTGCACGGTGACGGTCGCCATGGCCCCCAGCGTGATTGGGGCTCGCAGTGCCAGTTTAGTGATTCGCTCGCCGGGGGTGGCCCCCACTCCCGTCGACTTGAGCGGCCGTGGGTATGGCTTGGCGCAAAATGCCTTGGGCGTGGACTTGTCTTTGACGTTTGCACAAACACCGGTTGGCTCCACGGCCGCCGTGCCCTTGACGCTCACCAACACCGGCACCATGGCTTTGGCCCTGGGCGGGTTCTCAACCAGCAGCGGGATTTTTTCTTCGGCGTTGTCGATGCAGCCTGGATGTGTTGCCGTGCCACTGTTGTTGGCCCCCGGTGCCTCGTGTGTCTTGGACGTCACGTATCGACCCGTTTCATTGGCTGCAATCAGTGAAAATTTGTTGATCACCACCAACCTTAGCAGTCTGTCTCAAGTGGCTTTGCTGGCCAATGTGCCGGCGCCCAAGGTTGAAACGGTTCATACCAATGTGGGTTCTGGTGGGTGCTCGTTGGTTTCTGCAGAAGGCTCGCGCCCAGACCCCACCTTGCTGCTTTTGTGCTTGACGGCCCTGGTGGTCTTGTGGCGGCGCTCAACGCGAACTGAGTGCTGAAACTGGAAGCAGCAGTTGTCCGCTACTGTGGTCAAGCACGAGGGTTATAAGGCCTCGTGCGGCATCACACTGTGAACCATGGCCGCTACAGCGGGGCACATGTTCACAGGCACCAGCTCAGTCTGGGCGTATTGAGGGGCCAAGACTCTGAAGAGCTCGTCCACAAAGCTGTGTCCAACACAAAGAATGCCTTCAAAGTCGACCTCAGCGCGTTGAAATTGGTTCAGCCGGTCAGCGATGCGGCGGGCTTGGGCCCGAGACTCGAGGCCACTTTGGGCATTTGACACCAAGCGCAGCGGCACCACGGTGCGCTCAAAGCCAAAGCTTTGGCCGCTTACGCTGAACGATTTTAAAACTGCGTCTAGGGTACGTTCAGTGTCTAGCGCAATTGAAAAATAAACCGACGTGCCCTGGTGCCTCAAGGCCCGGCCTGGGAGCCAACCGGCACGGCTCCACTCGCGATGCTGGAAGGCTACATCGTTGGCATGCAGATCAAACACATCGGCCAGTTTGGACGTGAAAAATAAACCCCTGCCTGTGTGTCGCAGTGGCTGGCCGGTCAGTTTTCCTTTGCTGAGTTCCAACATGGCCGCGTGGGGGTCGCCAATTGAAAACACATGGCTGATTTTGTCAAACAGACCGCGGCCATCGTCAGACACCAACAATTGCACCTGGCTGGGCGTTTGACGCAACGATACCGTCACGTTGCTGCCTTCGCTGTGATCGATGGCATTGTTCAACAGTTCGCAAAACGCATGCTGTGTCATCCGCAGCACTTCAGGAGGTAGATCAAAAAATGGAGAAAAATCCTGTGACCACGGAAGGTCTTCAGACAATCCAGCCAGCTCGTAGCGGCGCACCACTTGGCGCAGCAAGCCAGGTTGGTGGTATGCACGGCGTAGCGTGCCCGTGTTGACCACCCAATTCAGCAGCATGAGTTTTTTTAAGGCCTTTTGAGCACTCGCCCGATTGACACCTGTGCGTGTCATCACCTCGTCCAACAAAGTATGCGGGTGTTGTACCGCGGCAGCGGTGATCCACAGGGTCATTGCGTTCAAGTCAACTCGGGCCATGATCAGACTTTCGCAGTGGTAGAACTTCTATGGGTATACCCATCGGAATTGAAAATGCTGCGTTGATGAATCGATCCGAGGATGGGGCTGCAGGGCGCAAATCGCAAGCATATCCATTATTGATAAGAGGTCTTTCTTTGCCGCAGATCCGTTTTCCATTGGGCTCAGACAGTGTCCTGCACGCCAGAGCCTGCAGCGCTCAAGAAAAACAAGGGGCTTTGGGCTTATTTCTCCGCGCCAAGTTCTGTGCAGTCGGTGTGGCGGCGGGGTTGAGAACCGTACTATGGCTACAATTTCCTTTGCTCCCATGCTTACCCCTCTTCAGTTACGAGGGGTATTTCACACCGCGGTGTTGCGGTTCATTCGGTTTTACGCCTGTCTCACTGAAAGATTGACCATGCCACTCGTATCCATGCGCCAACTGCTCGACCATGCCGCTGAAAATGGTTATGGCATCCCTGCTTTTAATGTCAATAACCTCGAGCAGGTACAGGCCGTGATGGCTGCTGCTGATGAGGTGGGTGCGCCGGTGATATTGCAAGCCAGCGCAGGCGCTCGCAAATATGCCGGTGAAGCATTTATCAAGCACTTGATTGCAGCTGCTGTAGAGGCCTATCCGCATATCCCCTTGGTCATGCACCAAGACCATGGCCAAAGCCCTGAAGTTTGCCAAGGCGCGATCAACCTGGGCTTTAGCTCAGTGATGATGGACGGCTCGTTAGAGGGGGACGGCAAAACCATCGCCAGCTTTGAATACAACGTGCAGGTCACGCGCAAAGTGGTTGATATGGCCCATGCCCTGGGCGTGACGGTCGAGGGCGAGCTGGGTTGCTTGGGCTCGCTAGAAACCCTGCGCGGCGACAAAGAAGACGGCCATGGCACCGATGCAACCATGACCCGCGAGCAATTGTTGACTGATCCTGAGCAAGCCGCAGACTTTGTCAAGCGCACTCAGCTCGATGCCCTGGCCATTGCCATTGGCACCAGCCATGGCGCCTACAAATTCACCCGCAAGCCCACCGGCGACATCCTGGCCATTGACCGCATCAAAGAAATCAATCGCCGCATTCCCAATACCCACTTGGTGATGCACGGCAGCTCCAGTGTGCCCCAAGATCTGCTTGCCGAAATCCGAAAGTATGGCGGTGATATGAAAGAAACCTACGGCGTGCCAGTGACTGAAATTCAAGAAGCCATTAAGCATGGTGTGCGCAAAATCAACATTGACACCGATGTGCGTTTGGCCATGACAGCCGCCATCCGCCGCTTTTTTGCGCAAAACCCCGATAAGTTTGATCCTCGCGAGTACCTCAAACCTGCTCGCGAAGCGGCCAAAGCCATTTGCAAGCAGCGTTATCTCGAGTTCAACTGCGAAGGCCAAGCCAGCAAAATCCACCCCTTGACTTTGCACCAAGTGGCGCAGCGCTACGTCAAGGGCGAGTTAGCTCAGTCGGTGGTTTAAGTTGGTGATGCCGCCTTCGTTGTTGACCAGCTCGATCACCTCTTTGCCGCTGTTGGCCCGAGGCAAGGTGCGTGACAACTACGCCGTGGGTGACGATCGCATTTTGATGATCGCAACAGACCGAATCAGTGCGTTTGATGTGGTGATGGGCGAGCCCATTGAGGGCAAGGGGGTTTTGCTGACACGGATGGCTCTGTGGTGGTTTGAGCGTTTGGGGTATCTGGTGCCTCATCACTTAACTGGGGATGACCCCTTGAGCGTGGTGAGTGAGCCTGAGCGCCAGCAGGTGCGTGGCCGTGCCATGTTGGTCAAACGGCTCAAACCTTTGCCTGTAGAGGCTGTGGTGAGGGGTTATTTGGCTGGCAGTGGTTGGGCAGAGTATCAAGTCCATCAACGCGTGTGCGGCGTTGCTTTGCCCGCAGGTTTGCGCAATGCCGAGCGCTTGCCTGAGCCTATTTTTACCCCCGCAACCAAAGCTGAGGTCGGCGACCATGACGAAAACATCACCTTTGCACGCATGAGTGAAATTATTGGTGTGCCCATGGCGCAGCAAGTGCGTGAGGTGTCGATCAATCTCTACCGCGCAGCCGCCGCCATCGCGCACAGCAAGGGCATCATCATTGCCGACACCAAATTCGAGTTTGGGCTTGACGCGCAGGGTTGTTTGACCTTGATGGATGAAATCCTCACCCCCGACTCTTCACGATTTTGGCCCATTGAAGATTATGAGTTGGCCCTGATCCAGGGGCGCAACCCCCCCAGCTATGACAAGCAGTTTGTGCGCGACTGGCTTGAGTCTGCGAGCGTCAACGGGCTGCCTTGGAACAAGCAGGCCCCGGCCCCCACATTGCCCTTCGAGGTGATCCAGCGCACGGCAGCCAAATACCGCGAGGCGTTAGAGCGGCTCACGGGCTGAGCGGTCTTGGATCGTTCAAGACTTGTGATGTCGGCCAGCGGCATAAAAACCTGCCGTTTGCGCGTCGCGAGCATCATGGTCTAGCTGGCCCACGACGGCGTACGTATTCCCCCCCAGGCGCAGGGGTAAACGAAGCGTTAAGCTTCCATCGAAAACAAGGTGAAATGCGCGGCTGAGGGTTAGCCTGTAGGCACCAGACTTGGCGGGGCAGTTTTATTGATCCAAGCCAGCACGGACTGATGCAGGTCGTCGAACAAATCTCTGCCTTGTCGGCGGCGGTACTGTCAACTTGTTGGGGGTGGGACAAGCGATTTTGTAACGCAGATTGCCACGCAATCTCAGGCTGCCAGGAAGGCCATCATCGACGCGCAGCTCACCCTGTCCCAGGCCTTGAAGGCCTGGGCGCGCGCCTCTCGCTTGGCCTGCGCCTGCGTGTTGTAG
>JANMEO010000075.1:0-2023 GCA_031376995.1 Burkholderiales bacterium
AGTTTTCTTCATGGGAGAGTGCGTAAGGTCAGAAATTCACTGAGACGGGGTGCTAGGGCCTGGCAACCCATCAGCGCCTAGGGGCTGTTCGGAAAATCATCGTCAGTCAGAAAATGGTCTATTGGAGCGGGCTGCAAGGCGAAAAGCACAGCAATACCTATAGGTATTGCGAGGATTTTCCGAACAGCCCCTAATACCCAAACCATAATCACATGGATCTCAGGCGACAGCAGCTCAGCCTGAGATGACCCACAGGCTGCGCACTCACTTTCAGCTCCCCCCATGGACTCGTCTTTATTCACTGCATTGCGTCATGCATTTCCTCTTGATACAGACACCCCGGCCATCAGCGTCGTGGGCTGTGAACCCTGCGTCTATACCTGGCGCGACCTCGACGAGGCCAGCGCCATGCTCGCCAATTTATTGGTCTTTTCAGAGCTGCCCCTAGGCGCACGGGTCGCGGTACAAACGGAGAAATCGGTCGAAATGCTGTTGTTGTACTTGGCTGTGCTGCGAGCCGGTGGGGTGTTTGTGCCCCTCAACACGGGCTACCAAGCCGATGAGATGCGGTTTTTCATTGAAGACGCCCAGCCCGATATTTTGGTCTGTACAGGGGCCAACTTTGGTTTGATGTCGCAAATTGCTTTTTGCCAAGGCGTCAAGCATGTGTTCACGCTCAACACCGACCGCACGGGCACTTTGCTACAACGGGCCTCACATCACGGCCGCAGCCACACGCCGGTGCCTCGTGCCGCCCATGATTTGGCAGCCATTGTGTACACCAGCGGCACCACCGGACGCAGCAAAGGTGCGATGCTCAGCCACGGCAACTTGCTCAGCAACGCCCTGATTTTGAGAGACTACTGGGACTGGCGTGCTGACGATGTACTGATGCATGTCTTGCCACTGTTTCATGTGCACGGCTTGTTTGTGGCCTGCCACGCAGCCTTGCTCGGCGGCAGCCGCATGATCTGGCTGCCGCAATTTGACCCCGCCAAGGTCTTAGAGCAACTGCCTCACACCACCGTGTTCATGGGCGTACCCACTCTCTACACGCGGCTGTTGGCGCAGGCCGAACTCAACCCTTTGGTTTGTGCTGGGGTGCGAGTCTTTATCAGCGGCTCAGCCCCTTTGCGGCCTGAAACACTCAACGAGTTTTTCAGTCGAACAGGGCACACTATTTTAGAGCGCTACGGCATGAGCGAAACCTTGATGTTGAGCTCCAACCCCTGTCGCCCCAGTGACGGTGCACGCCGTGCTGGCACAGTTGGACGGGCACTGCCAGGAGTTCAATTGCGAATCACCGCCAAAGGCACCACGCTGCAGGCTGGTGAAACTGGCCACGTTGAAGTTTGGGGGCCCAGCGTGTGCCAAGGCTACTGGCGTCTTTCCGAGCAAACTCAAGCCGCCTTCACACCCGATGGCTGGTTCAAAACTGGCGATTTAGGGTTGATCGACCTGCAGGGTTACCTGAGCTTGGTGGGCCGCTCTAAAGACTTGATCATCACGGGCGGCATCAATGTCTACCCAGCAGAGGTTGAGGCCCTCATCAACACCCTGCCCAAGGTGCTAGAGTGCGCTGTGATCGGCATACCCCACCCCGACCTCGGCGAGGCGGTCGTGGCTGTGGTGGTGGCCTGTGCTGAGGTGAGCGAGTCTGACCGAGACTCATGGAAAACCCGCTTGAAAAAGTCACTCGCTTATTTCAAGTGCCCCAAAGCCTTCATGGTCCAGGCCGAACTGCCTCGAAACACCATGGGCAAAGTGCAAAAGAGCGCCCTGCGAACAGCCTACCTGGAATTATTTTCAAACGCGGCAACCGATGCTCATCAGGCAAATTGACCCTGAAAATGGCAAAAAGGTCAAGCCTGGCCTGGCTTGGATTTCGAAAGTTTGGCAATCGCACCCAATGGGTGACGGCCCTTTTAAAATAAGAAACTATTGCGATATAAACCCCAATTAAATCAATGGCCTATCGTCGTTGAAAACGCTTACCCAACAGAACCCAAATTCCGCCAGGTTG
>JANMEO010000100.1:0-7352 GCA_031376995.1 Burkholderiales bacterium
CTTTCTTGCACCAGTACGCAAACCGTTGATACACAAGGTTCCACGCTCCAAAAGCACTTGGCAAATCCCGCCATGGCGAACCCGTCGTTGCGATCCACATCAACGCATCTAAAAACCGCCTCTCACTTGCCCCGGGTCGCCGCCGACCTCCTCTTGGTATCAGCCCGGACAACCGCTCTCACTGCTCGTCACTCAAGGCATGGCGTTCTTGCATCTGCAGCCTCAAAATCCGCCAATTTTCTCCGATTTATTTTCCGAACACCCCCTAATATTAACGGGGCAAATATGGTGTTGGAATTGCCTGAACTATTTCTCGCAGCTGGTGGAAAATGTTGTGAATATTTGCTCCTAGCGCAGTTATAGCGTGAAGGTGTCTCTCTGACGGTTGGAACATATTTCCTTCATTCCGCATCTCTGCAATCACGCTCCGACTTAGTTCATCGTTCATCTGCATAGTACGTTGAATTTGCTGTTGCAGCACCTGGAAACGCGATTGGATCGGCAAGGGCAAAATGAGGCCCGCCTCTATCCATTCTATGAGTTGCCAGCTCTGCCTTATTTGATCACTCATATCGAAGGAATTTCTAAAAACATCTAAATATTCCGACCCCGGTGCCACTCCAGAAAGTTGGGGGGCAATCCGGTTACGATCGGAGTGACTTAAATGAATAGCCGCTAATCCATCAGCATAGGCGCGATAGGTTTGTTGCTGAATCTCACCTGCATCAGAGCACTCTTGTAATTGCTCAAGCAGCTCGGTACAAGCTTCAAGTGATCTCGGCGGAGTGCTCAAATTATTGAGCCGTCTCATCGCTTCTTCCCTCTGGCTCACACTGTCAGTGTTCATTGTTGGGATTTCCCCGAGCGCAACTAGCTCATCTTTTAGGGCCACATGAGGATCTACAGCTATGCGCTCCTCCCCAAGCGGCAAAGAAGCATCATCGACGGTGTGGTTTGCTTGAAAGTTCAAACTGGTGACTGAATCAGATGAGCCCAAAGGTGGCGAGATGCTATCTTCAGGCGATAACGACGACACTGAAGGCGTAATTCGCAAATTTGGATCGGTCTCGGTTGCAACGTTTGAAGGGGCGGGGGAGGCTGTTCGGTGATTTGAGGCCGCTTGCTGGGTGGCTATCCTCCTGAGGAGGGTCACCCGGGATGCGTATCTTCCAATGATGGAAGGGGCGGGGCTTGTTGCGACAGGGGGGAGTTCTGAAGTGGTCGAGCTGCGATCAGCATCGCGTGAGCCTCTGGAGGTGAGCGCATTAAGCAGGGGCGTATTTTTTACGAATGAAGGACGATGAAGCTTAAATGGCATCAGAAAACTCCGGCAGGCGATACAAAGTACCATGAGTGTGCGGGATTTGCCGGAATTGTGTCATCCCCCCATTTAAGGGTTTGTGTGATGGAGCGCAGGCTGTGGCAATATCATTAGGGGCTGTTCGGAAAATCCTCGCCAGCCATAAAATGGCCTCTTGGAGCGGGCTGCAAGGCGAAAAGCACGGCAATACCTATGGGTGTTGTGAGCATTTCAACGCCGCAGACCGCTTCAAGAGGCCATTTTATGGCTGGCGAGGATTTTCCGAACAGCCCCTAGCATTCTGAATTAATTCCAGAAATTGATCATGATGGCGATCATGCCGCCTTCCTTCTGCTGAGATTCGATTTCTGTGTCAATAGCGCCGAGCCAATGCAGCGCTGGATTCACGATGGCTGTGATTCGACGTGGGAGCGTACCCCGTGGCCGTATTTCTTCTGAAGCGTATCAACCTAAAACCGGCATCTAAGGTTATAGAGTGGCTCATTATGTAAGCCCAGGACTATCACTGAGGCGGGGTACTGGTACCTCGCCCTTGTTGGCTAGAAATGGAAGATGATTGCCACCAAATGTCAATTTTTTACGCCAAATTGGGTTAAACATTGCCTTCATGGGATTTGCTTCATGCGATCACCCTGGTTGTTTGACAGGCGGGTTCAGCTCGGTCAGCCGATCGCTCAGTTGACCGAACCTTGGCACGGGTACTTGATCACATGCGACTGGGGAAATACTGACGGATTGGGATCAATTAATCCCAATCAAATAACATTGATTTGCTATTTATGTTGCTGACTCGCGTCAGAAAGCCTGCGGTATGTGCAAAGAGAGCATCAGTGATGTACTCCCCTGCTTCATTAATGTTTAAATTGGGGTTTTAGTCAGGGCGATTGCATGATGCTTTTTTGCCCCACCTGGGGCGGAAATTTCGATGAAAAAAGTACAAAACAACCCCTTGGGCGCCAAAAAAAAGCCATTTTGGGTCAATATTTACCGCTTTGCAAGCAGAAAGTGGCTACAAGCAATCGCCCCGGGTTTTTAGTGCCCTCGTGTTGTCATTATTCAATAGTGCCAAAATGAGCTACTCAATGAATAAATCACCTACCGATCATGTCGTTTGGCAAGAGAGTTCAGACAACACGGCTTTGAAGTATTTCAGAAGCCCTCAAAATAACCCTAAAGTGCTGTGGTTAACGGGTCTTTCAGGCGCAGGTAAAAGCACCTTGGCATCTGCGCTTCAAAAAAGATTGCTAATGCAAGGTTTTTACGCTTTTATTTTAGATGGAGATAACGTCAGGCATGGATTGTGTAGGGATTTGGGGTTTTCAAAAGAAGATCGAAATGAAAATATCCGCAGGGTTGCCGAGGTGGCTAAACTGTATGGGAGTGCTGGCATATCAGCCATCTGTTCATTTATTTCACCCGCTGAGGAAAATAGAAATTTAGCGCGTAAAATAATTGGTACTAATTTTGTGGAAATTTATTTAGATTGTGCCTTGGAAACGTGTGAGATGAGGGATGTAAAGGGGTTGTATAAAAAAGCAAGAAAGGGTGAAATAGTTAATTTTACGGGGGTGGGTGATGTGTATGAGCCGCCAGTTTCACCGGATTTAATACTAAAGACGGATGTTTATTCTGTCGATATTTGCGTGAATCAGGTGATTGATTATTTATTCAATGAATAAAGGGTTTGACTATGGCGCATTTGGTTACAGGGGCAACGGGATTTGTCGGCTCTGCTCTGGTTTTAGAGTTGTTAAGGCAAGACGATAGTGATATTATTGCTTTGGTTCGCCCAGGCACTGTTGATGCTCGCGAACGTTTTCACAAAACTTTAGAAAAAGTGGCGCGTTTATATGATGCTGCTGATATATTAAGTGAGTTACCGCGTTGTCATGCTATAGAAGGTGATGTAACTGAGAAAAGCTGTGGGATTTCAGCGATTAGAAAAATCCCTCCCATTTCACAGGTGTGGCACTCTGCGGCCTCTTTGAAATATGAGGATCGTTATTTGGATGATATTAGATGTATTAACATCAACGGAACAAAAAATGTACTTGAGTTATCTGAATTATTGGGTGTCGAATTTTTTAATTACATTAGTACGGCCTATGTTTCGGGTCGATCAAATGGTCTAATCTTGGAAAAATCGCTGACTAATGTTGTATCAAATAACCATTATGAGAAGAGCAAAATTGACGCAGAGGCTTTGGTTGGGAAGTCTCTTTTGAAAACCCGTATTTTTCGCCCTAGCATTGTAGTGGGGCATAGCCGCACACTTGGTGCCATTAATTTTTCAGGATATTACGGATTTGTTCGCCAATCAAGACAATTTCGTGGCTTGATTGATCGCACACAAAAAGGCTTGCTGGATCGTGTGCCTTTGAAACTAAGAGCGGATTCTGATGGGCATTTGAATCTTGTCAGTGTAGACGCCGTAGCCTATGAGGCTGTTAGCATTGGTAAAACCAATATGCAAGGCGTCTTTCATTTGACCCATCCCATGCCACCTGGCGTTGGCGAATCCATCAATTCAGTATATGAAATTGTGGGCTTGGGTAAGCCTATATTCACCGGCGACCATTCAGAATTTTCTTGGTTAGATCGTCAATTTGACAAGCGGTTAGATTTTTATGGCTCTTACATTATTGGTGATAAGAAGTTCGACCGTACACGTACCGAAAGAGCCATGGTAGAAGCCGGTCATGCTTTTTTTCAGCACAAATCGATTCCCTTAAAGCCAATGACACAAATGTATCTTGACATGCTTGATCAAGAACGTGCCAGCTTACCCCTTGCTCGATGATATGAATCAACCTACCCCTATCTTTATCGTTGGCACAGGCCGCTGTGGCTCCACTTTGCTCTCAAAAATAGTCAATTCTCATCCAAGTTTGCTGAGCTTGTCTGAATTTTTCACATTCATCACAGATCTGGGTACGCGCATTGCGGAGAGTTTCCCTGTGAGACCTATCACAGGAGCCGAGTTTTGGTTAATCATTGCTGGTATTCATCCTAAGCTGGCTACCATGACTCACCATGGAGTGATGATGAACGAAGTACTTTACAGACCCGGCCATGGTCAGCGATTTACAGCAGAAACAGGCATTCCAGCTGTTTTGCAAACCACGCTGCCCCATCTTGGCGAGGCATCAGAAGATTTATTTGATGACCTTGAGAGATTTGTGCTTAAACAACCCTCAGCGCTGGTATGTGATCATTATCAAAATTTATTTTGTTGGTTAATGCAGCGTTTGGGTAAGAAAATTTGGGTCGAGCGCTCTGGGGGTTCTTTGCGTTTGGTGGCTCGTTTGCGTGCAAATTTCCCCCAAGCCCGTTTTGTGCACCTGGTGCGTGATGGTCGCAATTGCGCAATTTCTATGCGCAACCACCTGGGTTTTCGCATGGCATTTATTGCCATGCACCTCACAGAAGTGCTGGGCGTAGACCCGTGGGTATCTCAAGATCGCCGTCATGTAGAAGACCTACCTGACGATCTGGTGCCATTTTTACCAGAGCGTTTTGATCGCGAGGCTTTTTTAAATTATGACGTCGGGTTGCCCCTTTGTGGCCATTATTGGTCTGGTGAAATTCGAAATGGCGTTGCAGAATTGAGCGATTTGGGTCCCAACGCTTTGCTCACTTTGCATTATGAAGATTTTTGTACCAGCCCGCAGCAATCTATTGAACGACTATTTGAATTTATTGGAGTTGATATAGACGCAGCTTGGCTTGATCAAATGTCAATGAACATGAACGTGGCAAAGTCAGATTGGTCTCAGTTGCAACCTGCTGACTTGCGTGAATTGACTGACGCTTGCCATCCAGGTTTTGAGGCTTTTTCACCTTTGTAACTGACCTTACGCAGGCAGGGCTGACAATCTGAGCCTATGAAAATAGCCGAACTTGATTTGTACACGGATTAACCGTGAATACCTACAAAGCAGGGCTGTTCGACGCTAGAAGCTGGTGTTGGCCATATCTTTGGTACCGTCATCACCACCACCGCAAGCCGTGATCAGTACGGCGGTGGCTGACAAGCAAAACCCGTGAATGAAACGAGCTGTTCTCGAGGCTCGCATGTGTTTGAAATTATTCATCAATTCTCACAAAAAATGGATGGGCGCCAGGTTTACCCAGCGCCCAGGGGGTGTTAAACCGGAGGCAACAGTTCGGGCGGGAAGTTCGCTGACAGCCCCTCCGGGCTGTCGGGCGGCAACCAGCTTGTCAATACAGCCTGTGCTTCAGAGGCTGTGCTCGGCAGGTCTGCAGGGGCGGCAAGCTCACCCAGCAAGGCGAGATTGGTGGCCACTTCTGAAGGAGAAGTCACGGGTGTGGTGAGGGTGGGTGCAACAGCGACATCGTCGCTCCCGCCACCTCCACCGCAGGCCGCTACAAAACCTATGGCCCACAGCGCCCAGCACCCTAACTGCCAGCGAGTGCCGGTTTGAACTTGACGAGAAGTTGGATCGTTCATGGCTGCTCCTGATCAATACTTGACCCAAAGGGTCTCGCCCGATGAGATCGAGGCCCGGTTGATCAATTCTGAGTAGGTGTTGTCACGTTGAATCAACGCTTGAATCTTGGTGGTGGCTACCGCGTTTGGGCTATAGCCTGCTTTGCCAAGCCAGACAATTTCCGCGTCAGCAAAAAAGCCACGCACAAAGGCACTGACTGCTGCAGGGGTGGTCAAACCAGCCGCCACGTCGGCTGGCAGCGTGTACGAGTTCCACCCAGCCTGGCGGGTGGGGAAAACACGCACCGCTGGCGATTGATTGCTGCTGGGTGTGCCGTAATTCGACCAGTCGACAACCACGTCAGGCTGGCCGGGGGTGGGGTGTTTGCAAAATTGACGCGTGTTGAAGCGCTGTGTGGTGAAGCGTGCCCCTGCCACAGTCGCTGAGGTGCTCAAAAAAGACCCACGGATGCCAACCCGATAGCTCATGGTGTCAGCGAAAGCGGGGGTGTCCAAACTGGCTGGTTTGGTCCAGACAAAAGTGGTCGTCCCGTCGCTTTGAGCGCTCAGAGTCGGAATGCCGAATACGCCGTCGACAATGGGCCTTGGGCGGGTAAAGGCGATAGGCGTTGTGACCTCTAAGCGGTAGACGTCCAGATCGGTCTCAGCGCCGCCTGGGGGGGTGAAGCTGCAACCATGAGGCACTGTCAATACCAGTTCATAGGTGCCTTCACGGGCATAAGAAAGCTGGCTATTGACCACGCCGACATGGGCGTTCACACAGGAAACCCCAGCAGCCAAAGAAAGCGCAGTGGCCAAAGGGCGAAAGTTAAAAATTGTCTTGATGATCATGAATGGTCCTGAAAGATGAGTTGATCCGCAGCCTGGCGCTGCATGCGTTGCTTGCGGGAGGCCAACAAGGACGAACGAGCTCACTGCATGAAGCGCAGATGAGACGGGTTGGGAGTCAGGACCAAAATGGGGGGGCGTGTTTGCGGCCTTCAATCCAGCGTGCGCTGGGGTCATGGGGCCTGGGTCCGCGCGAAGCAAGCACCAGCGGGGTCAGAGCCCCCAGGCTAGGCACTGTGACTGCAGGAGGGACCCTAGGGGGCACCGAGGCCCCTAGGCTGGCCAAGGCACAGTGGTCTGTCCCTGCATGGTTGGATTGGGGCGGGTCAGGCTGTTCGCCAAGCACCCCAACTGGAGCGATCTTCACCGTGCCGTAAAACGTGCAGATCTCGGCCAAGTCGACGCCCCGCGCTTGAGCGGCGCTGCTGGCCAGCCAAGGCATTGCCGCCTTCAGCAGCAACAAGGCTGCGAACAAGAAGGTCACGAACAGGCGGCGAGAGGGGCTGGACTTCATTCTTTGATTTTACTGTCGACACAAAGTGCCTCAGCGCAAATCAGCACCTTTGTGCTGACAGCTGGCTACCTTGACGGAGTATTTTCCAATTCAGGTATGAGCCTGAAGCGGGCTTGAATCCTCGATGCTTTGGGGTGGGTTGATCAGGTTAAAGAGGCCAGTTTAGCGGGGGTCTTTTTTCTTCTCATTTTTATTCTTTCAGGCCCCTGCCAGGCCGC
>JANMEO010000119.1:0-14461 GCA_031376995.1 Burkholderiales bacterium
CATGGCTGCGCGCCTGAGCCATTTTGATGAACCGAGTGCCTTTAAGTTCTAACTTTTAGCCCACTAAGGAGCTGCCTGTGAGACTCGAGCCGAGACCCCCTACTGCTCTTGACCGTTTGAAGCGTCATTGTCTTTATGCACTGGCTTTGGCTGCCCTGGGTGGCCCTGCCGCAGCGCAAGATCTGGTCACGCTCTTTGATGCGGCCAAAACCTATGACGCCAACTATTTGTCGGCCCAAGCACTGGCACGTTCGGCGCCCTACCTCGCCGCTCAAGCCAAGGCACTCATGCGGCCCAACGCGGCCCTCACTGGCAGCCTCAGCAAAGTAGACACCGAGATCGCCGGCCGCAGCCTTGCCTCGACCAACCAAGGGGTCGCGCTGCAAGCCCGACAGCCACTGTTCAACCCCGCCAACCAAGCCACCATCGAGCAGGCCCAAAGGAGCCTGACCGTATCAGGTCTGAATTTGCAGTCTGCCGAACAAGAACTCATCATATTGGTGGCACAAACCTACTTCAACGTGCTTGGCGCTCAAGACAGTCTCACCACCACACGCGCCAGCAAAACCGCCATCGGTGAGCAGTTGGCCTCAGCCAAACGCAATTTTGAAGTGGGCACGGCAACCATCACCGATACCCGTGAAGCGCAGGCTCGGTTCGACCTGATCAGTGCCCAAGAAATCGCTGCCGAGAATGATTTACGCACCAAGCAAATTGCGCTTGATCAACTGGTCGGCCGAGTCAATGTCACCCCTCAACCGCTGGCCACCAAAGCCATACTGCCGCCCCTGAGCCCCGCCTCTGTCGAGGCCTGGGTCAGCCAAGCTGAGGCCAATCACACGAGCATCCAACGGGCCCAAATGGCGCTTGAAATCGCTCAAATCGAAACCCGCAAAGCCAAGGCTGGGCATTGGCCCACGCTGGATGCATTGGGCGCCGTGTCTAACAATCGCGCACCGGCCAGTATTGCTTCAAGCACCAACACAAGCACAACTTCGGCCAGCCTGGGGCTGCAACTAACCGTCCCGGTTTACAGTGGCCATTCGGTCCAAAACCGCATCAAAGAGGCCTTGTTGTTGCTCGAAAAAGCCCAAAATGATCTCGATGCCGCACGCCGTGGCGTTGCACAGGCGGCTCGTCAAGCCTTCTTCAGTGTTCAATCAGGCCAAGCTCAAGTCGGCGCTCTAGAGGCCGCTGAGTCTTCCTCCCAGTTGGCACTCGACGCAACCAAGCTAGGCTACAAGGTAGGCGTTCGCGTGAATCTGGATGTGCTCAACGCGCAAACCCAACTCTATACAACCCGCCGCGACCTGGCACAATCCCGCTACAACGTGCTGGTGGGCAGTCTTTTGCTCAAGCAGGCCAGTGGGCAGCTACAAAGTCAAGACCTGGTGACACTCAATCAATTATTGGTACCCTAAGTTGTCTCGATCGCTTCTTACATCAAAAGCGGTTCGCTCATCAATCCATTCACCACCCGCCCACACCTTTTTGAAAACCTCTTCACACAGAGGTTCTATACCCCTCGGAACTGAAGATGCTGGGTCGATGGGTCGTTTTGAGAATGGAGATGCAAGGCATAAAGCGCAGCGATACCCTTTGGTATCGCGAGCATTTACAACGCCGCAGATCCGTTTTCAAAACGACTCAGCGATCCGGCATCTTCAGTTCCGAGGGGTATATCGGTCCTACTGACTTTGCGAACGGGTGCGGCAACCCAGCAACATTTTCAATGTTGAATGGGTATCAAAAAACTCAGAACAGCGCATCAGGAAATGCACAGGCATGGTGCTGCCCGTTGAAGACGCACGTTACCTTGACGACTGATCAAGCCTCCACACCCCCCTCAATTTCAACCATGCCGTCATGAACGAAGTCTCTGCCACCGGACTCTTGAAGATCGATCGCCATGCGGCCAATGCGCCCCAACGTCGCAAGCGCTTGCAGCTGGGCATTGGCATCGCCGTCGCTTTAGCCATCGGCGCCGTGCTGCTGCGGCCCAAGGCCACTGAGGTGCAAATCGTTTCGGTCGTGCTCACCACGCCCTCTAGCCAGTACCAAGAACTCACAGCTTCTGGTTTTGTCGTCGCGCAGCGTCGCGCTGCCGTAGCCAGCAAAGCCACAGGGCGTCTGCTGGAGTTGAATGTGCGTGAGGGCTCGCGGGTCAAGTCGGGTGAGCTTTTAGCGCGTTTGGATGCCAGCGATATCCAAGCACAATTTGCAGTAGCGCAAGCTGCTGTGAGCCAGGCTCAGGCCCTCGCCGCTCAAGGTGCGGCGCTTTTGCGCCAAAGTCAAGTTGAGTTTGACAATGCCCAAGCTGAGCTGGCCCGTAGCGTTCAGCTCCACAGCGCAGGCTTTGTGAGCCTGCAAGCGCTGGATGCCACTCAGCGCCGCCTGGACGCCGCACGCGCCGCAGTTGCATCGGCTCAGGCCGGAGTGGCGCAAGGAAGAAGCGGCATCACCCAGGCCCTTGCGCAGCTTGCAGTACAGCGTGTCAACCAAGGCTACACCGAGATTCGGGCCCCCTTTGATGGCGTCGTGCTGGCCAAAAATGCCAATGTGGGCGACCTCATCACCCCGTTCAGTAATGCCGCTGGCTCTCAAGGTGCGGTGGTGACGCTGGCTGACTTAAGCACTCTGGAAGTTGAGGCCGATGTCAGCGAGGGCAGCCTGGGCAAAGTGAAGGTCGGCCAGCCGGTTGAAATTCAGCTCGATGCGTTGCCAGGCCAGCGTTTTCGGGGTCAAGTGGCCAGCATTGTGCCCACCGTGGACCGCGCCAAAGCCACGGTCATGACCAAGGTCCGGTTTGAGCAGTTGGATCCCCGCATCCTCCCTGAGATGAGTGCAAAAGTAGCCTTCCTGAGCCAGCGCGCCAGTGATGAAGATTTGAAGGCCGTGCTTGCGGTGCCTGCCAAGGCGCTGGATGGGGCGCGCGTCTGGAAACTGGTCAAAGACGGTGAAGCTGAGAAGCTGCAAGCCGTCACTGTCAAGCCCGATCGCAAGTTTGGCGAGGTGGTGGAAGTGGGTGTCGACGCACAGTTGCTTGCCAGTGGCGACAGGCTCGTGGCCCTGCCCAAAAATTTGCATGAGGGCCAGAGGGTGACGGTGGTGAGCAAATGACCTCGCCCCCCTTGATCCGGCTGCGTGCGTTGGCCAAGAGCTACCAACGCGGGGGCCAGAATATTCCGGTTCTGGAGGGCATCGACCTCGATGTCGCTGCGGGCGACTTCATTGCGTTGATGGGCCCCAGCGGATCGGGCAAAAGCACCTTGCTAAATTTGTTGGCCGGTATCGACCAACCCACCAGCGGCAGCATCGAAATCAATGGCACCGACATCGCTACGCTGAGTGAGGCTGCCTTGGCCGATTGGCGAGCCGCTAACATCGGATTTATTTTTCAGTTTTACAACCTCATGCCCGTGCTGACGGCCCTCGAAAACGTTGAGCTGCCGCTGTTGCTGACGGGGCTGTCTGCCAGCCAGCGTCGCCAGCATGCACTGGCCGCATTGTCGTTAGTGGCTTTATCCGACCGGCTCGACCACTACCCCAATGAACTCTCAGGGGGCCAGCAGCAGCGCGTGGCCATCGCCCGTGCACTGGTGAGCGACCCGACCCTGATTGTGGCTGACGAGCCCACAGGCGACCTGGATCGCCACACGGCTGAAGAAGTGCTGTCGCTGCTGCAACGACTCAACCAGGAACTGGGAAAAACCATCGTGATGGTCACGCATGACCCAAAGGCTGCAGCACGTGCACGGCGTTTGGTGGAGTTAGAGAAAGGCGTGCTTGTCACTGCAGCGTTGACGGGGCCATTGACGGGCGGCACTTTGACAGGCCCATTAACAGGCGCATTGGCTTGATTGACAGGCTGTCATGTTCTTAACCAAGCTGCTCTTACGCAATGCTTTTCGCCACCCACTGCGCACCGGCCTGACACTGCTGGGCTTGGTGGTAGCCATCTCGGCATTCGGCTTGCTCAGAACCGTCAATGAATCTTGGTACGCCGGCGTGCAAGCCAGTTCCTCCACCCGCCTGATAGCGCGCAGTGCCATTAGCCTCACCTTCAACCTGCCCTTGGCCTATACCCAGCGCACGAAGGCAGTAGACGGGGTTTCCAGTGTCTCTTGGGCCAACTGGTTTGGAGGCGTGTACCAAACCGAACGCAATTTTTTTCCGCAGTTTGCGGTAGAACCCGCCAGCTACTTGAAGCTGTATCCAGAGTACCTGTTGAGTGACGCTGAGAAGATAGCCTTCCTGCGAGACCGACAAGGCGCGATCGTCGGCCGCAAGCTCGCCAACCAATACGGCTGGAGAATTGGCGACACCATTCCCATCCGCGGCACCATTTACCCTGGCACCTGGAACTTCACACTGCGCGGCATTTGGGATGGGGCCAAAGCCCAAACCGATGAAAACCAGATGTTGTTTCATTGGCAATACCTCAACGAGTCAGTGAAAAAGCTCGCTCCCAAAAGAGGCGATGCTGTGGGCGTGCTGATCGTCGGCATCAACCAACCCTCACAAGCGGCAGACATCAGCCAGCGCGTCGACCTGTTGTTCAAAAACTCTCTGGCTGAAACGCTCACCGAGACCGAGTCGGCGTTTCAACTCAGCTTTGTGTCGATGAGCGAGCAAATTCTCATTGCCATTGAGGCGGTCAGCTACATCACCATTGTGATCATTTTGGCGGTGATGGCCAACACCATGACCATGACCGCCCGCGAACGTCTGGCCGAATACGCGACCCTCAAGGCGTTGGGCTTTGGCCCCGGCTTTGTGAGCTGTCTGTTGATGGGAGAGAGTCTGCTCATTGCCGTCATGGGCGGCGGCATGGGGATCGGCGTGAGCTTTCCCATTGCGGCTGCGTTTGGCAAAGTGGTCGGCAGCATTTTGCCCTCGTTTTTTATATCGAACACAACGCTCATGATGCAGGCCGCAGCCGCGCTGGCGGTGGGGCTGATCGCCGCTGCATGGCCCGCATGGCAGATGGGGCGTATCAACATCGTCAACGGCCTGCGCCATGTGGCTTGATTAAAGACTTTATTTTGAAGCAACTGCCCCTGTCCTACATCGCCCGCAATCTTTGGGTGCGCCGGGTGACCACAATGCTGACGGCTGGCGGACTGGCGCTGGTGGTCTACGTGTTTGCCACAGTGCTCATGATGAGCCAAGGCATCAAGACCACGCTCGTTGCCACAGGCAATACTGACAATCTGCTGGCGCTGCGCAAAGGTGCTGGAGCCGAAATCAACTCTGGCATCAGTCGCGAGCAGGCCGCCATTCTGGCCAGCCTGCCGGGCATCGCGACCGCGCACAACGGGTTGCCCTTGCTCAGCAAAGAGCCCGTGGTTCTCAACAATCTACCCAAACGCAGCAACGGAAAACCCAGCAACGTGACGGTGCGCGGCACCTCTGACATTGGCCTGCAACTGCGCCCGCAAGTGCGCATTACCGAGGGGCGCATGTTCCGCGCAGGCACCAGCGAACTCATTGTTGGCAGTGCAGCCGCCCGCGGTTTTATAGGCGCCGGCCTGGGTGAAACGCTGCGCTTTGCCAACCGCGACTGGACCGTGGTGGGTATTTTTGATGCAGGGCGCAGCGGCTTTGACAGTGAAATCTGGGGGGATAGCGAGCAAATGATGCAGGCCTTTCGCCGCGCCGCGCCATCCACCGTGGTGCTGCGCTTGCAAGACCCCTCTGCACTAGAGGCATTCATTGCGCGGGCCGCCCTGGACCAGCGCCTCACGCTGGACCTCAAACCTGAACGTCAGTTCTACGAGGAGCAGAGCAAAGCCCTGGCCACCTTCATCAACGTACTGGGGCTTGCGCTGTCGGTGATTTTCTCGATTGGGGCGATCGTTGGCGCGATGATCACCATGTTCGCCGCTGTAGCCAGCCGCACCGGTGAGATTGCCACTTTGCGCGCTCTGGGCTTTCGGCGCCTGGCTGTGCTGCTGGCCTTCTTAATGGAAGCTTTGCTGCTCAGTTTGGTGGGCGGCCTGGTCGGATTGCTGGGGGCCTCTTTGATGCAAGGTGTCAATCTGAGCACCACCAATTTTCAAACCTTCAGTGAGATTGCCTTCCGCTTTGTCATGACACCTGGCATCGCGTTGCAGACCCTGAGTTTTTCATTGGTGATGGGCCTGGTGGGTGGATTCATCCCTGCCTGGCACGCCGCACGACTTAATATTGTGGATGGACTGCGCGCCGCCTAACTTTCTAGGGCGTGTCATCAATTAACGACGGCCTTATCTACAGCCCTTTTAAAGGCGGTGCGAGTTTGCCAAATTGAGGCACATGGGAAATAAAAGATACGTGCTAAGAGAAGACCAGTGGGAGCGGATTAAAGACTTTCTGCCCAGCTGAGAGGGGCACATTGGGGTCACGGCGCGAGACAATCGACTGTTCGTAGAGGCAGTACGGTATCGGTATCGGGCAGGAATTCCTTGGCGGGATTTGCCAGAGCGTTTTGGTGACTTCCGAGTGGTGCATACACGTCATAGCCGATGGAGCGAAAGTGGCATATGGCGAGCCATATTTGAGGCATTGGCTGGCGATGTGAACAATAAGTACGCCATGATTCACAGCACGATTGTGCGCGCACATCAACATAGCGCCGGGGCCAAAAAAAAGACACCCCAAGCGATGAGGCCATTGGGCGAAGTCGGGGCGGGCTCAGCACAAAAATTTATACCACCGTTGATGCATGGGGTAACCCGACCGGGCCTCATCTCACCGCAGGCCAAGCTCACGACCTTGATGGTGCCGATGTTCTGCTTAAAAACACCCCGGCCCAAGCGGTCATTGCCGATAAGGCGTATGACGCCCAAGAGCGGGTGATTGATCCACTGCTGCAAGCACAAAAGACTGTATACCCATCGGAACTGAAGATACCGGATCGCTGAGCCGTTTTGAAAACGGATCTGCGGCGTTGTCAATGCTCGCGATACCCAATGGTATCGCTGTGCTTTACGCCTTGCATCTCCATTCTCAAAACGACCCATCGACCCAGCATCTTCAGTTCCGATGGGTATAGTCATCCCACCAAAATCTTCACGAATCGAAAAACGTCCGTACGATTCCCACCTGTATAAAGCACGGCACGTGATTGAGAACTTCTTCGCCAAACTCAAGCAATACCGGGCCATCGCAACGCGTTACGACAAAACCGCTCGTAATTTTCTCGGAGGCGTCCATCTTGCCGCCTTTATGGTCTGGCTTAATTGATAACACGCCCTAGATGGTGGGCTTGTGCTCGACCCATCAGTTTGAATCGCACCCGTAAATGGGTGTCAAGCACAGAGCGCTTTAAAATAGCCATTTCTGCCAACACTCGCATGGACGTCCGAATGGCCGCACTAGCCCCCCCTGAGCTTTCCTCCCGCACGGCCCTGATGGCCAATGCGATTCGCGCACTCAGCATGGATGCCGTCCAAAAAGCCAATTCTGGCCACCCTGGTGCGCCCATGGGCATGGCCGAGATGGCCGTCGCCTTGTGGGGCCGCCACCTGCGGCACAACCCGAGTGACCCCCATTGGGTCAACCGTGACCGCTTCGTCCTCAGCAACGGACATGCTTCGATGCTGCTTTACGCCGTCCTGCACCTGAGCGGCTACCCCCTGGCCTTGGATGAGTTGAAAAATTTCCGCCAACTGCACAGCCAAACTCCAGGGCACCCAGAGGTTGACATCACGCCAGGCGTAGAAACCACCACTGGGCCGCTGGGCCAGGGCCTGGCCAACGCTGTCGGTTTTGCACTGACTGAAAAGCTCTTGGGGCAAACGTTCAATCGCCCTGGCCACGCCATTGTTAATCACCACACCTATGTATTTTTGGGCGATGGCTGCCTGATGGAAGGCATCAGCCATGAAGCCTGTGCCCTGGCTGGGGCCTGGGGGCTGAACAAATTGATCGCACTGTATGACGACAATGGGATCTCCATCGACGGCCCGGTGGCGCCTTGGTTCATCGACAACACCGCGCAGCGTTTCAAAGCCTATCGCTGGAATGTGATCGCAGACGTTGACGGCAACCATACGGATGCCGTCGATGCGGCCATTGAACGGGCCAAGCAATCAGACCAGCCCACCCTCATTATTTGCAAAACAGCCATCGGCAAAGGCTCACCCAACCGTGCAGGCACCAGCAAAGCCCACGGAGAGCCCCTGGGCGCTGAAGAAATCAAACTGACTCGAGCGGCACTGGGCTGGCCCTATGAACCCTTCGAGATTCCACCCGAGGTCTACGCCTTGTGGGATGCTCGTGCAGCTGGCCAGGCCGCTCAAACCCAGTGGCAAGCCAGCTTCAACGCCTACGCCCTTACCCACCCTGAGCTCGCCACTGAGTTCACGCGGCGGATGGACGGCACCCTGCCGACTGAGTTTGAACACGTTGTAACTCAGGCCTTGGCGGCCGCCCACGCTCAAAGCGAAACCCTGGCCAGCCGAAAAGCAAGTCAACTGGCCCTTGAAACATTCACCGCAGCCTTGCCAGAATTGCTAGGCGGCAGCGCTGATCTCACCGGCTCTAACTTAACCCAAACCAGCTCGACCCCTGCCCTGCGTTTCAACGACGACAACCCCACCCATCCACTGGGACGTCACATCAATTACGGCGTGCGCGAGTTTGGCATGGCAGCCATCATGAACGGCATGGCGCTGCATGGGGGTGTGATTCCCTATGGTGGCACCTTTCTCACGTTCAGTGACTACAGCCGCAATGCCATCCGAATGGCCGCCTTGATGAAGCGGCGCGTCATTCATGTGTTCACTCATGACAGCATCGGTTTGGGCGAAGACGGGCCCACCCATCAAAGTGTCGAGCATGCCGCTTCGCTGCGGTTGATTCCGGGCCTGGACGTCTGGCGGCCTTGCGACACGGCTGAGACGGTGGTGGCGTGGGCCTCGGCCTTGCGCAGTGCCAACCGCCCCAGCGCTCTGTTATTGTCCAGGCACAACCTGCCTTATGCCCCCAAAAACCAACTTCAGGACATCGCCAAAGGGGCTTACGTTTTGGCCGAACCCACTGAAGTGGGGCTGGCCCAACCCGCCCAAGCCGTCATCATCGCCACAGGCTCTGAGGTTAGCCTGGCTTTGCATGCGCAACAACTCTTGGCTGATTGGGGTGTCGCCATCCGAGTGGTTTCGATGCCATCGACCAGCGTCTTTGACCGTCAAAGTCTGGCCTACAAAAAGGCAGTTCTGCCGCACCAACTGCCGCGTATTGCCGTCGAAATGGGAGTCACGCAAGGTTGGTGGATGTACGGCTGCGCAGCCGTAGTGGGCATTGACACCTTTGGTGAGTCTGCCCCAGCAGGGGTGCTGTTTAAGCACTTTGGCTTTACCCCCGAAAACATTGCCGCCGTGGTGCAACAGGTGCTTCAGCGCTCACCGGCCCCATGATTCTCAATACAGACTCACGCCGCCCCAAACATCGCAAGCTCATTGACTTTTATTTTTCAAACCACCCCACAACATCATGACCATCAAAATTGCCATCAACGGCTACGGCCGCATCGGCCGCAACGTGCTACGCGCTCACTACGAAGGCGGCAAAAAACACGACATCCAAATTGTCGCCATCAACGACTTGGGTGACCCCAACACCAACGCCCACCTCACCAAATACGATACGGCCCATGGCCCCTTTCCAGGCACCGTGAGCGTGGATGGGGAGCACATGATCGTTAACGCAGACAAAATCCGCGTGCTGGCCAACCGAAACCCTGCTGAGCTGCCCTGGGGCGAACTCGGGGTTGACGTGGTGCTTGAGTGCACCGGGTTTTTCACCACCAAAGAAAAAGCCTCAGCCCACCTCAGAGGCGGCGCCAAAAAAGTGATCATTTCAGCCCCTGGCGGCAAAGACGTTGACGCCACCATTGTGTTTGGGGTCAACCAAAATGTGCTCAAAGCCAGCGACACAGTGATCAGCAACGCCAGCTGCACGACCAACTGCTTGGCCCCCCTGGTGCAGCCCTTGCACGCCAAAATTGGCTTGGTGACTGGTCTCATGACCACCATTCATGCTTACACCAATGACCAGGTCTTGACTGATGTTTATCACGAAGACTTGCGCCGCGCGCGCAGCGCAACGCACAGCATGATCCCGACCAAAACCGGGGCCGCGTCGGCTGTGGGCTTGGTTTTGCCTGAACTTAACGGCCGCCTGGATGGGTATGCCATTCGTGTACCCACCATCAATGTCTCTATCGTTGACCTGAGCTTCATCGCTGCGCGAGATACCACCGTCGACGAAGTCAACCAGATCATGAAAGCCGCCTCTGAAAGCGCCGCGCTCAAAGGCATTTTGGGCTACAACGAGGCTCCACTGGTGAGCGTTGACTTTAACCATAACCCGGCCTCAAGCACCTTCGATGCCACCCTAACCAAAGTCAATGGCCGCTTGGTCAAGGTGTCCAGCTGGTACGACAACGAATGGGGGTTTAGCAACCGGATGCTCGACACCACGGTGGCCTTGATGGGTGCAAGATAACGGGTAGCGTCAAGCGTCAAGCGCCCCCCCCATTAACCCATCAGGCCGACGTTTTGGCTTGATGGGTCTTTCATTTTCAGGTTCTGAGGAGCACCCATGAAACCCATCGCTGGCAGCATCGTCGCGCTGATCACGCCGATGCTTGAAGATGGCGGCATCGACCATGCAAGCCTTTGCAGCCTGATTGACTGGCAAATCGCGCAAGGCACCGACTGCATTTGCGTGGTGGGCACCACGGGTGAGTCACCCACGGTCTCTGTCGACGAACACTGCGAGATCATTCGCAGGGCCGTGGCCCATGTGGCTGGGCGTGTGCCACTGATGGCGGGCACAGGCGGCAACTCAACCCGTGAGGCCATCGAGCTCACCCGCTTCGCCAAGGCGGTGGGGGCTGACTGCGTGCTCTCTGTGGTGCCCTACTACAACAAACCTTCGCAAGAAGGCATCTACCAACATTTCAAGGCAATCACCGAAGGGGTTGACATTCCCCTGGTGCTTTACAACGTACCCGGTCGCACCATGGCCGATATGTTGCCTGAGACCACCCTGCGCTGCGCCGCCTTGCCTGGCGTGATCGGCGTGAAAGAAGCCACGGGCAACATCGAGCGTGCTGCTTGGTTGATCAAAAATGCCCCCCCAGGATTTGCCATCTTTTCAGGTGATGACCCGACCGCGATTGCCCTGATGCTGCTGGGCGGGCAAGGCAATATCAGCGTCACCGCCAACGTGGCGCCGCGCGCGATGCACGAGCTTTGCAAGGCAGCCATTGAGGGGCGACTGAAAGAGGCCACGGCACTGCACATGCGCCTGCTGAGCCTGCACAAGAATCTGTTCATCGAACCCAGTCCAGCCCCAGCCAAGTGGGCCTTATCACGTTTAGCGCGTTGCACGCCAACCTTGCGCTTGCCTCTCACCCCGCTCACCCCAGAAGGTCAAATCGCTGTCAAAGCAGCGATGCAAGAAGCGGGTTTGTGGCCTACCACCCCCTGATCACCGGCACAAGACCCGGCACACATCGCAAAGCCCCCCCTGGAGACCACCCTTTGACACCGATCCCCGACCCTAGCATTCACCCCTGGCCAAGGGCTTTGTGCCATCTGCTAGCGCTGGCCGCCTTGTCTGGCTGCACCTCCGTGGGCGACATCATGGCTGGCGACAAAGTTGATTATCGCAGCGGGGCGGTCAAGACCGCTGCGCTCGACATCCCTCCCGACCTGACACAACTGGCCACCCCCACCCGCCAAGGCACGGTCTCAGCTTCAACTTTGGCGACAGTGACGCCCCCCACCTCGAAACTTGTCGCGCCCCCGCCCCCTGACCCAACCCAGCTGAGCATTGAGCGTCAAGGCGAACAACGCTGGCTCAAGACCCACTTGACGCCCGAGCAAGTCTGGCCCAAGCTCAAGGAATTCTGGAAAGAGCTGGGTTTCAACCTGGAGCTTGAGCAGGCTGAGCTGGGTTTAATCGAAACCGAATGGACTGAAAACCGAGCCAAGCTGCCTCAAGACATGATTCGTCGCACCTTGAGCAAGGTGATTGACACCCTGTATTCGACGGGTGAGCGAGACAAATTTCGCACCCGCATCGAACGCAGCGCAAGTGGCAGCGAGATCTATATCAGCCACCGAGGCATGGTTGAGGTCTACACCAGCAGCAAGTCAGAGGCGACCATCTGGCAACCACGCCCCATCGACCCCCAGCTCGAGGCCGTTTTTTTACAGCGCCTGATGTTGAAGTTGGGCGCGCCACAAGGCCAGAGCCAAGCAGCCACTGTCGACATTTCCGCACCACCCGCCAGGGCCAGGTTGCTGTCACACCAAAACAAGCTGGCAATGCAGGTCGACGACAACTTTGATCGCGCTTGGCGCCGCGTTGGCTTGTCACTTGACCGTGCGGGTTTCACGGTCGAAGACCGTGACCGCGGCAACGGCGTTTACTTCGTGCGATATGTCAATCAGAGCCAGCCCAATCAGCCACAGCCTGGCGTGCTCAGTCGACTGTTTTCAAAAGATACAGGCCCGTTGGTGTCCAAATACCGGGTACTGATAAAAAGCGACGGTGAGCGCAGCGTCGTGACCATCCTCAATGAAGATGGGACGTCTGAAAATGGCGAGAACGCCAAACGTATTTTGGGTTTGCTGGTCGATGACCTGAGATAGGGCTACTAGAAAAATTAATGATCTGTCAACTTACAGCATTCTCACCTTCACGCTTTTACCTTTGACCTTACCGGCATTCAAACCACTTAAAGCTACAGGGCCCACTTCTCTGGCCACTGCCACGTAGGTTGAAAACTCATTGACGTTGATTTTCCCGATCTGAGTCGAATTCAGACCCAGATCTTTGGTCAGCGCTCCCAAGATATCACCCGCACGGATTTTCTCTTTACGGCCCCCTAAGATTTGCAAAGTCACCATAGCAGGTCGCAGGGGCTCGGTGCTGGTCGGTTTGAGCTCACTCAGGGGATAAAACCGACTGGCACAACCTTGCATTTGGTCAATTCTGCCCACACGACCCATTTCGTCCATGCTGGCCAAGCTGAAAGCCCAACCCTTCTCACCCGCGCGCCCTGTGCGGCCCACGCGGTGGGTATGCACCTCGATATCCGGGGTGATGTCTACATTGATCACAGCTTCTAGTTGAGGGATATCCAGCCCCCTGGCAGCCACATCGGTCGCTACCAACACACTGCAGCTGCGATTGGCAAATTGCACCAAGACCTGATCGCGCTCACGCTGGTCCAGGTCGCCATGCAACTCCAGGGCGGCCATATTTTGTGCCTGCAACACGGCAGCCAAGTCTCGACATTGCTGCTTGGTATTGCAAAATGCCAGCGAGCTGCGAGGTCGAAAGTGGTTGAGCAACAGGCCCACCGCATGCAACCGCTCGCTGTCTTGCACCTCATAAAAACGTTGCTCAATTTGGTGCTGGGCATGACGCTCAGCGAGCTTGACTTCGTGGGGGTCGCGCATGAAGCGGCTGGCCAATTGCATCACGCCATCAGGATAGGTGGCAGAGAACAACAAAGTTTGGCGCTGCTTGGGGCAAGCTTTGATAATTTGGGCCATGTCTTCGGCAAATCCCATGTCCAGCATGCGATCTGCCTCATCCAAAACCAAAGTTTTCAAGGCCTCCAAAGGCAAGGTGTCGCGCGAGAGGTGATCCAAAATTCTGCCGGGTGTGCCCACCACCACGTGAGCGCCATGCGCCAAACTGGCCATCTGAGGGCGCATGGTGCTACCGCCACAAAGTGTCAATATTTTGATATTGTCTTCAGAACGGGCCAGGCGGCGCACTTCTTGTGAGACTTGCTCCGCCAACTCTCGGGTCGGACACATGACCAAAGCCTGCACGGCAAAATGCCGTGGGTTCAGTGACTCGAGCAATGCCAAGGCGAAGGCTGCTGTTTTGCCGCTTCCGGTTTTGGCCTGTGCAATGAGATCTTTACCTGCCAAGGCCAGGGGCAACGTGGCCGCCTGAATGGGGGTCATGTGCTCATAGCCCAAACGACGCAGGTTGTCTACGACAGCTGGGGCCAAACAAAGGCTGCCGAATGCAGGCCCTGGAGAGGGCAATTTTGAGGTGGGAGCGTGAAATTCAGTCATCTCGGATTATCTTATATGGCTCGAAGCTGAAGATGCTGAGTCGATGGGTCCTTTTGAGAATGGAGATCCAAGGCGTAAAGCACAGCGATACCCTCGGGTATTGTGAGCATTTGTGTCCTTCCGGCAAATCTGCATGAATTGATTCTGTGAACTGCGTACCGTCTGCTGCCATTGCAACCTTGGATGGTGGCGGTATCGGGCTTTATTCCTGTGCAACTGGCCAGCGCTCAGGGTGTGGCAAACGACATTCGCATCGAGATGATCCGTCGTGGCATCACTGTCAATGTGAGCTGGCCTTGTGCTGCCGCATCAGAGTGCGTAGTTTGGATGCGAGAGCTGCTGCGATGATCAGGATTGACGAGGTC
>JANMEO010000153.1:0-8173 GCA_031376995.1 Burkholderiales bacterium
GCTGAGCCGTTTTGAAAACGGATCTGCAGCGTTGTAAATGCTCGCGATACCCAATGGTATCGCTGTGCTTTACGCCTTGCATCTCCATTCTCAAAACGACTCATCGACCCAGCATCTTCAGTTCCGAGGGGTATAGAAAAAACTCAACCTTGACCGAATCAAATGGAAACACAACTTGACCCTTCTGGAGAACGTATTAAAACACCAGCGTCAAGTCATGCAACACCATCTCCATGTACTGCCTTGACATCACGGCCTAGGCGTCTGGCAGCCTCACGTGTGCGCGCTGCATCTGCCCATGTGTCGGCTAAGCTGAGCACTGTGAGCGGCAAGACACTTTAAACTTGGGTCGTGAGCCAGCCCCCCTTCTTACCTCCGCATGCACCTGAGCCCGCAGGGGCGTCAAATGATCCATTGAAGGGCCTGCCGTCACCCTTTGGGTTCAGTGGTGGCAATCAAGTGGCGGTGCTGCAAGGGGGCCGGCAGCTGTTTCCTGCGATGATCGAAGCTATTGCCCACGCGCGTCATGAGGTCTGGGCGGCCAGCTACATTTTTGAGGATAACCCCAGTGTCACAGCGGTGATAGATGCCTTGTGTGGCGCAGCGCAGCGCGGCGTTCAGGTTCGTCTTTTGGTTGATGGCTTTGGGTGCAACGCAACGTTGCCCGCGCTGTCAGGGCGTTGTCTCCAAGCCGGTGTTTCATTGGCTGTGTTTCGCCCGCTGCAGGGCTGGTGGAGCTGGTTGCAGCCCATTCAGCTGCGCCGTATGCACAAAAAATTGTGTGTCGTGGATGACAAAGTGGCCTTTGTCGGTGGCATCAATTTGATCGATGACTGTTTTGATCAGCGCCACGGCTGGAGTGAGCAACCCCGTTTGGATTTTGCCGTCAGCCTTCATGGGCCTATCGTGGGCTCTGTGCGCTCGGTCGTGCGAGCGTTGTGGACCCGGGCTTGGCTGGGCAACGAGTTTCGAGAGGAGGTTAGCGCGATGAGCCAAGAGGCTCATCCTTTAGGGCGTTTGCGCCGATTGATCCGGCGCTTGCGCATGCCTGTGCGGGCTTCGGCTGTTCGCCTTGCCACCTCCCACATTCCGATGCGGGCGGCATTCATTGTGCGTGACAATTTGCGTCAACGTCGCACCATAGAGCGGCACTACATCGCTGCCATTCGACAAGCGCAAGAGCGTATTGATCTGATGTCACCTTATTTTTATCCTGGCCGTGCTTTTCGGCGTGCATTGCGGCAGGCCGCCTCGAGAGGCGTGAAGGTTCGCGTGGTGTTGCAGGGGAAGATTGACTTTCCAATTGCCCACCTTGCGGCCCGCATGCTCTACGATGAAATGCATGCAAAGGGTGTGCAGATTTTTGAGTATCAACCGGCTTTCTTGCACGCCAAAATTGCCTTGGTGGATGCGCATTGGGCAACGGTGGGCAGCAGCAACATCGACCCCTTGTCGCTGTTATTAAATCTTGAGGCCAATGTCATCGTCCACGATGCGAGCTTCAATGCTGAGCTGGCCTGTTATTTTGATGCAGCGGTCGTCAACTCGCGCGAAGTGGGGCCTCGAGATTCCAGATACTTTTGGTTTAGGCCTTGGCAGCAGGCGGCTGTGGCGTGGTGTGTGCGCCTTTACTTGCGGGTCGCGGGCCGTTCGGGTCGCTATTGAGTCACTCCCTTGGCCAGCACTGCATCTTCAGTTCCGAGGGGT
Source organism: Burkholderiales bacterium (assembly GCA_031376995.1). Lineage (GTDB taxonomy): Bacteria > Pseudomonadota > Gammaproteobacteria > Burkholderiales > Burkholderiaceae_C > CANHBY01. The sequence continues at coordinate 1,708 of JANMEO010000153.1, forward strand.
ATAAGGTATGGGGGGGGCTCTCGATCAATCCGTGGCAGGTTTCGCAGTGACGCGAAACAGGTGTTTGAATGCACCGCGTTGTAAACTACCCGATTGAGAATTTGAGAGCATGATGCAGCCATGTGGATCGACTCTCATTGCCACCTGGATGCGCTTGAGTTCGATGTTGATCGGGCTGCGGTGCTGGAGCGCGCTTGCCAAGCGGGGGTGTTGCAAGTGCTGTTGCCCGGGTTGGCTGCTGCGCAATGGCGATCTTTGCAAGCCCTTGCGCAGACTTCACGGCAGCCTTATGCCCTGGGCATTCATCCGCTTTATGTGGCACCGGCGCAGCCTGCTGACCTGGCCACTTTGAATGCGTGCTTGCAAGCCCACCTCGACGATCCCTTGTTGGTGGCGGTGGGGGAGATCGGCCTTGATTTCTGGTCTCCCGGCACCGACCGGGCTCAGCAGCAGTTCTATTACCAGGCCCAATTGGCACTGGCGCGCCAGTATGATTTGCCTGTGATTTTGCATGTTCGTCGCTCCGGCGACGCCTTACTCCAGGGCTTGCGCCAAACTCCTGTGCGCGGTGGCATTGTGCATGCCTTCAACGGCAGCCTCGAGCAAGCCCAAGCTTTTTTGGCCTTCGGCTTCAAGTTGGGATTTGGAGGGGCCATGACTTTTGAGCGCTCTCTCAACATTCGCCGCCTGGCGCAGCAACTCCCATTAAGTGCCTTGGTCTTGGAAACCGATGCGCCTGACATCCCTCCCCAGTGGCTCTATCGCACCGCGGCACAGCGTGCGCAAGGCGAGTTGGCGCGAAATGAGCCCGCTGAATTGCCTCGAATGGCTCAATGCCTTGCCAGTATTCGAGGACTGTCACTGAGTGAACTTGCGCAGGCCACTTCGTTCAATGTCCGGCAGGTCTTACCGCGCTTGCCCCCTTCGCCGTCATCACCATCACCATCACCATCAGCATGACCAAGACCTCTTTGCCTGCGCTCCCCTCTGTCAGTGTGTCCGAAGTTAATGGTGTTCGTTTTCTGCATTTGGGCACCCCGTGGGTGCAAGGCGCTATGCGCATTGCCAAGCCACTCAAGCTCGAGCTGGACTACATCCGTCGCATGATGGTGTGGATGTTGCTGCGTCCTCAGGCAGACAGTGCCGACCCTCTGGCATGGCAAGACACGCGCACCGTGCAATTGGGGTTGGGCGCGGCAGCGGTGACGCGGTTTTGTCACCAAGTGTTAGGCACCCCGACCACGGTGGTAGAGATCAATCCGCAGGTTATTGCGGCGGCGCATGGCTGGTTTCATTTGCCGCGCGAGGCCAAGCAGTTGACCGTGTTGGAAGGGGATGCTGGGTCTTATGTGGCCGAGCCAGCCCATGCCCACAGTGCCGACGTGCTGTGCGTCGACCTCTATGACCATGAGGCCGCCAGCCCGGTGTTGGACAGTGAAGACTTCTATCGCAACTGCCACAGCCTTTTGCGCCCCGGGGGCATCATGACCGTCAACTTGTTCGGGCGAGATTCAAGCTTCGAGCGCAGTTGGGCTTGCATTGCGGGGGCATTCCAGGCTGAGCACATGCTGAGCGTCCAGGCCACCAAAGAAGGCAATACGGTCGTGGCGGGTTGGAAACAACTCAAGTGGCCAGAGCCCGATACGCTTGCTGCTCGGGCTAAAAACATCGAAACTCAGTTCAAATTACCAGCCACTAGCTGGTTGAAGATGATTCATCGTCAACCCCCTCGAGACTGAAGATGCTGGCTTGAGTAGAAAAATTTGCGATGCACCACACCCTCTTTTTTCAAACGATCGATTTGACTCCACCGCATGAGCACCTCTGCCGAAGATCCTAAAGCTGCCCCCCGACTGCTCCAGCACACAGGGCCTCTCGAGTGGCGTTTGATGCTCAAGTGGCTGCGCGCTGATGGGGTGATTGCCTCTGAGGATGCAGATCGCACAGCCAGACGCTTTGCCGCTGGAGACAGTCGACAGCATCCGCTCGTGCGTTTGGGTAGCGCGGGCCTGGTGCGGGTGGTCGATGGCAAGGCCCTGGATGTCGAGATCTTGACGCAGTGGCTGGCTGAGCGCTGTGGCATGCCCTATTTGCGCATCGATCCCCTCAAAGTCGATGTCGGTCGGGTGGCCGACGTGATGTCTATCACTTACGCCGAGCGGCGCCATGCGCTACCCATTCAAGTGGGCCCTCGAGAGGTCGTGGTGGCAACTTGTGAGCCGTTCGACATTGCCTGGGTGTCTGAAATCGAGGCCCATACCCAGAGGCTGCTGCGTCTGTCTTTGGTCAGCCCGCTCGAGCTGGCCCGCTACACCACTGAGTTTTATACCTTGTCAACCTCGGTGCGCGCGGCCGCCAAAGCTGGTGAGACCTCGGCCCTCGCCAGCTTTGAACAACTGGTTGAATTGGGCCGCAGCAACCGCCAACTTGAAGCCAACGACCAGGGTGTGGTTCAGGTGGTTGATTGGTTGTGGCAATACGCATTTGATCAGCGGGCTTCAGACATCCACCTCGAGCCTCGCAGAGACCTCAGCGCCATACGTTTTCGCATTGATGGTGTCATGCACACCGTCTATCAATTGCCCCCAGGCGTGATGAATGCGATGGTGGCGCGCATCAAATTGTTGGGCCGAATGGACGTGGTTGAGAAGCGTCGCCCGTTGGATGGCCGCATCAAAACCCGCGACCCCAAAGGTGAGGAGGTCGAAATGCGTCTGTCGACCTTGCCCACGGCATTTGGCGAGAAAATGGTCATGCGAATTTTTGACCCTGATACCGCGATCAAGCCCTTAGAAGCCTTGGGCTTTGGCCGCCACGACGGTCGGCGCTGGGAGACCCTGGTCGGCAAGCCCCACGGCATCATCTTGGTCACTGGCCCCACGGGCTCAGGCAAAACCACCACGCTCTACTCAACGCTGCGCCGCTTGGCCACCGAAGAGGTCAATGTGTGTACGGTTGAAGACCCCATCGAGATGATTCAGACGGCCTTTAACCAAACCCAGGTACAAAATGTTCTTGATTTTGGCTTTGCTGAAGGCTTGCGGGCTTTGATGCGGCAAGATCCAGACATCATCATGGTGGGCGAAATCCGCGATCTCGAGACTGCCGAGATGGCCATCCAGGCGGCGCTAACTGGTCATTTGGTGTTCAGCACCTTGCACACCAACGATTCGCCCTCGGCCATCACTCGATTGATGGATTTGGGGGTGCCTGCGTATTTGATCGGTGCCACGGTGGAGGGCATTTTGGCGCAGCGGCTGGTGCGCACGTTGTGCACCAGTTGCAAGCAGCCTGACGAAACAGTCAGCGCCGACAGCATCAATCTCTTGATCACGCCTTGGCGCATCAATGGCGAGGTCAAGGCCTATATGCCGGTGGGCTGCCTGGAGTGTCGCATGACAGGCTACCGTGGTCGGGCTGGCCTGTACGAGTTGCTCACCGTGAGCTCGGCTTGTCAGCAGGCGATCCACCCCACCCTGGACATGCCTCGATTGCGTCAACAAGCGCTCAAAGACGGTTTGCGGCCCTTGCGCCTGGCTGGTGCCATGAAAGTGGCCGATGGGGTGACCACCATGGATGAGGTTTTGCGCGCCACACCTGCCTGGGGTTGATGACCTGTTCGATGCGTTGGTCAAGGATGAGATCAGACTGCCTTGAAATGCCTGGTTTTGTCCTCAATTCAGGTTGGTACAGACTTGGGGATTCTCATGCGACTCGATAAACTTACCACCAAATTTCAAGAAGCGTTGGCCGAGGCTCAAAGCCTGGCTGTGGCCAACGACAATCCCTATATTGAGCCTGCCCATGTGTTGCTGGCCATGCTTCAACAAGCAGACGGCCCCAAAGCGCTTTTGGCCCGCTCAGGCGTGAACACCGCGCGACTGCAGTCTGCCCTTGAGGCTGAAATCGCGAAGCTGCCGCAGGTGCAGGGGGCTGAGCAGGTGCAACCCGGTCGCGACCTTTTGAGTGTGCTGCAAAGCACAGAAAAAGAGGCCAACAAGCGCGGTGACCCGTTCATCGCCAGCGAGATTTTTCTGTTGGCGCTGTTAGACACCAAAGCGGTGATCGGCGCGGTAGCCAAAGAGCATGGCCTCAATCGCAAAGCCCTAGAGTCGGCGATTGATGCGGTTCGTGGCGGTCAAAAAGTTGATTCTGCCTCGGCCGAAGACCAGCGAGAAGCTTTAAAAAAATACACCCTCGACCTCACTGAACGTGCCCGGTTGGGCAAACTTGACCCCGTGATCGGCCGTGATGATGAAATTCGCCGTGCCATTCAGGTGCTGCAACGACGCACCAAAAACAACCCCGTACTCATTGGTGAGCCTGGCGTTGGCAAAACAGCCATCGTCGAAGGCCTGGCCCAGCGCATTGTGGCCGGTGAGGTTCCAGAGTCGCTCAAAAACAAGCGCGTTTTGGTGTTGGACATGGCGTTACTGCTGGCCGGCGCTAAATACCGTGGCGAGTTCGAAGAGCGTCTCAAATCGGTGCTCAAAGAAGTGGCGCAAGATGAAGGCCAAACCATCGTTTTTATTGACGAAATTCACACCATGGTGGGCGCTGGCAAGGGCGAGGGGGCGATTGACGCTGGCAACATGCTCAAACCCGCATTGGCGCGCGGCGAGTTGCATTGCATCGGCGCCACCACGCTCAACGAGTACAGAAAATACATTGAGAAAGATGCAGCGCTAGAGCGTCGTTTTCAAAAAATTCTGGTGGGCGAGCCCACGGTCGAGGCCACAATTGCCATTTTGCGTGGCCTGCAAGAAAAGTACGAAGTGCATCACGGCGTTGACATCACCGACCCGGCCATTGTCGCCGCCGCTGAGCTCAGTCACCGCTACATTACCGACCGCTTTTTGCCTGACAAGGCCATTGATCTTATCGATGAGGCTGCGGCCAAAGTCAAAATTGAAATCGACTCTAAGCCAGAGTCCATGGACAAGCTCGACCGTCGTTTGATTCAACTCAAGATTGAGCGCGAGGCGGTCAAGCGTGAAAAAGATGAGGCCTCTCAAAAGCGCCTTGGGTTGATTGAAGAAGAGATCAGCAAAGTGCAGCGTGAAGTTGCCGACCTCGAAGAGGTCTGGAAGGCAGAGAAGGCCGGTGCACAGGGCATGGCCCAGATCAAAGAAGAGATTGATCGCGTGCGTTTTCAGATTGAAGAATTCAAGCGCAAGGGCGACTTCAACAAAGTGGCTGAGTTGCAGTATGGGCGCATGCCCGAACTCGAAAAAAAGCTCATCCTGGTTCAAGCCAGCGAACAGGGTAAGGCCCAGCCTGGCGCCAAAGCTAAGCTGCTGCGTACGCAAGTGGGGGCCGAAGAAATCGCCGAGGTGGTGGCCAGAGCCACGGGCATTCCGGTGGCCAAGCTCATGCAAGGTGAGCGCGACAAACTGCTGCAAATGGAGGCCCGCTTGCACGCGCGCGTGGTTGGCCAAGACGAGGCGATTGCAGCCGTTGCCAATGCCATTCGGCGCTCTCGAGCCGGTTTGAGCGACCCCAACCGTCCGACTGGGTCATTTTTGTTCTTGGGCCCCACTGGGGTGGGCAAAACCGAGCTGTGCAAGGCGTTGGCTGGTTTTTTGTTTGACAGCGAAGATCATCTGCTTCGCCTGGACATGAGCGAGTTCATGGAAAAGCATTCTGTCAGCCGCTTGATTGGTGCGCCTCCTGGATATGTGGGGTATGACGAAGGTGGTTATCTCACCGAGGCGGTGCGGCGCAAACCGTACTGTGTGTTGCTGCTCGACGAGGTCGAAAAAGCACATCCTGATGTCTTCAATGTGTTGCTGCAAGTGCTTGACGATGGGCGGCTGACTGATGGTCAGGGGCGCACGGTCGACTTCAAAAACACCGTGATTGTCATGACCTCTAACTTGGGTTCGCAACACATCATGCAAATGGCGGGTCAAGACCATGAGCTCATTCGCGCCGCCGTAGGGGCCGAAGTGCAGCAGCATTTTCGTCCAGAGTTTCTTAATCGCATCGACGAAACGGTGGTCTTTCATGCGCTGGATGCCAGCCATATTGAGCGCATTGCCGGCATTCAGTTGCAAATTCTCGAAAAGCGTCTCGAGCGGCTTGACATGAAGCTCGACGTCTCGCCCGCGGCCTTGGCCGAACTGGCCAAGGTGGGTTTTGATCCCGCGTTTGGTGCTCGCCCCTTGAAGCGCGCGATCCAGCAGCGCATTGAAAACCCCGTGTCCAAACTCATTCTAGAGGGCCGTTTCGGCCCTAAAGACACGATCCCGGTGGGTGTGCTCGAGGGCAACTTTGTCTTTCAGCGCATTGTTCATTGAGCGCTGGGGTGTTTGCCCATCCAACCTGAAGATGCTGTGTCCCTGAGCCGCTTGGCCAATGAGTCTGCGGCGTTGCAAATGTTCGCAATACCAAAAAGGTATTGTTGTGCTTTGCGTCTTGTATGCTCACCACCAAAGCGACTCATGAACACAGCATCTTCAGGTTG
>JANMEO010000157.1:0-6028 GCA_031376995.1 Burkholderiales bacterium
CCCTCTATGAACTCCGCCCCCCCAATAGGCTCAGACGACCCCGATGTGGTGACCTTGGCTCACTATGCCGAACGGGCCTACCTTGAATATGCTTTGAGCGTGGTCAAGGGCCGCGCCTTGCCCGATGTGTGCGATGGGCAAAAGCCTGTGCAGCGACGCATCTTGTTTGCCATGGCACGCATGGGTTTAGCTTTCACCACGGCCAGTGGCCCCAAGGCCGTCAAAAGTGCACGCGTGGTGGGTGACGTGTTGGGTCGTTTCCATCCCCATGGTGACCAAGCAGCCTATGACGCTTTGGTGCGCATGGCACAAGACTTCTCGCAGCGCTATCCCCTCATCGATGGCCAAGGTAATTTTGGCTCACGTGATGGCGACGGCGCCGCTGCCATGCGCTATACCGAGGCCCGTTTATCGCCCATCACACGCTTATTGATGGATGAGATTGATGAAGGCACTGTCGATTTTGTACCCAACTACGATGGCTCGGCTGAAGAACCACGTCAACTACCAGCCCGCCTGCCCTTTGTCTTGCTCAATGGCGCCAGCGGCATTGCGGTTGGCTTGGCCACCGAGATACCGCCTCACAACCTGCGTGAAGTGGCTGCCACGGCCATGGCCTTGATCAAAGACCCTGCGCTCAGTGATGAAGCATTTTTCACTCTGCTGCCTGGCCCCGACTTTGCAGGTGGCGGACAAATCATCAGCAGTGAGGCCGAAATTCGTGCAGCATACGCCACAGGGCGCGGCAGCCTGAAAGTCCGGGCACGCTGGAAAATCGAAGATTTAGCCCGGGGCCAGTGGCAGCTGGTAGTGCACGAGTTGCCGCCTGGCACCAGCAGCCAAAAAGTCCTTGAAGAAATTGAAGAGCTCACCAACCCCAAGGTCAAGCTGGGCAAGAAAGCACTCAGCCCAGAGCAAATCCAACTTAAAGCCTCGATGCTGTCGGTCTTGGATGCGGTGCGTGATGAGTCCAGCAAAGACGCGCCCGTGCGTTTGGTGTTTGAGCCCAAAACACGCAGCGTTGATCAAAATGAGCTCATTACCAGCCTACTGGCTCAAACCAGCCTAGAGACCAGCTCGCCCATCAACTTGACGATGGTGGGGGCTGACGGGCGCCCCACTCAAAAAAGCTTACGCCAAATTTTTATCGAATGGCTGACTTACCGCCAGACCACCGTACAACGGCGCACACGGTATCGCCTAGACAGGGTCCAAGAGCGAATCCATGTGCTTGAAGGTCGGCAACTGGTCTTGCTGAACATTGACGAGGTCATTCATCTTATTCGCACGTCGGATGAACCCAAGGCCGCACTCATCGAGAAATTCGTGCTCAGTGAACGGCAAGCGGATGACATTCTTGATTTGCGCTTGCGTCAGTTGGCCAGACTCGAGGCCATCAAAATTGAACAAGAACTCAAAGAGCTGCGTGTGGAACAAGACAAACTGGCCGATATTTTGGCCAATCCAGCCAGTCTCAAGCGCACTTTGCTCAAAGAGATCGAGGCTGACACCAAGCAATTTGCTGATGACAGACGCACCTTGATCCAAGCTGAAAAGAGGTCAGTCATCGAGGTCAAGGTGGTTGATGAGTCAGTTACTGTGGTGGTCAGCGTCAAAGGCTGGGTGCGCTCACTCAAGGGCCACGAGATCGACGCCAGCGCCTTACAGTTCAAACCGGGTGATGCCTTGTATGGCACCTTTGCCTGTCGCAGTGTGGATGCTTTGCTTGTCATTGGCAGCAACGGGCGCGTGTACAGCACCAACGTGGCAGCGCTGCCGGGGGGGCGGGGTGATGGCCAGCCCATCACCAGCCTGATCGAGCTCGAGAACGGCACCCAAGTTGCCCATTATTTTGCAGGTGCCCACACCGAGTCATTAATCTTCGCGGGCATGCAGGGCCATGGTCTGCTGGTTGAGGTGAGTGACTTGATGTCGCGCCAAAAAGCCGGCAAAAGTTTTCTCAGTCTCAACCCTGACGAGCGGCCCCTGCCGCCCGTGCTGGCCCAAGGCACTGAAGTGGCCTGCTTAACCCTCAGCGGACGCTTGCTGGTCTTCCCTTTGCACGAGCTCAAGCGCCAGCCCAATGGCGGGCGTGGCCTCAAACTGATTGACCTCGACCCCAAGGATGTCTTGATCAGCGTGGCGGTGTTCACCCATGCACTGCGCGTACAAGGCGTGGGCCGAGGTGGCAAGCAAAAAGACGACGTCCTGAAATCGTCAGCCCTGGCTGGCCATGTGAGCCTGCGAGGCCGCAAAGGAAAAATGTCCGATATGGGCATGAAGCCCACCCGCGTGCTGGGCGACTGAGGGTTCTGTCGCAAGAGTGGCACTGAGACCAGGTCGCGTTAACAATTAGGGGACCCAGATGACCATGGACACCAAATTGGTCATGCTGAAAAAGTTGCGGGAAAACTTTTCGTAGCGTGTAGCGACCCGGCGAAACTGTTTGATGCGATTGAAAAATCGTTCGACTAAGTTGCGATCTTTGTATTGATCGCGGTCATAGTCTCGCTGTTCTTTGCGATTAGCTTTTGGCGGAATAACAGCTTCGATTTTTTTGCCTTCAGGTATTCGAAAAATTCGTTGGCATCGTAACCCTTGTCAGCTATCACAGCATCAGCCAATAAACCAACGATTCACGCTTGCGCATGGCTGATATCAGTCACCAGTCCACCGCTGAGAAAGATACGCACCGGACTTCCGATCCCATCAACTGCAACGTGGACTTTCGTGCTCAACCCACCTCGGGATCGCCCGAGCGCTTGATCACCCGCTTTTTTTGCGCCTGCAGCATGTTGATGAACGTGCGCCACAGTGCTGTCGATCGTCAATTGCACCAGATCGGCATCTTCCCCGATTTCCAGCATGATCTTTTGCGACACCCCTTTCTGGGACCACCGATTGAAGCGTGTAAAGGTGGTGTGCCAATTGCCGAGTTCCTGGGGCAAATCGCGCCAAGGTGAACCGGTGCGGGCAATCCACAGCACCGCCTCAATGAACAGCCGGTTATCTGCCCCAGCAACTCTGCGGTCACCCGCTTTGCCAGGCAGCAGCATCTCTATCCTTTTCCACTGCTTGTCCGTCAGCTTTTCTCTTGCCATTACTTCAAGTTCAAGTTCGCCATGGTCGGACACTTTACACTCAATTGTTAACACGCCCTAGTGAGCTGTTATCTCATAGGCCCGCCTTTGTGCGGACCTTTTTTTGTCGTTCGGTAAGCCGTTTACTTGCACTTGCCCGCTGCTTTTAGCAGGGCATTGCAACTGCTTGGAGCACCGGAACCCGAGCCTGCGGTAACCATTTCATTGCACATCGCGTCCGATACGATTCGCCCTGTGTAGGTGACCGTGCCGGTCACATAGCACGAATATTTTTTGCCGTTCGCTGTCTGTGCTGTATAGGTGGATTTGATGCCCTCGTCAGCGCGGTTGGAAATGGCCACACCCTCGGTTGAAACACCCAGGGCGTGCGCGGTGTTTCGTTTGATTGCATCGTCAGTTACTGCGACTGATGCACAGCCACTGACAAACGCGCAAATTGCAAGGCAGACCAACGGGATAAGTTTGTGTTCCATGTCTTTGATTTTGGTAGGTTAAAAAGCAGTTATAACAAAGGTCAGGCTTTCATCACCATAGGATGCTGTGACGATGCCAAACGGTCATGGCTTGGAGTGCGGTGACCCATATGCGGGGTCCACCTCAAGCATGCAGACCAGCTATCCATCTGCATTCTGCGTGCCCACCCGCGTGTCGGTGATTGAAGATTGAAGTGCAGGCTGCTGGGTTTCAAGGCCGGTGACCGTTGTGCGGTTGCGGTCGGCCGCTGTCACATTCTGAACTGTCGGCCTCTCTCACACCGCAGCCATACAAGCCAATTTGTAAAAGTCTAAGAGTACGCGCCCCAGTTCCTTTTGACTGCCCATTTAGTCTTCCAGGTGACGAACTCCGCAGGGTCAAAGCCAGCATCAAGAATTTTGAGAGACTGGATCCGTTCCGCACGTAGTGAAAGGGTGTGACTCTTCTTGTCACCATCGTAGTCCCAAACGCCCGGCAAAGACGACCGTCTGTTTTGAGTGCAACACCTGTGGCGGCGAATGATGACACTCAGGGTGAGCGCTCTAGTGAGGTCAAAGTCGGCTGAGGGACCCAACAAGGTTTTTGCATCCAAACGCCGGTCGAGTGCGTAAGTACCCACAGGATCCCGAATGCCCTATTTTTACGGGGTGAGATTCTGACCTACTTTCATTCACTCAAACCCGGAGAATTGCCATGTCTCGTCCCATGTTCCGCTTGTCCATGCTGGTGGCGGCATCCTTGCTGTCGACCGCGTCGGTTCAAGCCTCAAGCCACCGCGAAGCCCCCTTTATCACCACCGCGCCCAAGGTCGATGCGACGGACTTTTTCATGTTCCGCAGTTATGAAGCAGGCCGCAATAACTATGTGACCCTGATCGCCAACTACGCGCCCCTGCAAGACGCCTACGGTGGCCCGAACTATTTTTCACTCGACCCTAACGCGCTGTATGAAATCCACATTGACAACAACGGTGACGCCAAAGAAGACCTGAGCTTTCAATTCCGTTTCAAGAACACCCTGGCCAACAGCGGCAAGGGGATTGAGTTGAATGTGGGCGGTCAAAATGTGGCCATCCCCCTGATCCAAGCGGGCGCCATCAGCAGCGTGAAGGACGCCAGTCTGAATCTGGCTGAAACTTACACGGTCAACGTTGTAAGAGGCGACCGCCGCAGCGGCACCAGCGGCAACATCACCAACGCCAGCGGCGGCTCGGCAACCTTTGACAAGCCGGTTGACAACATTGGCGTCAAGAGCATCCCGCTCTACGCAGCCTACGCCGCCCAGCACATTCACGCGGTCAACATTCCGGGCTGCAGCATGCCGGGCAAGGTGTTTGTGGGACAACGCCAAGACCCGTTTGCGGTCAACCTCGGTACCATTTTTGACTTGGTGAATGCCAATGTGGCCACCATCACCAATCCCGCTTTGATTGGTGCGGTGGCCAACACCATTGGCGACAAGAACGTCACCACCTTGTCACTTGAAGTCCACAAAGACTGCCTGACTGCAGGCAGCGATCCCGTGATCGGCGGCTGGACCACCGCCAGCTTGCGTCAAGCACGCCTGCTGGACCCCACCCCGAAAGCAGGCCACCAAAGCACTGAAAAAGCGGGTGGCGCTTGGACCCAAGTGTCTCGCTTGGGCATGCCTTTGGTGAATGAGGTGGTGATTGGGCTCAAAGACAAAGACCGCTTCAACAGTGCCAAGCCAAAAGATGATGCGCAGTTCGCCACCTATGTGACGAACCCCACTCTTCCCAAGCTGTTGGAAATCGTCCTGTCGTTGCCCAACACCGCGCCCACCAACTACCCCCGCACCGACCTGGTGACCACCTTCCTAACAGGCATCACGGGCGTCAACAAGCCGATCAGTGTGGTGCCGTCTGAAATGCTGCGCTTGAACACCTCGATTGCGCCGGTGTCCTACGCCAATCAAAACCGTCTGGGCATCGTCGGCAACATCTTGGCCAATGGCAGCGACAACGCCGGCTACCCGAACGGCCGACGGCCTAAAGACGATGTCGTTGACATCTCGCTGGTGGCAGTGATGGGCGGCTTGTGCGTGGCCAATGGCAACAACAACGCATTGAACTTGGGCACGGATTGCAAGCCGTCCGCCGTGCCCTTGGGCAGCACAGCATTCACCCTACATGATGCGGTGGACCAAGCGGTCTCAACATTTTTACCCGCCTTCCCCTACCTGAACACGCCCGTGGGCGGCACCAGCCAATAAGGAGCTCACCATGTCACGAACCATTCTGTCTTGGGGTGTCTGGGTCTTGTGCGCCGCACTCACTGCCTGCGGTGGCAGTGTGGACGGGACCACGGACACCACCGGTCCGGCTTCTGAAAGCAGTACGGAGGTTCCCGTCAGCGCCACCGCATCGGTCTCGGCTTTCTTTCAGTATCTGTTGACCGTCGTCGACACACCCACTGAATCGACTGAGCCGCTGA
>JANMEO010000171.1:0-7223 GCA_031376995.1 Burkholderiales bacterium
TCGTCGGTCAGAAAATGGTCTATTGGAGCGGGCTGCAAGGCGAAAAGCACAGCAATACCTATGGGTATTGCGAGCATTTACAACGCCGCAGACCGCTTCAAGAGGCCATTTTATGGCTGGCGAGGATTTTCCGAACAGCCCCTAATCCTGCAGCGCTACCATTGGCTCTGGAGGGACTTATCTCGTGATCACAGAAACTGAATTTCAAACCCTTAGCAACCAGGGCTACAACCGCATCCCACTCATTCGCCAAGCCCCGGCAGACTTGGACACGCCACTTTCGGTCTATTTGAAGCTGGTTGGGACCGGTGCGCCTGCAAGCCGCAGTTTTTTATTGGAGTCAGTGGTCGGTGGCGAGCGCTTTGGCCGCTTCTCCTTCATTGGCTTGCCCGCCAGCACTTGGCTGCGAAGCACGGGCTATCAAACGGAGGTGCTACAAGGGGACACCGTGATCGAGTGCGCGCAGGGCAACCCCCTGGACTTCATCGAAGCCTATCAGCAGCGCTTCAGGGTTGCGTTATTGCCGGGCCTTCCGAGGTTTTGCGGTGGCTTGGCAGGCTATTTTGGCTACGACGCAGTGCGCTATATCGAGCCCAAGTTGGCCCAGTGCCCCCTGCCCGGAGGCTTGCCCACCCCCGACGTGCTGCTGTTGCAATGCGAAGAGTTGGCAGTGATTGACAACCTGGCGGGCACGCTGCAGCTCATTGTGTATGCCGACCCCAGCAAGGTTGGGGCTTATAGCCAGGCCCTGGCCCGCTTAGATTCACTGATCGAGCGCTTGAATCAAGGCGTCAACGCCCCCAGTGTGCCCCCCAGCCCAGCACAGGCCGTGGTGCGCAGCTTTGCCAAGGCTGATTACTTGGCAGCGGTCTCGCGCGCCAAAGAATACATTGCCGCAGGCGACATGATGCAGGTGCAGGTGGGTCAACGGCTCAGCAAGCCCTATACCGCCTGCCCCTTGAGTTTGTACCGCGCCTTGCGTACGCTCAACCCCTCGCCTTATATGTATTACTACAACTTAGACACGTTTCATATCGTGGGTGCCTCGCCAGAGATTTTGGTTCGCCAAGAACAAACCCCAGCGGGCCCAAAAGTGACCATCCGCCCCTTGGCAGGTACCCGCCCCAGAGGAGCCACACCCGACCAAGACCGCGCCCTGGAGGCTGAGTTGCAGTCGGACCCCAAAGAGCGTGCCGAGCATTTGATGCTGATCGATTTGGCACGCAATGACATCGGGCGCATTGCCCAAACAGGCAGCGTCAAAGTGACCGAAGCCTTTGTGGTCGAGCGCTACTCTCATGTCATGCACATTGTCAGCAATGTTGAAGGGTTGCTGGTTGAGGGCACCACCAACCTCGATGTGCTTAAAGCGACGTTTCCGGCTGGCACCTTGACGGGCGCCCCCAAGGTGCGAGCCATGGAGCTCATCGACACGCTAGAGCCTGTGAAGCGAGGCATCTACGGCGGAGCGTGTGGCTACCTGAGCCACGCCGGAGATATGGACTTGGCCATCGCTATCCGTACCGGCATTATTGTGAACCAAACCCTTTATGTACAAGCAGCCGCTGGTGTGGTCGCCGACTCAGTGCCTGAGCTAGAGTGGCAAGAAACCGAAGCCAAAGCCCGCGCTTTGTTGAGGGCTGCGGAATTGGTTGAGGCTGGGTTTTAGACTGAGATTTCAACTGCCCTCGATACCCGCTCGAACCCACTGAACAGCCAAAGATACCGCCATGAACACTGAAAACACTCCATGCTCAAAATCACTGTCGCTCAACTGAACTACACCGTTGGTGATATCGAGGGCAATGCTGAAAAAATGATTTCAGCGGCTGCACAAGCAGCAGCCAATCAGGCTGATCTGCTGGTTTTTTCTGAACTCTCACTGTGCGGTTATTACCCCGGAGATCTTCTTGACGAGACCAGCTTCATGCCCCGGATTCAAGCGGGTCTGGAAATGCTACAAGCAGCCTCGCGCCAGTGGCCCCAACTGCACTGGGTGCTGGGCACCCCGCTGCCCAATGAAGGGCCCGGCAAGCGGCTTCACAACGCCTTGGTGGTGCTGTGCGCAGGACAGGTGATCCTCAGGTACGCCAAACAACTGCTGCCCACCTACAATATTTTTGACGAGCATCGACATTTTGAACCGGGCCCCGATATCGCCTGCGTGCTGCGCCTTCGGGAGGCACAGGTTGGCATGCTCATTTGTGAAGATGGCTGGAACGATGAGGGTCGCCACTATGCCGTCAACCCTTTTAAGCGCCTCAATGAAGCGGCCCCCGACCTGGTGATCTTGATCAATGCCAGCCCCTCCAATATCGGCAAACGCGACCAACGCCACCAGGTGTTCAAGAAAGCCAGCCAACGACACCAAGTGCCGATTTTGCTGGTCAACCAAGTGGGCGGCCAAGACCAGGTGGTGTTCGATGGCGCGTCTTTTGCCGTTGAGCCGCAACGCGGCGTGGTGTTTGAGGCTCAACGCTTTGTAGAAGATGTGCGCACCTTGCGCTTTGCTCAAGGACGTTTCCAGGGCGCCAGCGATGCCGCCAAAGACCGGCTTGCGGCGGTCAGCGCTCAGGGCCTGTCGCCCATGGCTTTTTACCAGGCCCAAGTGGTGCTGGGCCTGCGCGATTACGCCCGACGCTGCGGCTTTCAACAAGCTGTTGTGGGTTCGTCAGGCGGTATCGACAGTGCGCTGACACTGGCATTGGCCGTGCAAGCCTTGGGCGCCAACAACGTGAGTGCAGTCACCCTGCCCTCAGCGTTTTCTTCTGAGGGCTCGGTCGATGACTCGGCCACCTTGTGCCGCAACCTGGGGCTCACCCTGCACAAACACCCTATTCATGACCTGGTCGACGTCTACGCCAAGCAGTTTCAGAGCAGCTTTGCGCACCCGTTGCGCGGCCTGGCCCATGAAAACCTGCAGGCGCGGGTGCGAGGCACTGTCTTAATGGCCTACTCCAACAGCTTTGGTCACCTGCTGCTGACCACGGGCAACAAATCAGAAATATCGGTCGGCTATTGCACACTCTATGGCGACACCAATGGCGGCCTTGGGCCCATTGGGGACCTCTACAAAACCGAGGTCATTGCCCTATCAAAGCACCTCAATGATGTAGCGGGGTATGACCTCATCCCCCAAGCCATTATCGACAAACCCCCCTCTGCTGAGCTGGCGCCGGGCCAAAAAGACACCGACAGTCTGCCGCCGTACGAGGTTCTCGACGAAATATTGAAAGTGCTCATCGAAGGGCCACGAATGGCCCAGTGGGAGTTTGATCAAGCCTCAGCTTTTGTCGAGCGACTGCGCCGCACTCCCGGGGGCGCCCAACTGATCACCAGGTTGCAGCACATGATTGCGCGCAATGAATACAAGCGGCGCCAAGCGCCCCCCATTATTCGCGTTCGCGCACGCGCTTTTGGTACCGGGCGACAAATGCCAATCGCTGCAAAACATGTTTGACCTGTCTGGGCGACAAACTGGCGACAAGCCTTCTGGCCGCAGGGGCCGACCAGGGGGCGTTTTTTAATGAAACCTCGAAGCGATCTGGCTGTTTGCATTGGCCGCTTTCAGCCCTTTCATAACGGCCACCTGAGTCTGTTGCATCAAGCCCTCGAACAAGCCCCCTTTTGCATTGTGGTGCTGGGCTCAGCCCACCAAGCGCGCACCCCCAAGAATCCCTTCACATGGCAAGAGCGGGCCGAGATGATTCGCCTAGCACTGCCCGATGTCGATCAAGCACGTTTGCGGTATCTGCCCATGCGTGACTTCTACAACGAAACTCGATGGGCGCAAGCGGTGCACGATGAGGTGACTCAGATCGGCCTGAAGATCGGGCATCGTGCCCCCCAAGTGGCGCTCATTGGCCACTTCAAAGATGCCAGCAGCAACTACCTGCGGCGCTTTTCAGCCTGGGAGTTGATACCGTTAGCGCGCCAGCCTCACGCCGATGCAACGCAAATTCGCGACACTTTGTTTGCGCACGCCGATCTCTCCCTCGAGTTGACCTTGGCCACGCTGTGCCAGCAAGCCCCAAACAGCACATTGAATTTTGTCAAGACTTGGGCCAGCCTGCCGTGTTTTCACACCCTGGTTTTAGAATGGAAAAAATTTCGCGATGACAAATTGCGCTGGGCCTGCGCGCCATACCCCCCTGTGTTCGTGACGGCCGATGCGGTGGTGCGCTGCGCTGCGCACATTTTGTTGATCCAGCGGGGGGGGTATCCTGGCAAAGGTCTGTGGGCGGTGCCTGGTGGTTTTATTGAGCAGCGGGAGAGTGTTTACCAGTCTGCCTTGCGCGAGCTGCAAGAAGAGACCGGCCTGGACCTGCTGGCACCCAGTCTGCAAAGCACCCTGCGCGAGGTCGCTGTCTTTGATCACCCAGATCGCAGTTTAAGGGGGCGTACTATCACCCACGCCCACTACTTTGACATGGGTGACCAAGCACTACCCAGCCTGCAAGCGGCCGATGACGCCCAAGCCGCACAGTGGGTACCGATCAGTGAGCTCTCAGCCCTGGAAGCGCAGTTTCACGACGACCACTTTCACATGCTTGATCATTTTTTGAAGCTGATTTGATCCTAGACACAGTTTGTCTATACCCATCGGAACTGAAGATGCTGGGTTGATGGGTCGTTTTGAGAATGGAGATGCAAGGCGTAAAGCACAGCGATACCATTTGGCATCGTGAGCATTTACAACGCCGCAGATCCGTTTTCAAAACGGCTCAGCAACTCGGCATCTTCAGTTCCGAGGGGTATATGACTCTTTTGGCCACTTGACCAATGCACTGGGCTTGTCCGTGTCAAGCGCTCGGCTCCTCAACATTGAGGCAATATTTTGCCCATCAAAAAGAAGCTGCGGCGCGCTGCAGACGGTCTCGCACACCTGCCCAAGTGGCTTCAAGTGGCGGAGTTTCGACCCAAATGAGCTGAACCCCCTGGGCATCAAAGTTTCTCAATACCGCGAACAACTCGTGCGCAGTCGCAACAGCGCCTGACGGCATGCGGTGCCACATTGCACCCGCTGAAGCCGCTTTAGCTGCCAACTGAACACTGCGCCCGTAAACAGAGAGCTTGAGGGGGCTCGCATCACCCATGATCTCTAAGGCCGTGGTGATTTGCTCTGCGGACATCAAGCGCAGCTGGGCCACAGGCGCGTAGTGCGCAGCCAGGCTGCCCGAGACACGTGGCGAGTGGGCATTGGGCAGGCCTAAAGGCCGCTCAAGTACGGCCTCGATTTGGGCAATGCTCAAGATACCCGGGCGCAACAACACCGGCGGCGTGTGTGTGCAATCAATGATGGAAGACTCTATACCCACTTCGCACGCCCCACCATCGATCACCAGCAGGGCCTCATCGAACTCGGCGGCCACATGGGCCGCAGTTGTGGGGCTGATGCGGCCAAAGCGATTGGCGCTGGGCGCGGCCACCCCCCACACCCCCTGGGCTTGGGCCAACATCAAAAGGGCCTGTGCAACAGCATGCGCTGGGCAGCGCAGACCAATACTGTCCTGCCCACCCGCAGCAGCTTGGGCCAGCCCAGGCCGTCGCGGCACAATCAAAGTCAAGGGCCCAGGCCAAAATGCCGCCGCCAAGCGTTGCGCAGCGGGAGGCCAACTGGCAGCAAAGCGCTGCGCCGCCAGTGTGTTGGCCACATGCACGATCAAGGGATGATCGTTGGGTCGACCCTTGGCGGCAAAAATACGCGCCACCGCAGCATCGTCATCTGCACGAGCCCCCAGCCCATAAACCGTCTCGGTGGGCAGCCCCAGCAACTCACCCCGAACCAAGCATGCCGTGGCCTGGACTAGTGCCGACAGGTCGGTGCCGCTGAGGATCATGGCATTGCAATGGGTGGCAGCCCCAGCAAAGCCGCTGCCTCACTGGCCACCGCATCCGCTTGTTGTGCACTGGGTGCCGTGATCGTGAGATGGCCCATTTTTCGGCCTTGGCGCGGATGGGTTTTGCCATACAAATGCAAATGAGCGCCAGGCAAAGCAAGCACTTGGGCCCACGGCGGCGTGCGCTCCTGGCCATCAACCCACCACAAATCTCCCAGCAAGTTGAGCATTACAGCGCTGGAGTGTAAACGCGGGGCGACCAAAGGGGCCTTTATCAGGGCGCGAACTTGGAGCTCAAACTGAGACACGTCGCAAGCATCAAGGCTGTAGTGGCCTGAGTTGTGAGGGCGTGGCGCCATTTCATTGGCCACCAAGCTGCCGTCTTGCAGCACAAAAAACTCAACACACAAAACACCCACATATTCAAGAGAAGCTGCCAATCGCTCGGCAGCGTGCACCGCATGGGTGGCCATGGCCTCAGACACGCCTGGGGCTGGCACTCGAGTCACCGCCAAAATACCATTGACATGCCAGTTTTGCTGAACCGGCAAATGCACCACATGCCCACCCACACCGCGAGCCACGATCACGCTGATTTCAAAGGCCAAAGGCAACATTTTCTCTAGCAAGCAGGGTGCTTGGCCCAAGGCATGCCAGGCTTGTGCCAGCCCGGCTTGATCGGCAACACGGACCTGGCCTTTGCCGTCATAACCCAAGCGTGTGGTCTTCAAGATGCCGGGCAACAATGCAGCGGGGGCTTGCGCCAAAGCCTCAAGACTGTCCACCAAATGGTGCGGCGCACACGACACGCCGCATGCGGCGAAGTGCGCCTTTTCGGCTGCACGATCTTGGCACACAGCGACAGCAGCCGCACTGGGGGCTACAGGCCGCCGCGCTGCCAGGGCTTTGAGCGAATCAGCCGGTACGTTTTCAAACTCTGTGGTGATTGCAGCGCAGCGTTGGGCCAAACTTTCAAGGCCTGCGGCGTCATCAAAGCGGGCCTTGATATGCGCCTGCGCGGTAAGGCCCGCAGGGCTGTGCGCATCTTCATCAAGCACGGCGGTGCCGTAACCCAACTGCTCAGCTGCCTGCACAAACATGCGACCCAGCTGCCCGCCCCCCAGCACCCCCAAGGTGGCACCGGGTGCAATGAAATGGGATGGGTCGGCCGTGGGTGCGCTCATGGTGGATTGAGGGTCAAAAAGAAAAAACAAACAACAAATAACAAACAACAAATAACAAACCGCGTCGGTTGACATCCTCCCCTCCCTGAAGGAAAGGGATTCCTACGGCGCTAGACATGAGTTACCTCACGCATCGTCACTTCGGTGGGTTCCTGCTTCACAGTGGCTGGTTTCGTTCTGGTCTTTCGACCAGAGCCAG
>JANMEO010000189.1:0-4021 GCA_031376995.1 Burkholderiales bacterium
GCAATGGGCCGCCAGGGCAAGCGAGAAATAGCCAAGTTATTCCGGGCCAGATCCTAAGTAGACCAGAGATCGCAGATCGCAGATCGCAGATCGCAGATCGCACCCGTTGTAAAGCCATCTTTCGTTTCGACACCCATTAAGTCCATAAAGCCCTGCCGCCCCCCGCTGTCGCACCCTACAATTTGTGCCCCCTCTTCAATATCGCACCAGCATGTTCAACAGCACCCTGATTTATCGCATTCGCTCATGGGAGCCACCCGCTCGCGAAGACATCGAAAGCCGCCTGGACAAAGCCAGGTTTGTGGAGTGCGGCGCCACACAACTTGAGTCGGTGGGTTGGATAGCGCCGCGCGGCGAAAAGCAGGCCTTCTTGATGGAGGGCGTAGGGCGACAATTGATTTTGAAGTTGTGTATCGAGCGCAAGACGGTGCCCAGTGACGTGGTGAAGGTGCAGTTAGAGCAGCGGCTTGAAAAAATCGAGGCCCAGACCGGCCGACGCCCTAAGGGTAAGGAGGTCAAAGCGCTGAAAGAAGAGATCGTGCACGGCTTGTTGCCCCGAGCATTTGCAAAGCGTTCAACCGCATGGGTGTGGATCGATCCGCAGGCACAGTTGATTGTGTTGGGCACGGCCAGCACCAAAGCGGCAGACCTTATCGTGAGCATGCTGGTGGAGTTGCTTGGCGGCGGCATTCAATTAATGCTGCTGCAAACCACCACCTCCCCCTCCACAGCGATGGCACTGTGGCTTCAAGAGCGTGAGGGGCCTGCAGGGTTCAGCATTGATCGAGAGTGCGAACTCAAACAACCCGACAGTGAAAAATCATTGGTGCGTTATGCCAGGCACACGCTCGACATTGACGAGGTGGCGCTGCATATTCAGCAAGGCAAGCTACCGACCCAATTGGCCATGACCTGGAACAGCCGCGTCTCGTTTGCATTGAGCGAAACCATGGCGCTGAAAAAGATCAAGTTGCTAGACCTCGCCCTGGAGAGCCATAAAACTGGGGCGGGGGGGAATGACAACGATTTTGATTCGAATGTGGCCTTGATCACTGGCGAGCTGAGCCAGCTGATTGCAGACCTGGTACAAGCCCTCGACGGTGAGCTGAGCCCAGACCAACCCTTGGCCCTTGAATCGGACGCAGCGGCTCAGCGGCCCATGGCCTTGGCGTGACGCTCAATAAACTCGCGGTAGGTGTCGATGCCACGCAGTTGCAAAATCGTGTTGCGCACAGCAGCCTCGACCAGCACGGCAAGGTTGCGTCCAGCATCCACCGCGATGACCACTTTGCGTATAGGCACTTCGAGAATTTCTTCAAACAACGGCTCATAGGGCACACGTTCAAACTCTTTTTCAAGGGTTTCTTTGCGCACCAGGTGAACAATGAGCTTGAGGCGCATTTTGCGCCTCACGGCCGTCTCGCCAAAAATGGCTTTGATATCGAGCAGGCCAATGCCGCGCACTTCTAGCAAGTTTTGAAGCAGCTCGGGGCAGCGCCCTTCAAGCACGGCCTGCGACACTCGAAAGAGGTCGACGGCATCATCAGCCACCAGCCCATGACCCCGTGAAATGAGCTCCAGGCCTAGCTCACTTTTGCCCAAGCCTGACTCGCCCGTCAGCAACACGCCCAGCCCCAAAATGTCCATGAAAACGCCATGGCGTGTGGTGCGCTCAGCAAAGAGCTGGGCCAGATAGCCCCGCACAACGTCAATCACTTGGCCCGCAGACTCGCGGGTGACAAACAAAGGGATGTCAGCCCGGTCGCACAAAGCCACTACACGATCAGGAGGCACTTGGTTGTCGGCCACAATCACCACAGGGGGCTCCAGCGTCACGATACGCTGAATGCGGCGCTCTTGATCCTCAGGGCTAGAGGCAGACAGATAAGCGACCTCACGGGCACCCACAATTTGCACCCGGTAGGGATGAATGTAGTTGAGGTACCCCACCAAGTCAGCCGCCGAGCGTGCACTGCGCACGGCACCCTCGTCAAATCGTCTCTCAGGATGAGCATGCCCGGCAATCCACTCCCAGTGAAGGGTGGTGTGATGCGCCTCGAACAAGGCTTCAGCGCTGATGACGGTGGGTTTCAAAGGCGGTAGCGCCAACGCAGCAAGCTCAACCCATGGGCGCAAAAAATGGGTTGAATCATGGTCATGCGACGGATTTCAAGGGCGCCCAATTGCAGATGAGCTCGTGCACTTTGCTGGCTTCGGGCTCAGATTTGAGCCGCTCGCGCAGATCGCGGTCACTGAGCATTTCGGCAATGCTAGAGAGAATCTCCAGGTGACGCTCGGTGGCGGCTTCGGGCACCAGCAAAAAGATCATCAAAATGACGGCCTCATCATCAGGGGCGTCAAAAGCAATGGGCAACTGCACCCGCAAAACGGCGGCCAAAGGGTTTTTGAGGCCTTTGATGCGACCATGGGGAATGGCCACCCCATGGCCCAAGCCCGTAGAGCCCAGGCGCTCACGGGCAAATAGGTTGTCGGTCACGGTAGGGCGTGCGACGGCATGCTGATTTTCAAATAACAAACCGGCGTGCTCGAAGGCACGCTTCTTGCTAGTGGCATCAACATCCACCAAGACATTACTGAGGGGCAAAATGGCAGCGAGGCGATTCATCAACAGTCCATGTGAAGCTCAGCGACACCCCGGCTAATGGAAGCGTCATCCTATGCGTCATCTCAAAAACATTTCGAGCAAGCGGCAGAATACACAAACTGCCGTACGACGGCGTCATTGTGCACGCGCCTTTGCAGCCCAGCAACGTCCGGCGAGCGGAAAAACAAACGTTGCCACAATGCGACAGCATGCCGCAGGCGAATGAAGCCCTTGGTGTGCACAGGGGTGCCATGTTAACCGCCGAAACGAATGAATGGGGTTTGAGTTGCATTGACGCAGCGTGACCTGCACCACCAAGCGCATGGGGTCAATAAAAAAGGGTGCTCACGCACCCTTTTTTATTGACAAGCAGAAATGACTGGCAACGAGAGCCCGAGGTCGCTAGTGCAAGTCACTCATGCGTTTCATGGGCTGGTGATGATGGTCTTGGACTTTGCTTTTGTGGCGCACCACCTGGCGGTCAAGCTTGTTCATGACCTGATCAATGGCCGCATATAAATCTTCGTGAGAATTTTCTACAAAAATATCTTTGCCTTTGACATGCAGTGTGATCTCGGCTTTTTTTCGGCACTTTTTCTCCTTCATTTTCTCAACAGACAACAGCACATTAACGTCAACAACTTGAGCAAAATGGCGGGTGACCCGGCCCAATTTGGCAAGCACGTACTCCCTCAAAGAGGGTGTCAAATCCAAGTGATGGCCGCTGATAGTTAAGTTCATGAGGATTCCTCTCTCTCGGGGTGAAAGTGTCAATGACACGAAACCTGAACTGATGGTTTTAGCCTAGCAAGCTTCGACCTCGATGGCAAGCCATACCCAAAGAATCCCAAGCAAATAGCCTGGCTGGCCCAAATGATTCGAGACAAAAGTCCGCAGCAGCTCTATACCCCTCGGAACGGAAAGCCGTGCGTGCCACTGTTGTGTCGCTATTGGGCGAAGCATTTCGCAATCCACAGTTCAACGTGAGACACAAGTTTGTGCTTGAACGTGCCAGCGATGGCGCTGAATTGCTGGTCAATCAGTTGAATCAAGGTTACTAAAGTATGCTGGCACTGGCCATGGACTTTGCGCGCCACCTCATCATTGCCAACCCACATCTTGAACACGACAATGAGTTCGCGCAGCAACAGATCCGGATGGAAGCTGGATCGGTTTTAGCGGGCCAAGACTCGGATCCCTCCCAATACTCACACTATGTGCGCTCCAGCCATCATGCTGGTGGACGAGATCGGCAACATCGCGCAGTGCCCACGCCGGTGCTGACAGCTTTCAATGCCGCCAATCCGGCTGCAACAGTTGCCGAATTCAGCAGCCAAGCCTTCCAACCCGTCAAAACAGCCGTCAAGGCCGATCTGAATAAAGACCAGGGTGGTCTGTGCGTCTATTGCGAAGGCA
>JANMEO010000240.1:0-6678 GCA_031376995.1 Burkholderiales bacterium
ACAAAGCCTTGGAAGAATTCATAAATCAGCTGCGTATCGAGCTCGCCAATCATGCCGCTCTTGAACACCACATGCATGTGCAAACCTGGGCGGCCTGAGAAATCAACCACGACCCTTGACAAGGCCTCATCCAGCGGCACATAGGCCTGGCCATAGCGGCGTAAACCACGCTTGTCCCCCACCGCCTGGGCCATCGCCTGGCCCAGCGTGATACCCACGTCTTCGACGGTATGGTGCCCATCAATGTGAAGATCTCCCTGAGCTTGGATGCTCAAATCTATTAAGCCATGGCGGGCAATTTGATCGAGCATGTGGTCAAAAAAACCAATGCCGGTGTGCAATTGAGCCACGCCCGTGCCGTCGAGGTTCAGACCCACTCGAATTTGGGTTTCTGCCGTATTGCGGCAAACATCAGCTTGGCGGATGGGATTATTCACAGCACAGCCTTCAGGGCAGAGATCAACAAGTCATTTTCCTGGGGTGTTCCCACCGTCAGACGCAAACAGTTTGCCAGCAAAGTGTGCTGGAGGGAAACATCTTTCACAAGCACCCCCTGGCGCTTGAGAGCCGCAAAAATCTCAGTAGCTTTTGGACAGCGTACCAAGATCATGTTGGCCTCGCTGGCAAAAGGCTGCAAGCCCAAGGCTCGCAAAGCATGTGTCAAATGCTCACGCTGCTCCCGAATCACGCGCGCTTGGCGATCAAACTCATCGGCATGCTCTAAGGCAAACAGTGCAGCCTCGGCGTTGAGCACACTCACGTTATAGGGTGGGCGTACCTTGTCTAGCTCATCACACCACTCACGTGGTCCGACCAAATAGCCCAAACGCACACCGGCCAAACCAAACTTGCTCAGGGTGCGCATCACCACCACGTTGGGGTGGCGAAACGCCATCTCAACGTGGTCTCGAGAGGCAAACGGCTGGTAGGCCTCATCGATCACCACCAAGCCAGGAGCCGCCTGAACAATGCGCTCCACCACACCGACATCAAACAAATTGGCCGTTGGATTATTAGGGCAAGCGAGGTAAATCAGGGCAGGTTGATGGGCAACGATGGCGGCCATCATGGCGGGCTCATCCAATTCAAAATCAGGGCGCAGCGGCACACCGACAAACTGCAAACCCTGTAAACGCGCAGAAACCTCGTACATCACAAAACATGGGACTGGGGACAACACGGTGACACCAGGGCGGGCGCAAGCCACACTCAACAACGTGATCAGCTCATCAGAGCCATTGCCTAACACCAGCCCTGCATCTGGCGTCAACCCCAAGCGCGCTGCCAATGCTGTGCGCAAGTCGTCAATGCGTGATCCGGGGTAGCGGTTGAGTGCCACCCGCCCCAAACGCTGGCCCAACGCGACTTGTAGCGCGTCAGGCAATGTAAAGGGATTTTCCATGGCATCGAGCTTGACGAACCCGGCGCTGGGCTGCACATGGTAGGGGTGCATCGCTTGCACCTCAGCTCGAATGCAACGCCGCACCGTTTCAGACAACACACTCATGAACGCCCCTCATTCAAGCGCAGCGACGCTGCCTGGGCATGAGCCTGCAGGCCCTCGCCCAAGGCCAACACCGCAGCGTTGGCACCCAAAGTTTGCGCACCGACCTGAGTGATCTCGATCACACTGCTGCGCTTTTGAAAGTCATAGACCCCCAAGGGCGAGCTGAAACGGGCGGTGCCAGACGTTGGCAAAACGTGGTTAGGGCCAGCGCAATAGTCACCCAAGCTCTCACTCGTGAACGCGCCAAGAAAAATGGCCCCTGCATGCTTGAGCAGCGGCTCCCAGCGGTGGGGGTCACTGGCGCTGACCTCCAAATGCTCAGGGGCGATGCGGTTACTGATGTCGCAAGCCTCTTGCATACTGCGGGTTTTAATCAAAGCTCCGCGCCCTTCTAATGAGGCTCGAATCACGGCCTCACGAGGCAGCGTTAACACCAATCGGTCGAGGGCAGCTTGTACTTGGGCGATGTAGCCAGCATCGGGGCACAGCATGATGCTTTGTGCCAGCTCATCATGCTCAGCCTGACTGAACAAATCCATCGCCACCCAATCAGCCGGCACACTGCCGTCAGCCAACACCAAAATTTCACTGGGGCCGGCAATCATGTCGATGCCCACTTGCCCAAACACACGACGCTTGGCGCTGGCCACATAAGCGTTGCCAGGCCCCGTGATTTTGTCAACCGCAGGCACCGTGGCTGTGCCATAAGCCAAGGCTGCGATGGCCTGCGCCCCACCCAAGGTGAACACACGGTCGACACCACTCACAGCGGCTGCCGCCAAAACCAAGGGGCTGCGCTCGCCCCTGGGCGTGGGCACCACCATGATGATTTCACCAACCCCCGCCACCTTGGCCGGCAAGGCATTCATCAACACACTGCTGGGATAAGCTGCTTTGCCCCCGGGCACGTACACCCCAACGCGGTCTAGCGGCGTCACTTTCTGGCCCAACAAACTGCCGTGCTCATCTCGATAAGACCACGACTGCCCGCACACTGCCAACTGACGTTCATGGTAGACCTGCACACGCCGTGCCGCAAACATCAACGCATCACGTTGGGCAGCAGGCAAATTGGCCAACGCCAAATCGCACACTGGGCGTGGGATTTCCAGAGCGGAGACACTGGAAACATCCAAGCCATCAAAGCGTCGCGTCGCCTCCAACAAAGCCGCATCCCCTCGGGCGCGAACATCGGCCAAAATTGAAGCCACCCGCTCCTCTATGGACTGATCAGCCTCGGCAGACCAGTGCAACAATTGCTGTAGCTGCAGCTCAAAATCAACTTGCGAACTGCAAAGATGGCGAATACGAACACTCATGGGATGGCAGGGTCAGTCAGCGCCCGTGAAAAACAATCGATGATGTGCCGCAAGGGCTCACGCTTGAGCTTCAGGGCTGCTTGGTTGACAACGAGGCGAGCCGAAATGGGCATGATGTGCTCGACCTCAATCAAATGATTGGCCTTGAGCGTACTGCCGCTAGACACCAAGTCAACAATGGCCTCGGCTAAACCGGTCAAGGGCGCCAACTCCATGGAGCCGTACAGCTTGATCAAGTCAACGTGCACGCCTTTTTTGCAAAAATGTTCGCGAGCAATGTTGGTGTACTTGGTAGCCACACGAATTCGAGAACCTTGCAGTACGGCCGCCTCATAATCAAAATCAACAGGCACGGCTACACTCATGCGGCAACGCGCTATACCCAAATCCAGCGGCTGGTACAGACCGGCACCGCCATGCTCTATCAAAGTATCTTTACCCGTCACCCCCAAATCAGCCCCGCCGTACTGTACATAGGTGGGCACATCGGTGGCCCGCACAAGCACCACGCGCACCCCTGGCTGTGTAGTTGCTAAAATCAGTTTGCGCGACGACTCGGGGTCTTCCAAGACCTCAATGCCAGCAGCCCTCAACAAAGGCAGAGTTTCGTCAAAGATACGACCCTTGGACAACGCCAGCGTTAAGCCCATCATTTGACTCGTTTGATGTCAGCGCCCAGGGCGCGAAGCTTAACTTCCATCTGTTCATACCCTCGATCTAAGTGATAAATTCGGTCGACCAGCGTTTCACCTTCAGCAACCAAACCTGCAATCACCAAACTGGCAGAGGCGCGTAAATCTGTCGCCATGACAGTGGCCCCGGAAAGGGGTGCCCCACCGTGCATCACTGCGGTATGACCATCGACCTCAATTTTTGCCCCCAGGCGCACCAATTCATTGACATGCATGAAGCGGTTTTCAAAAATCGTCTCGGTCACTTTGGCCGCACCTTGTGCGACGCAATTGACCGCCATGAACTGCGCCTGCATGTCTGTGGGAAATGCTGGATAAACCCCCGTGCGAAAACTCACGGCTTGCAGCTGGCCTTCACGACGCACACGCATGGTATCAGCGTACGCGTCAATCGATACGCCAGCCTCCCTCAACTTCTCGATCACTGCATCTAAGTGAGCTGGCTGCGTATTCAAAAGTCTCACATCACCGCCTGCCGCAGCCACCGCACATAAAAAAGTGCCCGCCTCAACACGGTCCGGAACAATTTGATGCCCCAGGCCAGCGAGCCCGTGCAAACGCTCAACGCCTTGGATGCGGATTTGGCTGGTGCCGTGGCCCTCGATCAGGGCCCCCATGCGAATCAACATTTGAGCCAAATCAACCACCTCAGGCTCTCGGGCTGCATTTTCGAGCACCGTTTCACCTTGTGCCAGAGTGGCCGCCATCATCAGGTTTTCTGTGCCCGTGACCGTCACCATATCGGTAGTGATTCGTGCGCCATGCAAGCGCGAAGCACGGGCCAAGATATACCCGTGCTCGACTGAAATCTCGGCCCCCATAGCCTGCAAGCCTTTAATGTGCTGATCGACAGGCCTTGAACCGATGGCACAACCGCCAGGCAAAGACACTCGAGCCTTGCCAAAGCGAGCCAAAAGCGGCCCCAAAACTAAAATTGATGCGCGCATGGTTTTGACCAGCTCATAGGGCGCTTCAGGTGAGTGGATGTCAGCGGCTGATAAGGTCAAACGATCTTCGACCTCTTTTTCAACCTGCACCTTCACACCCATGTTGCCCAGCAACTTAAGCATCGTTTGCACGTCTTTGAGTTGAGGCACATTGCGCAAACTCACAGGCTCAGCGGTCAACAATGCGGCACACAACTCAGGCAAAGCAGCGTTCTTAGAGCCGGAGATGCTCACCTGCCCCCGCAAAGGGCGGCCGCCGCGTATCAACAGTTTATCCATGTTCACAGGGGCCTATGCCCACGCTGGCCTGAGCCTCAGGCTCGGTAGCCACCATGAACACGGCGCAAATCTCAATGATGGGAGGAGGGGGTTGAAGGAGGCTGTGCAGCCCATTCAGTGGGGCTCAATGTCTTCATAGAAAGCGCGTGAATTTGCTCGCGCATTCTATCGCCCAGGGCCTGGTAGACCAGTTGATGCCGCCGGATGCGATGAGCGCCTTCGAACAAGGGCGACACAATCGTCGCGAAAAAATGTCGCCCATCACCCTCGACGTGCAAATGCTCACAAGGTAGGGATGTCGCAATAAAGTGCTGAACGTCAGCAGGGGTTGGATTGTCCATCACGCCATTATCTCAGGAGCCCACCTGGGACCAAAAACAAATAAAAACATCCACTGTGACTCAAAATCTGAGCTTGTAGCCACTTCTCAGCAAGCATAGACACAAACTCACCACCACCGTCAGCGCACCGACCACAACAGTCAAGCTGAGCCAAGGCGACGCATCACTCACCCCAAAAAATCCATATCGAAAACCATCAACCATGTAGAAAAATGGATTCAAATGACTTACGCGCTGCCATATCGCGGGCAAACTCGCGACCGAGTAAAAAACCCCTGACAAAAACGTCATGGGCATGATCACAAAGTTTTGAAATGCTGCGATCTGATCAAATTTTTCAGCCCACAGCCCAGCCATCAAGCCCAAAGCACCCATCATGGTGCAGCCCAACAGGGCGAACACCGCAACCCAAAGTGGCTGGGCCAATGGCAAAGGCGCAAACCAAGCCGTCACCAGCAGCACGCCAACACCAACTACCACCCCACGCACCAACGAAGCCCCCACATATGCAATAAACCAAGCCCAATGGGACAAGGGGCTGACCAACAAAAACACCAAATTGCCAGTGATCTTGCTCTGGATCAACGAGCTGCTGCTGTTGGCAAAAGCATTTTGCAGCATGCTCATCATGACCAAACCAGGGATTAAAAAACTGGTGTACCCGACCTGATTGAATACTTTGACATGATCTTCCAAGACATGTCCAAAGATGAGCAAATACATCACAGCCGTCAGCACAGGAGCCGCCACAGTTTGCACGCCCACCTTCCAAAACCGCAAAACCTCTTTGTAAAACAAGGTGCGCGCACCCGCCAAGCACAAAGCACTCATGACACCCCCACATCAGCCGACTGGCCACTCATGATTTCCAAGAAAACATCCTCCAGATCAGACCGCCCAATCTCAAGATCTTCAGGCTGACAACCCGCCTCACGCATGGTTGCCAACACTTGCTCCAAGTCTGCGGCATTGCGCACTTTGATCTGCACCATTCGCCCCATAACCCGAGCCTGATCGGCTAAAGCTTGTGGCAAAGCACGATCAAGCTTGAAGTGCAACATGGTGCTGGCGCGCCCGGCCAACAAAGCGGTGGTCGTGTCCAGCGCTTGAACACGCCCCTCTTTGAGCAGGGCCAAGCGAGTGCACAGTGCTTCAGCCTCTTCCAGGTAATGGGTTGTCAGCAGCACAGTGCGGCCTTCTTTGTTCAAGCGCGCCACAAACTGCCACAAAGTTTGCCGCAATTCGACATCAACCCCTGCCGTGGGCTCGTCCAAAACAATCACCGGCGGTTTATGCACCAAGGCTTGCGCCACCAAAACACGGCGCTTCATGCCACCAGAGAGCTGTCTCATGTTGACATG
Source organism: Burkholderiales bacterium (assembly GCA_031376995.1). Taxonomy (GTDB): domain Bacteria; phylum Pseudomonadota; class Gammaproteobacteria; order Burkholderiales; family Burkholderiaceae_C; genus CANHBY01. The sequence continues at coordinate 6,447 of JANMEO010000240.1, forward strand.
CGCCTTATCAGCCAGCCCTAAACCCTGCAACAACTCGTCAATCCAATCGTCGTTGCGACGAATACCAAAATAGCCGCTTTGAATTCTCAAACACTCGCGAACCGTAAAAAATGGATCAAACACCAACTCTTGGGGCACGATACCCAAGGCCTGGCGCGCCTTGGCATAGTCAGCCACCACATCAAAACCCATGACCCGCACCCGCCCCCCGGTGGCGCGGGCCAAGCCCGCA
>JANMEO010000279.1:0-8026 GCA_031376995.1 Burkholderiales bacterium
CAGCCAAGAACCTGCTGGCCAGCGGCGTTCCGCCCAGGGACGTGGCCAAGAACCTCGGCGTGTCCGTTCCTACGCTCTACCGCTGGGTGCCGGCATCCTCGCATATCTAAAGATTTCGCGGGGTTGGGCTTACAACCCCTACTACGGACGTTTTTACCGATTAGCAGTGTGTCGTGTGATGAAACAGGTTGACTTGCGCCGTGCCAAATGGATTACCAAAAAGCACAAGCGTGTGAGGGGTAGTCTGGCAAAAGCCTATGACTGTCTGCGGCAGATACGCCGTAACAGGCCGAGGTTATTTGCACATTGGGACTTGGACTATATACCCGTCGGAACTGAAGATGCCGGATCGCTGAGCCGTTTTAAAAATGGATCTGCGGCGTTGTCAATGCTCGCGATACCAAATGGTATCGCTGTGCTTTACGCCTTGCATCTCCATTCTCAAAACGACCCATCGACCCAGCATCTTCAGTTCCGACGGGTATAGAGCTAATGGCTCAGCAACAAGAGCCGCATGAAGGGAGACTTTCAGGTACTGTTCCGTGGGAGCGCAGGGCGGAGGTTCCTCTGCGCCACCCGATAACCCAATCAATTTCTCGATAGTGACGCAGCAGATCGCCCAGAGTCACCAGTTCCTACACAGGTCGTCAAAGTCACCTCAACAATTGAGGCAACCAAGCCAGAACCTTATTTAGGGCCTCACGGCGACTTCATTTTTGACTTTTTTGACACCTTTAACTTTCCACGCGAGCGTTTCAGCAGCGGCACGCTCGGCATTGTTCTTGGCAAAGCCTGAGAGCAGAACCGTACCGTTGAGCGTCTCAACACTGATCGCGTTGGCATCGACTTGAGAGTTGTCGATGTAGCGTGCCTTGACCGCGGTGGTGATGGCGGTATCATCAATGTAGGCACCCACAGACTCTTGGTCGCGTGTGACGGCACAGCCCGCAGCAAAAAGCACTAAAGTGGCGCAGGTTAAAGTGAAAATAGGTGTGTGCTTGGTCATAAGATGGGGTTTGGGTGAGTGATCAAACAGAAGGTCGACGCATGTGCCACAACCAAACTACCGCACGAGCACCAAGAGGGGGGGGGCATCAAGAACTAACGCCATCAGTTTGGCTTTTGCCGCTTGATGGGTCTGTACGATATAGAACAGACTTCTGACGACCCTGATGGGAGGGGGCGCCCTTGGGGGGGATCATGGCCGCGATTAGCCTGATTGCCTGAAATTTTCAGCTGGTTAGGATTTAACCGTGGGATGCCCAATGTGGGTTGAATAACTTTGTAATACGAGATTTCGCATGTCTTTTGTGTCTGAAAAAATCACGCTTGGCGGTGGCTGCTTCTGGTGTCTTGAAGCGGTTTTTGAACGTGTCCAAGGGGTGTCCAGTGTTGAGTCCGGGTACTGCAATGGGCATGTGATCAAGCCAACTTATGAACAGGTCTGTGGTGGGTTAACAGGTCATGCTGAGGTGGTGAGATTGACATTTGACCCCCAGAAAATCTCACTGCAAGAAGTGTTAGAAATTTTCTTTTTGAGTCATGATTCAACCACGTTAAATCGTCAGGGCAATGATGTCGGAACCCAGTACCGGTCTGGAATTTACTTTGAGTCATCCGATCAAGAGGTGCTGGTGAATCAGTTCATCGCTGAGCTTCGGTTGAAGACGCCAGATGCTGTAGTGACTGAGGTGCAGGAACTTCGAAATTACAGCCTTGCTGAGCCGCACCATCAGCGTTACTTTGCCACGCATCCAGAGCAAGGGTACTGCGCTTTTGTGATTGCGCCCAAGGTCGAGAAGTTTAAAAAGACCTTTGCGCGTCATGTTCGATCTTGAATTTCGGGCTCGGGCTTTCACCACCAATTTGGGGGCTCTGAGGCTCCTCGGCTTCAAGGGGCCAAACGCTCTTTATGCCACGATTCACAGCTTGATTGGCGGTGGTATTGAATGCGATCGTGCAGCCGCGAAGGGCGACCCTGCCAAAACTCCCATGTGTCGGGTACCAGCCTAAAACCGCCCCAATGCTCAGGTCTGGGAGGGGAGTCACCATAGAGGGCCTGGGCTTGCAGCATTGAATGCTCAAGAATTTGTCGTGATGCCACAACGCAGCTTTGGGGGGAGGCCCACGCACCCAAACGTGAGGCCAGGGGACGTGAGTGAAAGTAGGCGTCTGATTCTTGCGGATTGACTTTGTGAACACTGCCTTCGACTCTCACGACACGCTCCAGCTCAACCCAGTGAAATTGCAACGCAGCCACTGGATGATGGAGCAGGTCGCAGCCTTTTCTGCTTTGGTAATTGGTGAACCAAGTCAAGCCCTGTTCATCAAAGTGTTTAATCAGCACAATGCGAGCCGAAGGGCGGCCAGCGCTATTGACAGTGGCCAGGGTCATCGCATTGGGCTCAGGAAGCTTGGCGTCAAGCGCCTGACCAAACCAAATCCGAAATTGCTCAATGGGGTCAGGGCAAACATCTGCTTCGTCGAGCGTAGCAAGCCCGTAGTTTTTTCGCAGGTCAGCAATGTTTTCCATAGTTTGAAGTCAGTGCCTGGGCGTTAAGCCTTCGATAGACTCAACCCGGACCAAAGCCAGCGATATGTTGTCGCCCCCACCTTTGGCCCGCTGTCGCGCCTTGCTGATGAGCATTTCACTCGCTTCACGCGGGCTGAGTGCCTGGATGATTGCACCGAATTCTTTGGGCGTGAAGTAGTGCCACAAGCCGTCACTGCAGACCATCAAGGCATCGCCTGTTTCTAATCGCTCAAGGCGGTGAACGACCAAAGGCGGATCTTCTACCGTACCCAGGCAACCGGTTAATAAATTGGATTGCGGGTGACTTTGCGCTTCTTCTTCAGTGAGCTGCCCCTCGTTGACCAAGCGCTGAACGTACGAGTGGTCTGTGCTGCGAAAAATCAGATTAGGGCCGCGAAAGTGATAGATGCGAGAGTCTCCTGCATGCACTGAGAGCGCATCACGGTCTGGCATGATGATAAACGCCGCTAAAGTAGCGTGCGGTTCTTCTTCCGAGGTGATGGCTGTCAACTTGATCATCAAGTGAGCCTCTTGAGCCAGCTGCTTGAGCGCATATTCCGTGTCGTCTTTGTTAGGTGAAAATCTTTCAAAGAGTTGACGCGCCGTGAGCAACACCTGGTCAGCGGCTTTGCGCCCCCCGCTTTTGCCACCCATGCCATCAGCCAGTACAGCCAAAATGCAGCTAGAGCTTTGAGGATGCGCAAGGATCTGAACTTGATCTTGTTGGTAGGCGCGATCTCCACGGTGGATGCCCGTGGCGGCTGTTAAACGATATTTAGATTGACTTGGGCTCATAGTGAAAACTATAAACTCATTGTCCCCTTCCTCGTAGCCGTGATGATGTGCATATCGCTTTAAACAACGATCTGAACTTTCTGCATATCGACGCAGGTGTCAGCACTGAGCACCTTCGGTGCAGATACACGCAGACTGGCTGACCCATCGTTGTTCACGTCACCTTTTTCGTCTATCCAGAAGTTGGACTCGGTTTCGATGAGCAGTACAGGCAAGCCCAGCGCACGGTGCAGTGTCCCGGTAAATCGCTGCTGGCAGGCTCGCCTCGCCTGGAAGTTGCATCATTTCGATTTTTTCCATGAAGGTAAATTTGGGTACGCCTCGCTTGTGGCTCGCATGGGTCTACGCATCTCAGGATGCCATTACAGAACCAAGCTTGGTAGCCTGTTGAGCGGCCCAAGCCACGACTTGGGCCCGTGCCTGGTGGCCATCGCACGCAACGATGTGGCGCTCGGGCCGCTGGCGTAACCAAGTAAGCTGTCGCTTGGCAAGCTGGCGGGTGGCTGCGATGCAGCGTTGACTGACCTCATCCAGCGCCCGGGCGGAGGTGACAGACTGGGTGATTGAGTTCGACTCCAAAGACTCCCAAATTTGACGATAACCCACGCAGCGCATAGACGGCAAGTCAGCACTCAGATCGCCTCGGCGCATGAGCGCATGCACCTCCAATATAAATCCCTGAGCCATCATTTCACGCAGCCGCCGAGCGATGCGCTGATGCAGCCAAGCGCGCTCCAGAGGCTCAAGCGACAACATAGGTGGCGCAGGGCCTGGCTTTCTTTCTGTATGAAATGATGACAAAGCTCGCCCGCTGACCCGATAAACCTCCAGGGCACGTTGAATGCGTTGTGCATCGGTGGCAGGCAAACGTTGAGCCGTGACTGGGTCAATGACGATGAGCTCACGATACAAGCTCTCTACCCCTTCTTGCTGCACCTGCCTTGAGAGCTCAGCCCGTACGGTAGGACAGGCAGCAGGCATGTTGTCTAAGCCCTCAAACAAAGCTTTAAAGTAAAGCATTGTGCCGCCGACCAGCAGTGGGAGATGTCCTCGCGCCGTGATTTCTGTCATGAGGCGCCTGGCGTCATTGGCAAAGGAGGCTGCAGAGTAGCTCTGGGTCGGATCCAGAATGTCAATCAAGTGGTGGCGAACCTGCGCTTGCTCTGCCAAAGAGGGTTTGGCGGTGCCGATGTCCATTCCTCTGTAAATGAGGGCAGAGTCAACGCTGATGATTTCAACACCCTGCGTACTCAAAGCCTCGGCGATGGCCAAAGCGGCAGCCGTTTTGCCTGCTGCTGTGGGCCCAGCAAGGCATAAGCAGGGGGGCAGAGGGGCAATGGGCGATGACATGAGCCAGAAGAATTTGGTGAGGCTAAAGTGCCAGCGTATCAGGTACCGCATCAAGCGATCGATCGAGTCAATGTCAATTTTGATTGCCGTCCACTTTGGAGCCACGCCAGGCCCCAAAGTGGTTGCGTTTAGCTCTTTCTGACGTCCTTAACACTGGGCCTTTGCGCATCATGATTGACCGATGTCTTGGCGTCTTTGGGCTGCAAGATTTGACTTTGAATCCCCTTGTTAATCGTTTTTTGTAGTTTGTTTGCGGTGCTTTGGAATGTATCTTTGGTCGGATGGTTGCTCATTGTTTGCCTTGTGCGGGGGTTGAATTGCCTGAACCGTTGATGGGGGATGCCCCCCTTCAGTTCGGTGCGTAGGGGGTGCCATAAAACTTGTTGACGCTTTTGGCCCAGGTCTTGTCCGACATGGAGGGCCAATGATCTTTGTCAAATCCTGGAGCGTCTTTCATGACATTTTTTGCAACATCCAGGGTGAAGCGCTGGTTTGTGGTGTCTAGAGTCAGTGCTGTCCAAGGAACAGCAAATAGCTTGTCCCCCACGCCGAGCAACCCGCCAAATGACAAAACTGCGTAGGCGATCTTGCCAGAGGCCATGTCGATCATGAGCTCTTTGATGTCGCCCAGATCATCGCCTTGCTTATTCATGACATCGTTACCCATCAAGGTCTTGGCACCCATGAGCGCCGGGCCGGGTCCAGAGCCATTGCTGGCGTATGCGCTGGGGGTTTCTTGTGCGATATTATCAAGTTCCATGATTGTTCCTTAAGTTTGGGACGCAGGCCATAATCTTTGTGCGCATTGCCAATCAGTGCACGGTCTTCATCTAAGTCCCGTTGAGATGACTCGGTGGGACCCCTGCGTCGGTCGGAGGGCTGTGTTGTTAAGGTCATCTGTAAAATAGATCTACGCGGGGCTCCTCCCTTCTTCGAACGACTCACTCCTCAACCCTTTTCAGCATTGATGGGTCACAAACGCGGTGAGCACGATAGAGAACTTAGGCGTTGCTTTGTTGGGCGTCTGTGCGCAACCGAACCCACGAAGTTGGCGTGGAGTACAAGCGTCTGCATCGGCGGCTGTGCCGATGTGGCGAGCGCTGGACCTGTGGTCTGTGCGTGAATCAAGCACTAAAAATGGGTTTTGGCGGGCATTCAAGATAAGAATGCCTCGCACAAGCGCTTGAAAGCTTCATAAAATCAAATGGCGCCCCGCGAACCCTCAGGAATCTTTATGGCCCAATCTCGACGCCCTGCCCAGCCTGTCGCTGACGATGCCGATCTTGAAAACTCAAAAGACAAGGGGTTGCGTTTAATCAAAAAATACCCAAACCGACGCTTGTACGACACCGGAAAAAGCACTTACATCACTTTGGTTGACGTCAAGAAAATGGTTATGACGGCGCAAGAATTTGTGGTCCGTGATGCAAAAACCTCCGCAGACATCACCCGCAGCATCTTGCTTCAAGTGATTTTGGAGGAGGAAAGTGGCGGCGTCCCCATGTTCTCTACGCCTGTCCTGGCGCAGATTATTCGGTTTTATGGACATGCCATGCAAGGTTTGATGGGCACTTACCTTGAAAAGAACATGCAGGCTTTTACGGACATGCAGGCACGCTTGAGTGAGCAGGCCCAAACTTTATCGCCTGAACTTTGGACGCAGTTTTTGCAGGGCCAGACGCCTACGATGCAAGGCTGGATGGGCAGCTACATGGAGCAATCACAAAGCATGTTTCAGCAAATGCATGAGCAAATGAGCAAGCAAGCTGAAGCTTTGTTTCCAGGGTTCAGCGCGCCCGTCAAACTTTAGGGTCAGTTCTCAGGGCTGGCAATTTTCTGAATTCAGCGCATCGGCGAGAATCGGCGCATGACGCATTCCAATCCTCCCACTATGACATTGCCTACGGTCGCCCCTAAAGTCGCTTTCGTGTCTCTAGGTTGCCCCAAAGCGCTCACCGATTCAGAGTTGATTTTGACTCAGTTGCGCGCAGAGGGCTACGACACCTCTCAAACTTTTTCAGGCGCTGACTTGGTGATTGTCAACACCTGCGGCTTTATTGACGATGCCGTTAAAGAAAGCCTTGATGCGATTGGGGAGGCTTTGGCGCAAAACGGAAAGGTGATCGTCACGGGATGCTTGGGCGCGAAAGCAGGGCAGGGCAGTGCAAACTTGGTTCGTGAGATGCACCCCAGTGTGCTGGCAGTCACTGGCCCGCACGCAACCCAGGAGGTGATGGATGCGGTGCATCAGCATGCACCCAGGCCTCATGATCCTTTATTTGATTTGGTTCCCGCTGCGGGCATCAAGCTCACGCCCCGTCACTACGCCTATCTCAAAATCAGTGAAGGGTGCAACCATCGCTGTTCTTTTTGCATCATCCCCTCCATGCGTGGAGACCTGGTTTCGCGCCCCGTGGGCGATGTACTGCGTGAGGCTCAGCGATTATTTGAGTCGGGCGTGAAAGAGTTGTTGGTGATCAGTCAAGATACCAGTGCTTATGGTGTTGATATCAAGTACCGCACGGGTTTTTGGGAGGGGCAACCGGTCAAGACACGTCTGCTTGATTTGTGTGGCAGGTTGGCTGATTTGGCTGCGGCACACGGCGCTTGGGTGCGTTTGCACTATGTGTACCCTTATCCTCATGTGGATGAGGTGCTGCCCCTGATGGCTGAAGGCAAAATTTTGCCTTATTTGGATGTTCCCTTTCAGCACTCACACCCCGATGTACTCAAGCGCATGAAGCGCCCAGCCAACGGTGAAAAAAATCTAGAACGAATTTTGCGTTGGCGTCAGATTTGTCCTGACTTGGCAATACGTAGCACCTTTATCGCGGGGTTTCCTGGCGAGACCGATGCCGAGTTTGAGCACTTGTTGAGCTTCATGCAAGAAGCCCAAATTGATCGAGCGGGTTGTTTTGCTTACTCCCCCGTTGAGGGGGCTCAAGCCAATGCCTTGCCCGGCGCCATCCCCGACGAGGTGCGGCAAGAGCGCCGCTCCAGGTTCATGGCGGTCGCCGAGGCCACTTCAATTTCCAAGTTGCAGCGCCGTGTGGGCGCCACCTTGCAAGTTCTGGTAGACAGCGCCTCTGGCTTGGGCCGTAAGGGCGGCGTGGGGCGCAGTTATGCTGATGCGCCTGAGATCGACGGCGTGGTGCATCTGCTGCCGCCCGAAAAGGCTTCCAAGACATTCAAAGTGGGCGAATTTACCAAGGCCAAAGTGGTCGGCATACAGGGCCATGATTTGGTGGCCAGGCCAGTGTGACCATGGTCAAGCCAAGCTCGGGTCCAACGTGTCCCTCCGGCAAATCTGCATGAACTGATTTAACTGCCGTGGCAGCGCGTGCTGCC
>JANMEO010000034.1:0-3128 GCA_031376995.1 Burkholderiales bacterium
CTGCGCAACATGCCCAAGACGACAGCAACCCCCAAGCTCTCAGCCTGTTCGATTTGTGCGAGCACTCAATTGCAGCGTCGTATCACGACCTATCCGCTGCGTTTGAGCGAGCCGCCCCAATTGGCGGGCAAAGAGATTCACGTTGTCCGCGTGGCACTCTTTGAGTGCCAGTCCTGCGGCCACTTGATGCCCACGGCCGCAGGCCAGGCCAAGGTCAATCGTTGCCTTTCGGTTTCCCTCGGATTAATGCGCCAGCCCTGAGTCCGTCTTGCTTTTCTCGGCCACTTCTCCAGCCATTGGCTTGCATCACCAGCTCAATGTACTCCTGCTTAGTCAACGTGACATATACCTGTAACGACTCGCGTTTGAAACAGGCCCGACTTGCAATCAGCGGCTTTTCCGACTCAAATTAATTGCAAATGACCGCATGGCCAGACTCACATTAACTGCAAATGAACTTGCAATCGTAGCGGCCAACTTGTATTACTTCGCCGCCGACTCACATTATTTGTAAATGAAAAGCGACGACGGCCGACGATCCTGTTGGGTAAAAAAGTTGATCTGGTAGCCATTCATGTCGGATGGAAACCTCCTCAGTGCGATTTGATCCACTGCCATGATGCGATGCTTGCCAGCGTCATGATGGGGTCGCTTCAACAAACGGAATTTAAAGTACGTTAAAGCCTAAGCGAACTTGCTGCCATGCCAACGAGTGCCGTGACACGGGTTTTGTCACTCGAACAAATCGGCATGCGTGCCAGTACGCACAAAAACAATCAAGCCATGTTTGCCGCTATCATCGAGTTTATAGGCTAGCTGTAGCGGCTTGCAATCGAAATCGCTCGGGCTCGCAATCAGCGCAGTTTTGGGCTCACATTATTTGCGAGTGAAGGCAGCGGCGGGCTCACATTAGCTGCGAGTGAGTTTGCAATCAACCGCCGTGGGCTCGCAATCCAGCCATTCGGGCTCACATTACTTGCGACTAGACTGTGCTGTTCAGTGCATCACACTGGAGGTTCAGATTCCGTCTATCGATGGGGACGAGGGCGTAGCCGAAATGAGGGAGCTTAAACTCTTGTCTCATTTTCGGGGTCCACTTCATTCAACGTATCACCGACTTCGCCAATGGCATTCGGTTCACGCGCTTAGGCATGACTTGAAAGACTTGTGTGCAATCCTATGGGTTTACACCCTATTGAGTTTGGTGGCCGGTCTTATTAATCGCTATTTGACTGAATTTGCAAGGGTCGCTGCGTGCCTACACATGCTTCTAGACATGTAATACTCATATCTGCTGTTTTACTATTGAAATCAACCTTAAAATATGACGGCGTGGAGGGTTTATTTATGCTGTATAGCGCGTCGGTGGAGTGTGAAATATTTAGCTGATAATCCACAAATAGGACGTCAGATTCGCTGATTTTTTTTGCAAATATCCAGTGAGAGGCCTCAGCCTTTATCTGATCCTCAGATGCTGGTTCTTCTGTGGCTGAAATGTGAACTGCAAATACAGAGCCTGTAGGTCGACTAAGAATGGTTTCTCTGGCACTGTCTATGCTATGGTTTTCGTATTCTTTAGGCGCCACTCCAGTAACAACATTCAAAATTTCTTTTACTCCACTAATTTGATCTTTCAAAGCAATGGATCCTCCACTCATATTTTGTGGGTGCTGATTTACCGAGGATCCAATCAGTGATGCTACATTATCAGATGACCAGTCCCTTTGTTGTAAATCTCTAAAGATTCCCGCCAAGGTGCAGAAGCTACAATTGGCTAAAATAAGCGAGCCTGGTGAAATATTCACAGGTTTGGTTGTTGTGTATAAGTTTCCAGTTTTTTTTAGGTGCTGATTGCTTAATTTTTTTGATTCTTCTTCTATTTTTCTCCAATCGTCAGGAGCAACCTCTCTTCTGAGGTTTTCCATCTCTTCATCGCTAATGTCTCCTATTTCTGCCTTTATGCATTTTTCTTCAAGTTCGAGATGGGGAGAGTAAGAAATATTTAACATATTCGCTGGCACTTGCGGTAACGAAATTCTCTTTAAGGCATTCAAGGCATATGCTCTCGCGATGTATCGTGCGAGAACGGAATGGGTAGGCGAGTGGGGATATGTTCCTGCTTCTTCTTGTTTTTCCTTTATCGCATCATCGGCTTCACGTGCGCCTTTTGTTGTAAGTGCATTGAGGGTAGGGGCGTTCTTCACGAAGGAGGGACGATGAAATTTATTAATTGGGGATGGCATGAACAAACCGAAACTGAGCGTGAGTGAGGGTGGTCCTGCCAGGACTATCGCATGAAGGAGCGGCCATTTAAAGTGGTATAAGCCCGAGCAAAACGGCGAGGTAGTCTGTGGACCAACCGGCTTTCATGCGTTTGATGTTGACACTGGTTTTGCTGGATTTCTCTTGCTTGATCAAGTTCAATCCGATGCGCCGCAAGATCGCGAAATTCTCCGCGCCATCCCTTGTTCGGATGCGACACGCATCTTCCGCTCAAATCAGTGGCCACCACACACCGCCTCGTCTCCAACCTTGAGTGCTCACATTAGCTGCGAGTGAGCTAATGTGAGCGGATTACGACGGTGTATTTGGGTCGCTGAGCCAGCCTCAAATCGCAGGTTGTTCGTGGCTTGTGGTGTGAACGGGCAGGCTGAAAAGTCCTCGGTCATCAGACCGAGTAAGAAACTTATCAAGCCGGTCGATGAACTTGACTTTGGTTTGTTCGTCGCGCTCTATCATATCGAGCACCAAGGCACCTGCCCTTGCCCTTTCGCGTATAGCTCAACTGGTAGTATGGGCCGGGCTTTACGGGAGGGGTGGCTTTGCATCGGCATCCGGCCGTGCCGCATACGTTGTACTGCAACGACAAACTCCCTGGGCGCATGTCACCAATGGCCCAGAGCTCCAGTTTGGTCTTCTCTATCTGAAGCTCCAACGTTGCCGCTCGGCGTTTGCTCATGGCAATCAAAGTCTCTTGAGATGCAAAAATTATAGCAATGAGTGACCGATGGTTTGATAGTGCTCTTGTCGACCGAATCCGGGGCTGGGCGAAAATGCGAGGCATGAAGCCAGCCACCAAATCCGCTGCCAGCGACGAACCGATCTCATACGCGGGTTACCGGTATCCG
>JANMEO010000047.1:0-3673 GCA_031376995.1 Burkholderiales bacterium
ATGAGCAAGAAACCATCATCCGGTCGGCGCACGCGCCGCGTTTTCAATGCCAAATTCAAAGCCAAGGTTGCGCTGGCTGCACTGCGCCAGGACAAGACCCTGGCGCAGCTGTGCCAGCAGTATCAATTGCATCCGACACAAATCAACGACTGGAAGCAGCAATTACTCAGTCGAGCGGCTGAAGTGTTCGACAACGGCACCGCGCCCGAACCTGTCGATCTTGCACCACTGCATGCCAAGATCGGGCAGCAAGCATTGCAGCTTGATTTTTTAAGCAGCGCGCTCTCCAAGGCGGGATTGTTGAGCGCAGGCAAATGATTGACCGTGACAACTCTTTGAGTATCGCCACGCAGGCCAAGCTGCTGGGCATGAGCCGCTCCTCCGTGTACTACTTGCCAAGGCCCACTAGCCCAGCTGACCTGGCGCTCATGCGCTTGATTGACCAGTTGCACCTGGAACACCCCTTCATGGGTGCGCGTCAGTTGCGCCGTGAGTTGCTCAAGGCCGGGCACCAAGTTGGGCGGCTGCATGTACGCACATTGATGAAGAAGATGGGCATTGAGGCATTGGCTCCACAGCCCGGCACCAGCGAGCGAAACCCGCAGCATCGGATCTACCCGTACTTGCTGCGCAAGCTGTCCATTGTTCGCAGCAACCAGGTATGGACGCTGGACACGACCTACATCCGCATGGAGCGGGGGTTTGTTTATCTCACGGCTGTGGTCGATGTTTACAGCCGCCGTGTGCTGGCGCACCGGGTAGCTATTTCACTGGAAGCCATGCATGCAAAGGAAGTGATTCAAGAAGCACTGCACCGTTACGGCAAGCCCGCGATCGTCAACACCGACCAGGGCAGCCAGTTCACGGCCCAGGAGTTTGTGGATGAGGTGATCAACTGCGGTGCGCAGTTGTCCATGGACGGGCGTGGTGCCTGGCGCGACAACGTGTTTGTTGAGCGCGTGTGGCGCTCGGTCAAGTACGAGTGCGTGTACCTCAAGGCTTATAAGTCGGTCAGTCAGGCACGCAGCGACATTGCTCGCTACATCGATTGGTACAACAGCCAGCGCGGGCATTCAAGCCATGACGGCAAGACCCCTGAGCGGGTCTGGCTGGCCGGGCTGTCTGCGCTCGTGCCTGAGATCAAAGAGGCTGCCTAAAATGAAATTGCTGGTGCGCCCCGAGTTGCCCACCGCGTCGGCCGGTACGTCGCAAGCGCCGTCCGCCGCCGTGGACAACTCTGCACCTTTTCAAACCCACCCCTTCTCACTTATCTATCGGGGTTTGGCTGTTCAGACAAATCGAGCCACTTCTCTTGGCTCGCTTGGAATGCGTGCAACTCTACTCCGATTCCTCACTCAAATATGCAGTGCCTCGCCACGACGTATTGAGAAGCCACATAATTTCTTCGTATCCACACATGAGGAGATTTTTTATGTCATTGATTTATATGGGATTTACCAACTTCGTTGGTGCCTGAGTAGTTACGCTCAGAGGTTCATAGTGACCTGCGCCACCACCAGCACCGTTAAACCGAGCGTTTCAAAAATCCTCCCAACCGGTACGAGGCTCGATGCGAGACATCCGCCATGAAAACTCCCATCTCTGGCCGCTCCAACACTCTCCCGCAGACCCAGCCGCTTCAGGAGCACAGCCCAGCACAAGGCTCACCTTCAGCGGCTGCGGACTCGACCGAGACAATCTCAGAAGGATCACCAAGAAACTTGTCTCATCGCCCTTCGGCGAAGGAGCAAGCGCTGCGCGCCCAGGCTAAGGCTGTGCAACAGGGGAGCCGCAGTTTACCGACGGATGAGGGTCAGGACGACCCTACGCCAGGCTCACCCTCGACCCCTCTGGGTGCGAAGCGCACGAGTGCACAGGCGAACTTGCCGCCCGGTACGAGGCCAACGCGTGTTCAACGTACGGCGCAAGAAAAACCAAGCACCGGAGGAGCCTTGCTGGACTCAAGAATCACTTCACCACGGGGTCTCCAAGCCAGTCAGCCTGTGCCATTGAACCCCGGGGGGGAGCCGCGAGAGCCGATGAATCCGCATATGTTGAGCGAGGCAGATCAATTGTTACAAGAGCTTGAGAAGATGCGGTTTCCAGGGGATGAACAAGCGCTGGGCATCTTGCCCACTGATGAGGCAACTGCTGCAACGCACGCTGGCGTCGGTCAGGGATTTAACCAAGTTGGCGAATACCTTACAACAAATATGACGAGTTGGCGTTATAAGGAAGGTAATAAAAACACTGGAGTAGGAAATGCAATAAATGGGATAGAAATAATTGGCAAAAATGGGTCGGTCATTGCGGCGGGGAATTTCATTGCCGAGGGCGAACATGGATTGGTATATGGAGTAATGGTCAAAGGATTTGATAATGAATTCGCCGTTAAAATAATTAACGATCCGAATCAATATGAGTTAGAAGTTAAAGAATACAGGTATCAAAAGGATGTTTTTGGGGGGGGCGGGCGATAGATTATACGGCTGCCGCCAATGGGGGTGGGGTTGATTGTAATGTAATCGTAATGGAAAAATATGATCACAACCTTTTTAATTTCATGAATGAATTGAAGACCAGCGGTATAAAGGGTGTAATTAAAGAGAATTTTTATCTTCAGCTGGTTGAGACACTAAATGGCATATACAGTAGTTTGAAATCAATAAAATTCGGGGGTAGTTCTATTGGTGATATACAATCATCAAATATGTATGTAAGAATTGAAGGTGATGGAAAAATAAAGATTGTGGTGGGGGATAGCACTATGGGGGACGCCAATATCGATAGCGCCAATTTTTTCAAATCAATAGGGAGGGACCCCATATTCAGGGGTATAATAAAATTCAATCAAAAGTCTAAAGAATTTGAATTAATAAACAAAGATCAGTGAAAAAACCTGAATCCGTGAGAAATCTTAAAAAAACCAAAATTTTCTATTTAATTCAACCTAAAAACGGCAGTTGAACTCCTGAAAATGGCAAAAAGTCCAATGCTGGCAAGGACTTAGGAAGTTTGGCAAAATCACCCAATGGGTGAACACATCAACAGGGTTAAAAAGACGGTGGTCGCACAAGCGGCTGAGGCGATGGTAGTCGACACGATGGGCGGGCGAATGCACGTGCGTTGGGACGAGTCGGCATAAGCTACTCTGAACGGACAACTGGTTTTCTTTGCTGAATTTCTAGCCAGCACGGGAATTTTTGATCAATGGGTACAAAGCTGCCCACTGAAATACGATATACCCCTCGGAACTGAAGATGCTGGGTCGATGGGTCGTTTTGAGAATGGAGATGCAAGGCGTAAAGCACAGCGATACCCATTGGTATCGCGAGCATTGACAACGCCGCAGATCCGTTTTCAAAACGGATCTGCGATCCGGCATCTTCAGTTCCGAGGGGTATATGTGGGCAAGACTTTCAAAGTTCAGTACACCGTCTCTGGCATGACGAAATGGCTGCATGAGCATGGCTTTAGCTACAAAGAGCCCAAGCTCGTTCCCGCCAAAGCTGACGCACAAAAGCAAGAGGAATTCATCGGATAATACCTGCAGCTTGTAGATGAAACGCCCAGTGAAGAGCCGATTCTTTTCATGGATGCAGTGCATCCGACGATGGCTACCAAAGTGAGTTGTGGCTGGATCAAAAAAGGTGTTGATAAGCCCATAGAGCAA
>JANMEO010000052.1:0-5650 GCA_031376995.1 Burkholderiales bacterium
CTCCACAATCAAGTTGTCCTTGTCGCTCTCGCTCAACTGGGAAAGATCAGGTAGTTCGTTCACGGGCGCGTTTATCTCACGCCTTCACCTCCAAGCCAACCGCTGCGTGGCATCTGGGCAACTGACCTGAGCAGTTACCAATGAATAAGCTCAAGCCTTTGACCCCCTCAGGGGCCCCCGCCACCCGTGCAAGCACAAAATGCACAATGTTGCTTGACATATCGTGCTCACCAAAGCTGATGTAGATCTTGGTGCCAAAAAGCTTATAACTTCCGTCGGCTTGAGGTTCAGCCCTTGTACGTACCAAAGCGAGGTCTGAACCAGCCTGAGGCTCAGTCAAGTTCATGGTGCCAGTCCATTCACCTGAAATCAATTTGGGCAAATACAGCGCTTGCTGCTCTGGGCTGCCTGCAGTCAGAAGCGCCTCGATGGCCCCGTCAGTCAGCAAAGGACACAGTGCCAGACTCACACTGCCGCTGTTGAGCATCTCCGAGCACGGCGCTGCAATCACTTTGGGCAAGCCTTGGCCGCCAAAGGCCCGTGGATGCTCCAAGCCTTGCCATCCTGCCGCTGCAAACTGCGCAAAAGCTTCTTTGAAACCCGGCGTCGTGGTCACTTGCCCCGCATGAAAACTGGCAGGCTGCTGATCACCCAAAGGATTCAAAGGGGCCACCACCGACTCGATGAACTTCGCACTCTCTTCCAAAACCGCTTGTGCAGTCTCAAAATCAAGGTCTTTTAGCCCGGGCCACTGCACCATGGTCTCCAAGCCAGCCAGGTGCTGCAAACAAAACAGCATGTCTTTAACGGGTGCTTGGTAGCTCATGAAATCGGCCTTATTGGTGCTTAACAACAAACAACTTCGTGCCCCGTCGCAGTGAATGCAATGAAAACAGCCATCACAAAGCGGCCACCAGTTCCGGAATCGCCGTGAACAAATCAGCCTCTAAACCATAATCAGCGACACTGAAAATTGGCGCATCAGGGTCTTTATTGATTGCCACAATGATCTTGCTGTCTTTCATGCCAGCCAGGTGCTGAATAGCCCCACTGATGCCACATGCGATATATAGCTGAGGTGCCACGATCTTGCCTGTTTGACCCACCTGCCAATCGTTGGGGGCATAGCCTGCATCCACTGCGGCCCGGCTGGCGCCCAAAGCTGCATTGAGCTTGTCAGCTAATGGCATCAACACCTCAGAAAACTTCTCCCTGCTGCCCAAAGCCCGACCACCGGCCACGATCACCTTGGCTGCTGTGAGCTCAGGGCGATCAGACTGAGGCAATTCACTGCCCACAAAATGAGCCTGTTGAGACACCGGAACCGGCGCCAAAACCTCGATCGAAGCGCTGCCGCCCAGCGGTGCCAAATCAAAAGCTGTGGTGCGCACGGTGAGCACTTTAATGACATCGGTGCTTTGCACCGTGGCAATGGCATTGCCCGCATAAATGGGGCGCTCAAACGTATCCGGGGCTAACACCCGCATCACGTCAGACACGGCAGCCACGTCCAACAAAGCGGCCACCCGCGGGGCCACATTTTTACCTACTGCCGTGGCGGCAAACACCAGATGGCTGTAGCCCTGAGCATTGACCAAAGTCAGCACTTGGGGAGCCAGATTCTCAGCCAGACTGTGAGCTAAGCCTTCACCCTCGGCATGCCATACTTTGACCACCCCTGCGAGCTCAGCGCCCGCCTGCGCCACCGCGCCCGCCTGCCAACCAGCGACCAACAGATGCACATCGCCGCCACATTGCAAAGCAGCAGTCAGTGCATTGCGAGTGGAAGGCTTGAGGCCCACGTTGTCATGTTCTGCAATGACCAATATGCTCATTTCAAATCACCTTCGCTTCATTCTTGAGTTTAGAAACCAGGGCCGCCACATCAGGCACTTTGATGCCCGCCTTGCGCTTCGGGGGCTCACTGACATGCAAAGTTTTGATGCGCGGCGTCACATCGACACCCAAAGTCTCTGGCTGCACAATCTCTAAGGGCTTTTTCTTGGCTTTCATGATGTTGGGCAGGGTGACATAGCGGGGCTCATTGAGGCGCAAATCGGTGGTCACCACGGCAGGCAACTGCAGTTTCAAGGTTTGCAGACCACCGTCAACTTCACGCGTCACTACCACCTCTGAATCCCCTGGGGCCAAGGCCACCTTCGAGGCAAAGGTAGCTTGAGGCCATGCAGCCAAAGCCGCCAACATTTGCCCCGTCTGGTTGCAATCATCATCAATCGCTTGCTTGCCCAAAATAACCAAGCTGGGCTGTTCTTTGTCAATGAGCGCCTTGAGCAACTTGGCCACGGCCAAAGGCTGCAACTCAACAGCCGTCTCAACCAAAATAGCCCGGTCGGCACCCAGGGCCAACGCCGTGCGCAAGGTCTCCTGACAGGCCGACACCCCCATCGAAACGGCAACGATTTCGCTCACCACGCCCTTTTCTTTCAGGCGAACAGCCTCTTCAACGGCGATCTCATCAAAGGGGTTCATACTCATTTTGACGTTGGCGATATCCACCCCTGAACCGTCTGACTTGACGCGGACTTTGACGTTGTAATCGACCACGCGCTTGACGCTCACTAGCACTTTCATAACGTATGTCTCCTGAGGCACCATCAACCTCGTTTGTTGTCAGTCGTAAGCTGATTTTAGGCTTGCTGCGCAACAAACGCGCACTACATTAATATGGGCCATTGCAGGGTCATGGGCACAATAACTAGCCACCCAACCTGAAGATGCTGGGTAGATGGGCATATCTTTTTTTATATTGAGACGACAAACGCAAACATGGTGCTTGATCCCTGCATGACCCTTGGAGTGTTTGATTCGGGTGTGGGCGGCCTGTCAGTTCTCAAAGCACTGCGCAGCGAACTTCCCCATGCTCACTGCGTCTATTTGGCCGATTCAGGGCATGCGCCCTATGGCGAACGCCCAGACGCTTACGTCCTTGAGCGCTCCCAGGGTATCGCCCAACACTTGATCCAGCACATGGGTTGCCAAGGCTTGGTCATTGCTTGCAACACCGCCACGGCGATCGCCATCCAAAAGCTGCGCGCCGACTGGCCTCAAATTCCAATGGTGGGTGTAGAGCCCGGCATCAAACCCGCAGTCGCTCAATCTCACGATCAACGCATCGGCGTGATGGCCACCACGGCCACCTTAAGAAACCCACGATTTCAGCACCTGGTGAAAACCCACGCGTCCCGAGCCCAAGTGCTGCCCCAGGCCTGCCCGGGTCTGGCTTTGGCCATTGAACAAGGTGACCTGCAAGCGCCAGAGATCCAACACCTGTTGTCTCACTATTGCACCCAGCTGCGTGAAAAACGCGTTGACACGGTGGTTTTAGGTTGCACCCATTACGCCTTTGTCCAAGAGCAAATCAAGACCCTGCTTGGCCCTGGTGTGCACCTGATCGACACTGCACAAGCAGTAGCCCAACAGGCTGCACGCGTATTCAACACCACACCCTGCGCCGCGGCCCCCAAGGCTCCGAATCAGAGCCCAGAGACCCCTGCCGCAGTCCGACTCCAAACCACGGGAGATGCACAACAACTGCACGACATTGCGCAGCGTTGGCTGGCGCTGAATCTGCCTGTCCAACAGATCGCTATTTAAACTGATCCCCTATTACCCTGCCCCCACTACCCCCAAAGCTTATGGCCTCTACTTCCGAAACCACCAGCATGGCGCTATTCTGTGACTTTGAAAACGTCGCCCTCGGCGTTCGTGACGCCAACTACGACAAATTTGATATCAAGCGCGTGCTCGAGCGGCTGCTCCTCAAAGGCAGCATTGTGGTCAAAAAAGCATACTGTGACTGGGACCGCTACAAGCACTTCAAAGCCACCATGCATGAAGCCAATTTTGAGCTGATCGAAATCCCTCACATCCGCCAGTCAGGTAAAAACTCAGCCGACATTCGACTCGTTGTGGATGCACTCGACCTGTGCTACACCAAATCTCACGTTGACACCTTCGTTATCATCAGCGGCGACTCTGATTTCTCCCCCTTGGTCTCCAAGCTTCGCGAAAATGCCAAACAGGTGATTGGTGTGGGGGTTAAACAATCCACCTCCGACCTGCTGATCGCCAACTGCGACGAGTTTATTTTTTATGATGACCTCGTGCGCGAAGTGCAACATGCCGCGGCCCGCCATGCGCCCGACTCGCCCGCCTCACGCCGCTCAACCGATGATGACGGCCGCCGCAGAGAAGAGCTCGATGCTCGCCGCGCAGTCGCCATCGACGTTGCGGTTGAGACCCTCGAGGCGCTGAGTTCAGAGCGTGGCGATGGCGGCAAAATTCGGGCCTCCGTGCTTAAAGATGCCATCAAGCGGCGCAAGCCAGGCTTTAACGAGGCCTATTTTGGCTTTCGAACCTTCGGCAGCCTGCTAGAAGAAGCCCAGGCCCGCAACCTACTAGAAATTGTGCGCGACGAAAAGTCAAATGCTTACGTACAGCGCCCCCCACGCATCGAGACCCGACTGCCCGAGCTGCCGTGGCCTATCCGAGCCGCTGCACTTGATCCCAAGACAGCGCCCCCCCCCGAAGCGTTGATCGCCATCCCAAACCCGCAAGAAACCCCACATCAGGCGCCCAAAAGGAGCAAACCACGCGCTGCGCGCAAAGCCAGCTCACCCTTGCAAACACCCCCCATCCACACCGCCCCACTCACGCCAACACCCGAGCCCAACGCCCACATCGAGACCCAACCCCCTGCTACTGCAAGCCCAAAACCTGGTCGAGCAAGAAGCCGCTCACGCAAGCCCGCCACCGAGCCCACACCAGACCGCACACCCCAAAACTGACACTCATTTTGAGAAGTTTGCCTCGCACCTCAATATAGAGCTATAATTTGAAACTTTGCTGGCTACGTGCACTGCCACTTTGAGCGTTTAGATTGGGCTTTTGGCCCTTTTCACAAGTTGTGACACGAGCCCATTCAGCGCTCAACCTAGGAATTCAATTTTAAATGACTACCATTCGCGTCAAAGAGAATGAACCGTTCGACGTAGCGTTGCGCCGCTTCAAGCGCACGATTGAAAAACTGGGTCTGCTGACCGACCTGCGTGCCAGAGAGTTTTACGAAAAACCGACGGCCGAGCGCAAGCGCAAAAAAGCTGCTGCAGTGAAGCGGCATTTCAAGCGCGTTCGCAGCATGCAGCTGCCAAAAAAGTTATTCTAATTCTCAGTAGCAGCCACCGGGCTTGCTGCCAGCAAAGAGCCCGCCTAGAGCGGGCTCTTTGCTTTTTATACGCCACCCAACCAGGAACGGGGATGCATCATGGGCCTGAAAGACCAGATCACTGAAGACATGAAAGTGGCCATGCGCGCCAAAGACGCCCCACGGCTGCTGACAATCCGTGGCTTGCTGGCGGCACTGAAACAAAAAGAAGTCGACGAGCGCATTGTTTTAGATGATGGCGCCATCATCAGCATCATCGACAAGTTAATCAAGCAGCGTCGTGACTCGATCACCCAGTTCACTGCGGGCCAACGCCCCGATTTGGTCGACAAAGAAACCGCCGAACTCCAAATCCTAGCGTCATACCTGCCCACGCGACTGAGCCCCGATGAGTTACTGGCCAAAGTCAGACAGATTATTCAAGAGGTCGGCGCACAGGGCCCCGCCGACATGGGCAAGGCCATG
>JANMEO010000072.1:0-10601 GCA_031376995.1 Burkholderiales bacterium
CTTGGGGTGCCAGTGGCTGGCGATGCCACCCACTGGCACCCCAAGTGAGCACCTCGGCACGTGGGTTTTGGCAATCGTCGAGATCCCAGTCGCTCAGGACGTGGCGGGTGAGACCAGGCCCCAAGGCCTGTGTGCCTGGGCGGTGTGTGTGGCCATGGACCAGGGTGCTGCTTTGGGTGGCGGTGAGGCAGTTGACGGCCGTGTCAAAGTCGAGATCGGCCCAATCGTTGGGGTCTAGGTTTTTTTGGTGCCGTCGACTTTCTTCGCGAATTCGTTGGGCCTCGGCGTGGCGGACCTCTAGAGGTTGGTTCAAAAAGTCGCGCTGCCACTGAGCACTTCGCACCAGTTGGCGAAAGCGCTGGTAGGCGTGGTCGCTGAGGCACCAGGCATCGCCGTGTGTGAGGAGCGTGCGTTGCTCCCACGCCGACATCACGGTGGGGTCGGGTAACAATAGCAGACCTGCCGCTTGGGCCATTTTTGAGCCCAGTAAAAAATCACGATTGCCCGCCATGAAGGCGATCAGGCGGTGCTGGCTGGCCTGGTACAACAGTTCGGTACACTCAGCTTCGAAGCCGCTGTGTCTGGAATCATCCCCGATCCAGGTTTCAAACAAGTCTCCCAAAATAACAATGGCATCGGCCTGGGTGCTCTGAAAATACTGGCGCAAACCGCTGAAGGTCAGCGGCACACTGGTGGTCAAATGCAGGTCGCTGATGAAGTCAATTTGGGTCCAGGCTTGTGGTGCTGCCCACTCTGTGCCCGTTGACTCCAGAGCCTTTGCGTCTAACATCGCAGCAGGCCGCCGCTGCTCAGTCAATCACCACATGCGTGATCACGACATCTTCCAAGGGTACGTTTTCATGGTTTTTGACCGTGGTCGTCTTGACCCGCTCGATGGCGTCAACCACATCCATCCCTTGAGACACAGCGCCAAATACTGCATAGCCCCAGCCGCTGCCACTCTCAGACTTGAAATCCAGAAAGTCGTTGTCTTTGGCGTTGATGAAAAACTGCGCGCTGGCAGAGTGCGGGTCTCCAGTGCGGGCCATGGCCAGAGTGTATTTTTTATTCTTGAGGCCATTGTTGGCTTCATTGGTGATGGGCGAGTCAGTGGGCTTTTGTTTCAGGCCAGACTCAAATCCACCACCTTGAATCATGAAGCCCGCAATGACACGGTGAAAAATCGTGCCGTCGTAGTGGCCTTTGCCCGCATAAGCCAAAAAATTGGCGGTGCTGAGGGGGGCCTTGACCTCATCGAGTTCAACGTGAATGACGCCGTGGTTGGTGTGAAGCTGGACTTTTTTGCTCATGATGGGTGTGGGTTGTTTAAAACAAGCGATCAACTATTTTTGAACGCTGGCCTTTTTGATGAGGATCGGTTGGGTCGGGACGTCGGTGTACATGCCTTGCGAGCCCGTTGGGGCGGCGCGTATTTTGTCAACGACGTCCATGCCAGAGACCACAGTGCCAAAAACTGCGTAGCCGTCTGAAGCGCCCGCATTGAGGAAGTCATTATCTTGAACGTTGATGAAAAATTGCGCAGTGGCTGAATTGGGGTCAGGCCGACGGGCCATGGCCAGGGTGCCGCGGTCATTTTTGAGCCCGTTTCGGCTCTCGAGCGCGATGGGCGCACGAGTGGGTTTTTCTTTCAACTCAGGGGTCATGCCACCCCCTTGAACCATGAAGTTGCTGATCACTCGGTGAAACACCGTGCCGTCGTAATGACCTTCTTTGACGTACTGCAGGAAGTTTTCTACAGTTTTGGGTGCTTTGGCCGCATTGAGCTCGACGACGACGTCGCCCATTGAGGTGCTGAGCAAAACCTTTTGCGCCCAAGCGCCAGAGGGCAGGCCAACAAGGGCCAAGCTGGTGGCTGAGGTGATTGCACAGCGTGTCATCCAACGGGTCAAACGGCTCATATTTGGATCCTTTTTGGCAGAGTGAATCAGAAAATGGAGGGCGTCGCTATACTTCCCGGCCATTGTAGAGCCTGCTTGTCGCCCCCCCCCAACCGGGGCCAGTGACCCCAACTTCCTGCACCATGACCTTGCGTATTTTTAACAGCCTGTCTCGGCAAGTTGAAGTCTTTGAGCCCATCGATCCTGGGCGAGTTCGCATGTATGTCTGTGGCATGACGATCTACGATTTTTGTCACATGGGTCATGCGCGTTTGATGATGGCTTTTGATGTGGTTGTTCGTTGGTTGCGCGCTCAGGGCTATGAGGTCACTTACGTGCGCAACATCACTGACATCGACGACAAAATTATCAAGCGGGCCCTAGAGCGGGGCATTTCGATGCGTCAGTTGACTGACGAGATGACTGCGGCCATGCACCAAGATATCGCCGCACTGGGGATCGAGCCTCCCACGCATGAGCCCAGAGCCACCGACTATGTGCCCCAAATGCTGGACATGATCGGCAAGCTCGAAGCCAAGGGCTTGGCCTACCGGGCCGTGAGTGGCGATGTGAATTATTCGGTGCGTCAATTTGACGGGTATGGTGAGTTGTCAGGCAAAACTCTGGGGCAACTTCGGGCTGGCGAGAGGGTTACGCTGGATGACAGCAAAGAGGATCCGCTCGATTTTGTGCTGTGGAAGTCGGCCAAAGACAGC
This sequence comes from Burkholderiales bacterium, assembly GCA_031376995.1. Lineage (GTDB taxonomy): Bacteria > Pseudomonadota > Gammaproteobacteria > Burkholderiales > Burkholderiaceae_C > CANHBY01. The sequence goes on from JANMEO010000072.1 coordinate 2,615, forward strand.
GAGCCTGAAGAGGCCAAGTGGGCGAGCCCGTTTGGTGTGGGTCGCCCGGGTTGGCACATTGAATGCTCAGCCATGGGTTGTGCCTTGCTGGGCGAGCGGTTTGATATCCACGGCGGCGGGCTGGATTTGCAGTTCCCCCATCACGAAAATGAGCGGGCGCAAACCGAGGGGGTGACCGGGCATCAATGGGTTAACGTGTGGATGCACAACGGGTTTTTAAACATTGATGGTGAAAAAATGTCCAAATCTTTGGGCAATTTTTTCACCATTCGTGAAGTGTTAGAGCACTGCGACGGTGAGACCCTTCGGTTTTTTATCCTGCGCACCCACTATCGCAGCCCGTTTAACTTCAGTGATGTGCACTTGGATGACGCGCGGCAGGCTTTGAGGCGGCTTTACACAGGATTGCAGGGCGTGGCGACGACTGCGACTGCGACTGCGACTGCGACTGCGACTGCGACTGCGATTGATTGGTCGCATCCACAGGCACAACGTTTTCGCAACGAGATGAACGAAGACTTCAACACGCCGGCCGCCCTGGCGGTTTTGTTTGAGCTGACCACAGAGCTCAACCGCAGCCGCTCAATGGAGGTGGCCGCTTTGATCAAGGGGTTGGGGGGTATTTTGGGATTGTTGCAACAAGACCCCACTCACTATTTGCAAACCGCTCAAAGTGGCGCTGCGCTTGACGAGGCTGCGATTCTGTCAGCCATCAACGAGCGCGCGGCTGCCAAGCGGGCCAAAGACTTTGGTTTGGCCGATGCCATTCGTCAGCGATTGCTCGCCCAAGGGGTCACACTCCAAGACGCGCCTGATGGCACGACTTGGACGAGGGCTTGATGCCTGAAATTTTGCCACTGGAGGAAGTCACGCCCCCCTACTGGGACGAGGCATGCAAGCATCTGGTCAAACGGGATCGGGTGATGCACGATTTGATCCCCCAGTTTGGCCAGGCGCGGTTGCAAAGCCGGGGCGATCCCTTCACCACACTGGCTCGCTCGATTGTGGGCCAGCAAATTTCTGTGAAGGCGGCGCAGTCGGTTTGGGGTCGGTTTGAGGCTCTGATTGGGGGCTCATCCGGCTGCATTCGTCCAGCTGCTGTCTTGGCTTTTGGCGTTGAAGACATCCGCCAAGTCGGCTTGTCAGGGCGTAAGGCCGAGTATCTGCGTGATTTGGCGGTTCACTTTGAAGACCGTTTGGTCAATGTTTCCCAGTGGCAGTTCATGGATGACGAAAGCATCATCCATGAACTGGTAGACATTCGGGGCATCGGTCGCTGGACAGCTGAGATGTTTTTGATTTTTCACCTCATGCGTCCCAACATCTTGCCCCTCGATGATTTGGGGCTGGTCAAGGGGATCAGCGTCAATTATTTCAGTGGTGAACCCGTGTCGCGTGCCGAGGCCCGTGAGGTGGGTGAGGCCTGGGCACCTTACCGTTCAGTAGCCACTTGGTATATTTGGCGCAGCATCGACCCCGTTCCTGTGGACTATTAGCGCCTGCTTGTAACGTCGTGTTCGCGCAAATATTGGTTGATACCCATCTTCAGTTCTGAGGGGTATCAATTGCTTTCCAGGGTTCTTCAGTAGACTGTTTTATGAATGTAACAACTTTGCGAGCAGGCCCAAACACCCATGACACCATGCCTTGCACAGGCATCAAGATGCAGGAGGCATATTGCCCATGAGTAAACGACATTTTCTTGAGTTTGAGCAACCCGTTGCTGATCTTGAAACCAAGATCGAAGAGTTGCGCTACGTGCAAAGTGAGTCGGCGGTTGATATTTCTGAAGAAATCGATCGCTTGAGCAAAAAGAGTCAGCAACTGACCAAAGACATTTATTCGAGTTTGACGCCCTGGCAGGTGACTCAAATCGCTCGTCATCCACAGCGCCCCTATACGCTGGACTATGTGAATGAAGTTTTTACTGAGTTTAAAGAGATGCACGGGGACCGCCATTTTGCTGACGACCAATCCATCATTGGCGGCTTGGCCCGCTTCAATGGCCAGGCTTGCATGGTGATTGGGCATCAAAAGGGTCGAGACACCAAAGAGCGTGGTTTGCGCAACTTTGGCATGTCTCGCCCAGAGGGTTACCGCAAGGCCCTGCGTTTGATGAAATCGGCAGAAAAGTTTGGTTTGCCAGTGTTCACCTTTGTGGATACCCCCGGGGCTTATCCTGGTATCGGGGCTGAAGAGCGGGGGCAGTCGGAGGCCATCGGTCGCAATATCTTCGAGATGGCCAAGCTGGAGGTGCCCATCATCTCTGCCATCATCGGCGAGGGGGGCTCGGGGGGGGCCCTGGCGATCAGTGTTTGCGATCAAATGCTGATGTTGCAGTACGCCATTTATTCTGTGATTTCGCCCGAGGGGTGCGCCTCCATTCTTTGGAAGACTGCCGAGCGCGCGTCAGATGCGGCAGAGGCCTTGGGGATCACGGCCCATCGACTCAAAGCGCTGGGGCTGATTGACAAGATCATCAGCGAACCTGTCGGTGGGGCGCACCGTGACCCCAAACAAATGGCGGCTTATCTCAAACGGGCCTTGGCTGACGCACTGCGCCAGGTGAATGACCTTAAACCCAAGGAGCTGCTGCAGCGTCGCTACGATCGTTTGCGTGCGTATGGGCGTTTCACAGACACCACTGAGCGTTGAGTTGGAGGCTTGGCTGACGGCCCCTGTGGTGGCCGTGGCTTATAGCGGGGGGCGCGACTCGACCGCGCTGCTGCATGCCGCAATTTCAGCCGCGATGGCTCGAGGGCGCCAAACACAGATTGTGGCGCTGCACGTGCATCATGGCTTGAGCTTGCAAGCTGAGGCCTGGCTGGCACATGTGCAGATGCAATGTGCCCGTTGGATGGCTGAAGGGGCACCCCTGCTTTTTCAATTTGAACGTGTCATGACCCAGCCCCGGCCCGGTGAGAGCATCGAAGCCTGGGCGCGAGCGCGGCGCTACGAGGCCTTGGGGCGTCTTGCCACAGCGGCTGGTGCACCGTTGGTGTTGTTGGCTCATCACCGGCGTGATCAAGCCGAGACGTTTTTGCTACAAGCTTTGAGAGGCGCTGGCATGGCCGGTTTATCAGCGATGCCCGTGCACTACCAAGATGCAACGGGTTTGCAATGGTGTCGACCCTGGTTGAATATCCCTCGCGAAGACATTGAAGCGTATTTGGGTCGACATGGTTTGATCTACATCGACGACGACAGTAACGTCCAGCCACGCTTTGCCCGCAATCAATTGCGTCTGTCTGTGTGGCCTGGATTGACTGAGGCCGCTCCTGGGGCTGAGGTTGCGCTCGTACAGTCGAGTCATCGGGCCCAGGAGGCGCAGGCCTGTTTGAGTGACTTGGCGGACTTCGATTTGGCGCAAGTGGCGACTCACGGCCCCTTGTGCTTGGCCGCTTGGGCGCTATTGCCCGCACACAGGCGAAGCAATTCGCTGCGGGCCTGGTTGGGGCGTCAGGCTGGCTTGCCGGTGACCCGGTCTTTGATCACCAGGCTTTTGTCTGAGTTGATGCAGTCGCAGAGGCCAGCTCGGTGGCTTGTGGGTTTGGGTGAGTTACAGCGCTATCGTGGGATGTTGAGCTATGGCGACTCGAAGCTCAAAGCCCCAGGGCCAAGGGATGCTGTGCCAACGCCCCAGCGTCTGGTCGTTGACGCCCTGGGTGCGATCGAGCTGCCGCTTTGGGGGGGAGGCTTGCAGATCTTTGAGGTGAAGTCTGGTGGCCTGGCGTGGCGGCCTGGCCTTGTTCTGACTTTGCGGCCACGCCAGGGGGGAGAGCAGTTTCAAGCCGGACCCCACCAACCCGCACGGGCTCTGAAAAAACAGTTTCAGGCGCTGCGAGTGCCTTCATGGCATCGGAGTGGGCCGTTGGTCTACCAAGGTGAGACCCTGGTTTTTGTGCCCGGTTTGGGGTTGGATGCAAGGGCTTTGGCGTTGAGTGGAGAGCAAGTCGGGCTGCGCTGGCTCCCAGCGTCAGGTCGGGTTGGAGTTTTTACATCATCAGCGCCCATGGGCATTGATCTCTGCGAGGGGGCTTGAGGCCGCTAAAATGAACTCTTTCTGAACTCTTTTGGCGAACGTTTGTTGCGCTGATTATTTACTCATCAATCTCACATGGCACTCATTGTTCATAAGTATGGCGGTACGTCCATGGGGTCTCCTGAGCGTATTCGTCAAGTGGCCAAACGCGTGGCCAAATGGGCCCGTGCGGGTCACCAGATGGTCGTCGTGCCATCAGCCATGAGCGGTGAAACCAACCGTCTGCTAGGCCTGGCTAAAGAGCTGACGTCAGATGTGGCCTCGTCGGCGATGCAGCGCGAGCTTGACATGATTGCCAGCACCGGCGAGCAAGTCTCAGTGGGTTTGTTGGCGATTGCACTGCAAGCTGAGGGCATCGAGTCTGTCAGCTATGCAGGCTGGCAGGTACCTGTTCAGACTGACAGTGCTTTTACTAAGGCGCGTATTCAAGCCATTGATGATGCCCGTGTGCGGGCCGATTTGGCGCTGGGAAAAGTGGTGGTCATCACCGGTTTTCAAGGGGTGGACCCGCAGGGGCACATCACAACCTTGGGGCGGGGGGGGTCTGACACTTCGGCAGTGGCCATTGCGGCTGCGATGAAGGCTCACGAATGCCTGATTTATACCGATGTCGATGGGGTTTACACCACTGACCCTCGCATCGTGTCAGAGGCGCGTCGTTTGAACACCATCAGTTTTGAAGAAATGCTTGAGATGGCCAGCCTGGGCGCTAAAGTGCTGCAGATTCGCTCAGTTGAGTTTGCTGGCAAATACCGAGTGCCATTGCGCGTGCTGTCGAGCTTTACACCTTGGGACATAGACCTTGACGAAGAGGCGCAGTCTGGCACTCTCATCACTTTTGAGGAAGATGAAAAAATGGAACAAGCTGTGGTATCAGGCATTGCTTTCAACCGTGACGAAGCCAAAATTAGCCTGCTGGGCGTGCCTGACAAACCGGGTATTGCTTTTCAAATTTTAGGCCCTGTTGCTCAGGCCAATATTGATGTGGATGTGATCATTCAAAACGTGTCCCATGAAGGCAAGACCGATTTCTCTTTCACCGTGCATCGAAACGACTACCAGCGCACACTGGAGCTGCTCAAAGAGAGCGTATTGCCCAAGACGGGTTCAGCACAACTCACAGGCGACACCAAAATTTGCAAAGTCAGCATTGTTGGGATCGGCATGCGGTCGCATGTGGGGGTGGCCAGCAAAATGTTTGGCGCCTTGAGTGATGAGGGCATCAATATCCAAATGATTACCACGAGTGAGATTAAAACCAGTGTGGTGATTGATGAGAAGTACATGGAATTGGCTGTACGTGCCCTGCACAAAGCCTTCGAACTCGAGCAGCCTGCTGCTTGAGTTCCTTCGAAGCATGCGTTGGTCCTGGGTTAGAATAGGATCGTGTTTGGCTTGGAGCTGTGACCGAGTGGCCGAAGGTGCTCCCCTGCTAAGGGAGTAAGCGGGCAAAACCTGCTTCGAGGGTTCGAATCCCTCCGGCTCCGCCAACCTATTTTTTCAGGCCGTTCCCGGACGTTTCAGTCCCAGATAGAACGGCGGCCTAAACGGCGATAATCCAGCATTCATGCGGGTTTCCGTGCTTTAAGCCGTTGGCAAACTGTCTCCTTCAATCCTATTTTTTTGATGGATGGGTTGATGGAGGTTTCCGTGCCCAAAGTTGCCAATGAAATGAGTGCGCTGTCCGTCGAACGGCTGCAGCAACCCGGATTTCATTTTGTTGGAGGCGTCAAAGGCCTTGGCTTGCGGGTCTACCCTGCGGGTGGCCGTTGCTGGGTGCTTCGGCTGCTCATGGCCGAACGCCGGCGAGACATCGACCGACTCAGGTTCACGACAACTACAAACGCCCGAATCCCTCGCGCTGGCCCGTGACGCTAGGAAGATGTTGGCGGTGGTCGATCCGTCGTCGTCAAACACACCCTGGAGGTTGCATAACCTCAGAGCGCTCTGATACGACGGTTTTTTTCTCCCACGCATCGCGGCGAACTCACCGAAGGCCGCCCCCCCCCTGGTCGCTGCCAAGCCTTTGCTACACTCGCCCAGTTGGTGCTCGCTTCGGCTGTTCAGCCAGAGCAGTTCAACGGGAATCAGGACGGGCTGCATCGCAGTTCAACGTGGTCTGCGTAACCGCCCCAACCTGAGCTGCCCCCGCAACGGTAAGCGGACGTGAGCCTCGTGCTCACTGCTCGTGTTGATGACCCACTGGGTAAGTTCCGCAAAAGCGGTGCCGCCTGGGAAGGGAACACGGGTCGTCTCCAGCCCGGATACCGGCCAACGAGGTGGTGCCCCATGCAAGCGGGGCATTTTGATGTGCATGCCTGCGGGGAAGCGGGCGAGCACGCTTAGCGCGGTGGTTCCATCATGGCTGGTATTTCTATCAGGTCGCCTTGTGCCGCGTCGCACGTTGAGGCCTGCCCATGCGCGAGTTGATCCTCGGCGGTAGCAAGAGCGGTAAGTCCCGTTGCGCAGAGTCGCGCGCGAAAGACTGGCTGCAAGTCTCCGAACGCCATGCGCTGTTGATCGCCACAGCCATGCCCGGTGACAATGAGATGTGCGAGCGGATCGCCCGTCACCGTGAGCAGCGTGCGCTGCACGTCCCGACGCTGCAGACTGTGGAAGTGCCCCATGATCTGCCAGCCGCGTTGCGCGAGTGGTGCGCACCCCACAGACTGTTGATCGTCGATTGCCTGACGCTTTGGCTGACGCAGCGCTTGATGCCCTTGGATGGGCCACCGCTGGATGAGCCGCAATGGCTGCAGCAATTGGCAGACTTGTGCGCTGCTTTGCACGAAGCAGCTGGCCCCGTGGTGCTGGTGTCCAACGAGATCGGCATGGGCGTGGCACCACAGGGTCGCGAGGTTCGCCGCTACCTTGACGCTCTGGGTACCTTGCACCAACGCGTTGCCGCCCTGTGCGAGCGTGTCACGCTGACGGTGGCTGGCATTGAGATGAAGGTGAAGGCGTGAGCGTCTGTCCAGCGCTGCTGGTTACTGCCCCGGCCTCGGGTCAAGGGAAAACCACCATCACCGCCGCGTTGGCGCATTGGCATCGCAGCCAGGGTCGGCGTGTACGGGTGTTCAAGACAGGGCCAGACTTTCTCGACCCCATGGTGCTGGAGTGCGCCAGCGGCGCGCCGGTGCAACAACTCGACCTGTGGATGGGCGGTGCGGCGCACTGCGCCGAGCTGCTGCACAGCGCGGCCGTGCGGGCGGACGTGATCCTGGTTGAGGGCGTGATGGGTTTGCATGATGGCACGCCGTCGAGTGCCGACCTGGCGCTGCGCTTCGGCTTGCCGGTGTTGGCGGTGATCGATGCATCGGCCATGGCGCAAACCTTTGGCGCCGTGGCGCAGGGGCTGGCCGTCTACCGCCCAGGCCTGAGGTTGACAGGCGTACTGGCCAACCGCGTGGGTAGCGTTGGCCATGCGCAGATGCTGCGTGAGAGCCTGCCGGCGGGCATCGCGTGGTACGGGGGGCTGCCCCGCAGTACCCAGTATGCTCTGCCATCGCGCCACCTGGGCCTGGTCCAGGCCGGCGAGGTCGGTGACTTGGCCCAACGCATCGCAGCCGCTGCCCAAGCGCTGGGGGAGAACGGGGCACTGCAGATGCCGCCGGCCGTGGATTTCAACATCCGATTGGCGTCGGCCTCAGCGTCGCGTGTGCCCGCTTTGTCCACCGCGCTCGCCGGCGTCACCATTGCCATTGCGCATGACGCTGCGTTTTCGTTTCTCTATCGCGCCAACCTCGATATGCTGCGATCCCTGGGTGCTGAGCTTTGCTTCTTCTCGCCGCTGGCCAACGAGCCGATGCCGGCTGTGGCCCAGGCGCTGTACCTGCCTGGCGGTAACCCAGAGCTGCATTTGCCCGCGTTGGCGGGCAACGCCGTGGCTCGGGCTTCGATCTGCGCCCACCACGCCGCGGGTCGACCGTTGTTGGCCGAGTGCGG
>JANMEO010000074.1:0-1599 GCA_031376995.1 Burkholderiales bacterium
TGCCACAGCCCGTGCTCGCCAGCAGTTGAACGAATTGATGTCCCCAAAGAGACGTTAAGCCTGCTCTGCCAGCCTCGGGCCTATTCAAAATATCGCCCGGTAGAGGGTTCACGCGGGGTTGTCTAACTCAATGAATTCATGGACCAGGCCAAACTCATGGGCGACGTGGGCAGCAAGGGCTGGGGCACCAAAGCGCTCGGTGGCGTGGTGCCCTGCGGCCATGAAAGCAACGCCTGTCTCCCGGGCAAGATGCGCTTGAGGCTCAGAGATCTCGCCAGTGATGAAGATGTCGGCGCCAGCAGCAATCGCATCTTCAAAGTAGCCCTGGGCGCCGCCCGTACACCAAGCAATACGCCGCAAAGGTCGGCCATCGCCCAACACTGAGGTGACACTGCGGCCTGTGACGGCACGCACATGCGCACCGAGCGCATCCAAAGCCAAGGCTTCATTAGCCCAGCCGATGAAGCCCAAACGCTGCTCACCAAATCGTGTATCAGCACAGAGGCCTAGCCGCTGGCCCCACTGCGCGTTGTTGCCCCACTGAGGGTGGGCATCTAAGGGCAAGTGATAGGCGAGCAGGTTGATGTCGTGGCTGAGTAAGCGTGACAAGCGCTGCTTGAGCCAACCGGTGATGCGGCCATCTTGGCCCCGCCAAAACAAACCGTGGTGAACCAAAATCATGTCGGCCTGGGCCAGAACCGACGCCTCAATCAAGGCCAAACTGGCGGTCACACCTGACACAATCTTGTGAACCTCGGGTTTGCCCTCAACTTGGAGACCATTCGGCCCATAATCCCGAAAATTTTCAACCTCTAACTGCTTGGCAAGATACGACGTGATGTCTTTTTGTTGGGCCATGGATTCTTTCATATGCGTCAAATTTGGCTGATATTTTCACAAACCGTGACGGTGCTTGTGGCCGCAATATTCACTGTATCAACACTCAAACCAGAGTGGGTCCAGCGAAGCAAATCCACATTACCCAGCGTGGTCTCGATTGTGACCGCAGACAGCAAGGCCGCTGACCCCACTTGGGCCAAAGGATTGAGCGCGGCCGCCAAGAAGGCTTCTCCGGCGGTGGTCAGTATCACGGCCAGCAAAACGCCCGCCAGAAACCGGTCTGACCCATGGTCGCAGTTCTTTTTTGGCCAGGGCCCCAGTGAACAACTGCAGGTAGGCCTGGGCTCTGGCGTGCTGGTCTCACATGAAGGCTATTTGTTAACGAACAACCATGTGATTGAGGGCGCTGATGACATTGAAGTCCAGTTGGCTGATGGCCGCAAAGCACGCGCCAAGCTGGTGGGCACCGACCCAGACACAGATGTCGCCGTTTTGAAGGTGTCGCTCGATAAACTGCCCACCATCGTCTTTGGCAATTCGGCTCACCTTGAGGTGGGCGATGGTGTGTTGGCGATCGGCAACCCCTTTGGTGTCGGTCAAACCGTGACCTCAGGGATCATCAGTGCCTTAGGGCGCAATCAGCTCGGCATCAACACGTTCGAAAATTTTATCCAAACAGACGCGGCGATCAACCCCGGTAATTCAGGGGGAGCATTGGTCGACGTGCAGGGCCATTTGTTGGGCATCAACACGGCCATC
>JANMEO010000128.1:0-20010 GCA_031376995.1 Burkholderiales bacterium
TGTGAGGGTGCGAGGCGCAAAGCGCAGCAATACCATTTGGTATTGCGAGCATTTGCAACGCTGCAGACTCATTGTCCAAACGGCCCAGGGACACCGCATCTTCAGTTCCGAGGGGTATATACCCCTCGGAACTGAACAACATGAAGTTCAATTGACCCCTAAGATCGCCCTTAACATTGAAACGATCAAGTACAGTTAATGCCCCAATTTTCCAGCATGAAGTATCGCGGCGTATGGATCACCACACTCATGGCATCCTCTATTTTGATGATCACCATGGGCACACGCCAGTCGATGGGTTTGTATGTCAGTCCCCTGAACACCGCCACGGGTTTAGGCATAGTGAGTATCAGCTTGGCCTTAGCCATTGGCCAATTTGTGTGGGGCGCAGTTCAACCCATTGCAGGTGCGTTTGCTGACAAATACGGTCCCCGCCCTGTCTTGCTGTACGGCTTGCTCATATTGGTGATCGGCTCTGCGCTAACTCCCTTTGTAAGCAGCAGTTGGGGGCTCATTTTGACTCTGGGTGTTTTGACAGCGATGGGCTCTGGGGCCTGCAGCTTTTCGGTTTTGCTTGGTGCCGCTGCCCAACGCATGCCGACCGAGTCGCGTGGCATAGCGTCCGGCATCATCAACGCGGGTGGCTCCTTTGGCCAGTTTGTGTTTGCCCCGATCATTCAGAAACTCATTCAATGGCTGGGCTGGATGGGCTCGATGTGGTCCATGGCTGCTCTGACATTGTTGGCGATCCCGCTGCTCAAGCGTTTGACCAGCGATACCCATGCGCCGGCGAAGGCGCTGGAGTCGGAAGGCGGGCTGAAAAAAGCGGTACAAGATGCCATGCACAACCCCAGCTATTTGTTATTGCATTTGGGTTTCTTTACCTGCGGCTTTCACATTGCTTTCCTGGTCACACACTTGCCGACTGAAGTGGGCTTATGTGGCCTCACCCCTGCTGTGGCCAGCTGGTCATTGGCCCTCATTGGGTTGGCCAACATTTTTGGAAGCTTGTACGCTGGTTCGTGTGTGAATGTGTACCGCAGCAAATACGTGCTGGCCTGCATGTATGGCTCTCGCGCTGTGCTCATTGGCTTGTATCTGGCCGCGCCTAAAACGCAGTGGACTTTTTATGCTTTTGCCGTGGGCCTGGGCTTCACGTGGTTGGCTACAGTGCCCCCTACAGCGGCAATTGTGGGCAAGCTCTTCGGCGTGCGTTACCTGGCAACACTATTCGGCCTGACCATGCTCTCGCACCAAATCGGTGGTTTTTTTGGTGCTTATCTGGGAGGCCTGGCCTTTGAATCCCAAGGCAACTACCAATGGATGTGGTGGGCAGACATTGCCCTGTCAGGCTTGGCCGCGCTGATTAACCTGCCAATCAAAGAAGCACCGATTGCAAGGCTCCAAGCTGATTGAGGTGCGATAACCCTCGGATATGAAGATACTGTGTATACCCCTCGGAACTGAAAATGCCGGATCGCTGACCCTAGTCCGAGGGAGTGAAGGGCGATCTGTGGCGTTGCAAGTCCTCGCGATACCTGGCTCAGTTTTCGGTTGGCGGTAACCCTTCGAGCTATGGGCTTTTAGGCTGACTCTGAATGCGCTCAAGCAACTCAGCCATGCGCTTTGTCACCTCTGGCGCCATCGTGATGGCCCGTCCCCACTCGCGGCTTGTTTCGCCGGGCCACTTGTGGGTGGCGTCGAGCCCCATTTTTCCGCCCAAGCCACTCACCGGTGAAGCAAAATCGAGATAGTCGATGGGTGTTTGATCCACCAGGGTGGTGTCTCGCACGGGGTCCATGCGCGTTGTCAGGGCCCAAATGACCTCATTCCAGTTGCGGATGTCGATGTCATCGTCAGTGACCAGAATGAACTTGGTATACATGAATTGACGCAAAAAACTCCACACCCCAAACATCACCCGCTTGGCATGACCCGGATAGCGCTTCTTGATGCTGATCACAGCCATTCGGTAACTACAGCCCTCTGGCGGCAAGTAAAAATCAATGATCTCAGGAAACTGCTTTTGCAAAATAGGCACAAACACTTCATTCAGCGCCACACCCAACACCGCAGGTTCATCAGGGGGCTTACCCGTGTAGGTTGAGTGGTAGATGGGGTCAGGCCTTTGGGTGATGCGCGCAATCTCAAACACCGGAAACCAGTCTTGCTCGTTGTAATAGCCGGTGTGATCGCCAGAGGGGCCTTCCAATGCATGCAGGTAGCCACCTACCTCTTTCAAGCGCACGCCGTGCTCGCTAACTCCAACATAACCCTTTGAGACCACAGGTATGAAACCCTCTAAAACAATTTCTGCACTGGCGGGCACTTGCAACAGCCAATCCCCCTCGCCCACACGGGTATTGACCACCTGGGTGCGGCTGCCACGCAACAGGCCTGCGAACTGATATTCAGACAAGCTGTCTGGCACGGGCGTCACCGCCCCCAAAATGGTCGCCGGATCAGCCCCTAACGCCACGGCCATGGGAAAAGGACAGCCTGGGTTGAAGCGACCAAACTCCAAAAAATCCAGCGCCCCGCCCCGGTGCGCCAGCCAGCGCATGATGACTTGCCGGCGCCCGATCACTTGCTGCCTGTAGATGCCCAAGTTTTGACGGCGCCGGGGATGGGCCACTTGCTGCGGCCCACGCGTGACCACCAAACCCCAGGTGATCAGCGGCCCCGCATCCCCGGGCCAGCAGGTTTGCACTGGCAGCAAGCCCAGGTCAACCTCGCTCCCTTCAAAAACCAACTCTTGACAAGGTGCCCGGCGGACAAGGTCTGGCTTCATATCCCACAACGACTTAAGCAACCCCAGCAGCCTCCCGGCATCTTTGAGCCCTTTGGGTGGCTCAGGCTCTTTCAGCGCAGCCAACACCCGACCCACCTCGCGCAACTCACTGAGCTGGGTCACCCCCATACCCAGGGCCACCCGTTCAGGGGTACCAAACAAATTTGTCAAAACTTGGATTTGCGACCCCACTGGCCGCTCGAACAGCAAGGCTGGCCCCGCGGCTTGAAGCACCTGCGCACTCAAGGCGGTCATCTCCAGGTTAGGAGACACCGACTCACCGATGCGAATCAGCGCCCCTTGAGCCTCTAAACCCGCCATAAACCCTCTCAAGTCTGCATATTTCATATAGAAAAGTAGTTGAAAATAGGTTTCATATGCTTGACTAGATATCAAAATGGTTTCTAGAATCCGGCCATCTCAACCACTCAGACAGACATCACTGATTTGAAAAGATTCTCGCGGCTCAATGCCTTCACCTTGTCAGGTACCGCGCAAAGAGATTCAAAGTTGTTCAATGCGTTGAATTATGAGGTTCGGCCTGCTTTGTTGTGCAGCCGACGCCCAGGAAAGGTAGGCCATGACGTTGATTAATTTGTTGCTGAAGTTTTCCCAGCCAGCCACCCGGACCGTTCATCGAGCAACCCGGGTCTTTGTGGCAAATCTGTACCGGGGGCTGATCGAGATCAGCCATAAATCATTGTTGTTATTGGGGCTGAGTGTTCTGGGTTTAGCCCTGTGCTTCAGCAGTCACCGAGACTCACGGCGCATGGCTGAAACCCATTTGTTTGGCTGGCTTCAAGCCAGGCACGACGCTCGCCAACCCCCGGGTAAAGTCTTGGCTGCCGCATTGAGCGACCCCAGCGCCATCAACCGCGCCACCGCAGCCAATCCCAAAGAATTGAGCACCGAACAAGCTGCTGTGGCTTACTGGATCTCACGGCGCTACAGCGTTGCCCCTGAGCCTGTCAGCCGCTTGGTTCGCGAATCATGGCAGGTGGGAGACCGCACCGCCCTGGATCCCACGCTCATTTTGGCCGTGATGGCCGTCGAGTCGAGTTTCAATCCATTTGCCCAAAGCTCGGTGGGTGCCCAAGGTCTGATGCAGGTCATGACCAAGGTGCACAACGAGAAGTACGCTGCGTTTGGTGGCAAATTTGCGGCCTTTGACCCCATCAGCAATTTGCGGGTAGGGGCCCAAATATTGAAAGACTGCATTAAAAACGCGGGCAGCATTGAAGGCGGCTTACGTCACTATGTCGGCGCCGCCAACTTGCCCAGTGATGACGGTTATGCGGTCAAAGTGTTGGCCATGCAAACCCACTTGCGCTCAGTAGCTAGGGGCAAGGCGGTGCCCCCGAATGCAGCGATTCGCCCGCCCCTTTCGGCTGCCGCGCCCAAGCGCCTGATCACCGTAGAGGCCAAGGCCTCTGACACCAAAGACCAACAGCCTGCGGATCAAATTGCCCTCCTCCTCGGACTCGATGAATGAGGTTTTGAATAGACCCATCGACCCAGCATCTTCAGTTCCGAGGGGTATATCCGCCTTTTAACCTGCCTTTCAACCCAGCCCATTCATTTCCCACGGGTATACACTCGTGACACTGTGCAACTGGCGATAAAGCCATAACGGCTTGAGGTGGTGTACCACCGGGAAGCACAGTCGCCGCTCAGCCTCAAGGGTGGCGTTTAAGCCGTTCGCCTGGGCAGCCCACTGTGAGCCGCGTTTGCAGGCACCCCATGGGCCAACCCCTCAATGAGTGCCGCCATGTTTGATCGAAACACCTCGACCCTGTCCTTGATTGACCCCGAAATTTGGGCTGTGATTCAACAAGAAAACCAGCGTCAAGAAGACCACATCGAGTTAATCGCCTCCGAAAACTACACTTCACCGGCGGTCATGGCCGCTCAAGGCAGCCAACTCACCAACAAATATGCCGAGGGCTACCCTGGCAAGCGTTACTACGGCGGCTGTGAGTTTGTAGACGTGGCTGAGCAACTGGCCATCGACCGACTGAAGCAGCTTTTTGGCGCCGAACAGGCCAACGTGCAACCTCACTCAGGCTCCCAAGCCAATCAAGCTGTATTTTTTGCCTTGCTCAACCCAGGTGACACCATTTTGGGCATGAGCCTGGCTGAGGGGGGCCATCTGACCCATGGCATGCCCTTGAACATGAGCGGCAAGTGGTTCAAGGTTGCCAGCTACGGCCTCAATGCCCAAGAAGAAATCGACTATGACGCGATGGAGCGTCTGGCGCACGAGCACAAGCCCAAACTCATTATTGCTGGGGCTTCGGCCTACAGCCTGCGCATCGACTTCGAGCGTTTTGCCAAAGTCGCCAAAGCTGTGGGCGCTTATTTCATGGTTGATATGGCCCACTACGCTGGGCTGATTGCAGGGGGCGTTTACCCCAACCCCATCCCCTTCGCAGACGTTGTCACAACGACCACCCATAAGGGTCTGCGGGGCCCCCGTGGTGGCGTGATACTGATGCGTGAGGCCCTTGCCAAACCCATTAACAGCGCCATGTTCCCTGGCATCCAGGGCGGCCCCTTGATGCATGTGATCGCCGCCAAAGCTGTGGCCTTCAAAGAAGCGCTGACACCAGAGTTCAAAATTCATCAACAGCAAGTAATCAAGAATGCAGCCGTGATGGCCGAAACTCTGATGGGCCGAGGTCTTCGCATCATCAGCGGACGCACCGAAAGTCATGTCATGCTCGTTGACTTGCGGCCTAAAAACATCACCGGTAAAGAAGCAGAAGCCGTGCTCGGCAGCGCCCACATGACCTGCAACAAAAACGGCATTCCCAATGACCCCCAAAAGCCCATGATCACCAGTGGCATTCGGCTGGGCTCCCCAGCCATGACCACCCGCGGCTTCAAAGAAGACCAAGCACGGCAAACGGCCCACCTGATTGCTGACGTGCTTGATGCGCCACAAGATACTGCGGTGCTTGAAGCGGTGCGCACCCAAGTGGCCTCGTTAACACGTGACTTTCCGGTTTATCGCTGAATGACGAGGCTGATGACACTGCAGGCTGCGGCCTCAAACTAGGGGCACCCAACCTATGCGATGCCCTTTCTGTGCGCATGCGGAAACCCAAGTCATTGAAACCCGTGAATCCGACGAAGGTGACGTGATTCGACGTCGCCGGCGATGCCAGCAGTGTGACAAACGCTTCACGACTTACGAGCGGGCAGAGATTTCATTGCCCTTCGTGGTCAAGCGAGATGGCACTCGGGCTGATTTTGACATCACCAAAATCAGGGCTTCGATGTCGCTGGCTTTGCGCAAACGCCCCGTGAGTGCAGAGCAAGTCGACAGCGCCCTAGAGCGCATTCAAGACAAATTGCTTCACAGCGGCGTCAAAGAGGTGCCCACCACCAAGCTGGGTGAGCTGGTCATGCGAGAACTCAAGCGCATTGACAAAGTCGCTTACGTGCGGTTCGCGTCCGTATACCGAAGCTTTGAAGATGTCGATGAATTTCGACAGCTCATTAGCGACATCTAACCATTTTCAAGCGGCTCAGGGACACAGCAGCTTCAGGTTGGATGGGAATATACCCATCCAACCTGAAGCTGGAAACCCATCATTCATACCAGGCCCCCAACCATGACCATGACCCTCAAGCAAGCCGATTTGATCGACAGTATTGCTGCTGCCCTGCAGTACATCAGCTACTACCACCCAGCTGACTATATTGCCCATCTGGCGCGAGCTTACGAGCAAGAGCAAAGCCATGCCGCCAAAGATGCGATTGCGCAGATTTTGACCAATTCAAGAATGTGCGCTGAAGGGCATCGTCCTATTTGCCAAGACACTGGCATCGTGAACGTTTTTATCAAAATTGGCATGCAGGTGCGCTTTGAAGGCTTCAGCGGCAGCATCGAAGACGCCATCAATGAAGGCGTGCGCCGTGGCTACCAGCACCCCGACAACACCCTGCGTGCCAGCATCGTGGCAGACCCGCTGTTCGAGCGCCAAAACACCAAAGACAACACGCCAGCCGTGGTGCACATGAGCGTGGTGCCTGGCAACACAGTGGATGTGCAAGTGGCAGCCAAGGGAGGGGGCTCTGAAAACAAATCCAAGTTCGTGATGCTCAACCCCAGCGACAGTCTGGTCGACTGGGTGCTCAAGACGGTGCCCACCATGGGTGCGGGGTGGTGCCCCCCCGGCATGTTGGGCATTGGTGTGGGGGGCACGGCTGAAAAAGCCATGCTCATGGCCAAAGAGAGCCTCATGGAGCCCATCGACATGTTCGACCTCAAGGCACGCGGGCCTCGCAACCCGTTAGAAGCCCTGCGCATCGAGCTGTTTGAAAAAATCAATGCCCTGGGCATTGGTGCCCAGGGCCTGGGAGGCTTGACCACCGTGCTAGACGTCAAAATCTTGACATATCCCACCCATGCCGCCAGCAAGCCCGTGGCGATGATTCCCAACTGCGCCGCCACACGCCACGCCCACTTTGTGCTGGATGGCTCGGGCCCTGCCTATCTTGAGCCGCCCAGCCTAGACTTATGGCCCGATGTGCACTGGGCGCCTGACTACAACAAAAGCCAGCGTGTCAACCTTGACACGCTCACGCGCGCGCAGGTGGCCAGCTGGAAGCCCGGCGAGACGTTGCTTTTAACTGGCAAACTGCTCACCGGCCGAGATGCCGCTCACAAACGGATTCAAGACATGCTGGCCCGGGGCGAAAAACTGCCGGTTGATTTTAATAACCGAATCATTTACTACGTGGGCCCGGTAGATCCCGTGCGTGATGAAGTGGTGGGCCCTGCAGGCCCAACCACCGCCACCCGTATGGACCCATTCACCGAGATGATGCTGGCACAGACCGGCCTGATCGGGATGGTGGGCAAGGCTGAACGGGGTCCTGCAGGGATTGCGGCGATCCAAAAACACCAGAGCGCCTACCTGATGGCCGTGGGTGGTGCCGCCTACTTGGTCAGCAAGGCCATCAAACACGCCAAGGTGGTGGGCTTTGCCGATCTGGGCATGGAAGCCATCTATGAATTTGAGGTGCTAGATATGCCAGTGACTGTGGCCGTTGACGCTGCCGGAACATCGGTGCACCAGACGGGCCCCAAAGAATGGCAGGGCAAAATTGCAGGCATCCCAGTGCGAGTGGCCTGAGGGATATGCTCATCTTCAGTTCCGAGGGGTATATATGCCCATCGCCTTTGAACTGACCGCCAGATGGGGTCAATTCCCGCCCCTGGAATTTAGGCCAAAGAGGAGCTATACCCCTCGGAACTGAAGATGCCGCATCGCAGATCCGAGGGGTATAGGATTACCAGTGCCAAATTTCTGGATTGAAGTAGGTGAATTCGTTGGGCACATCAATGCAAGAGTAAGAAAACGACAAACTCACATCTAACGCTGCGACCTGGTGCCACCACCCCAGTGGTAGAAATATTGTCTCTCCCGGTTCGACAATCACTTCAAGCACCGTGACGTTGCTAAAACGCGGATACCGAAGCAAGTCGGGCCGATCTATGTCAATGGGGCTGTAGACACGGGCATAGTTGTAAAGGTTAGGCGTCTCCAGCGGTGAGATGAAACGCCAGCGTTTGCGGCCCACCACCTGCGTATGAAAGAGCATCAGCGTGTCGTGGTGCAATGGGGTGACCGTACCAGCAGGGCCAAACCAAAACGAAGACCTGGCAGCCAACTCGGCTCGGTTGCAAAAGTCAGGCAGCGAGCCAATATCATCCAGCAGCGGCGCAAACTCGGGGCGTCTGAGCACCTCGTTGTTGGCGGTCAGGTAGTAGTCATTCGTGGCACCCCCGGCAAGCACTTGGTCTACAAAGTCGGACATGCGCTGCTGGCGACGGTGATTGAGCTTGTTTTCCTCAAAGTGCGGATCAACGATGCGTTCAGCCTGAATCTCAACGTCCAGGTGGCCAAACCGATTTTTCAGATCCTGCGGCGACCAACGCTTCATGGCCGGCCAGTCTTTCGTGATACCGGTGAGCACCAGGGGTCGGCAGCCACGCACATAGCGCGCGACAAATTCATCTTTAGACACACTGTCACGCTTCTCGACAATGGCATAAGCCGAATCGCTGGCCCAGAGCTTTTGCTGATTGGCCATCACTGACTCGAGCTTACGATACAGCTCTTGGTGCCTTCTCGCAGCCCTGTATGTCGGATCGGATTCTAAGCGAGCCACTGCCGCCTGGCACTGAGCGCGATCAAGGCCCGCAGTGACCAACGTCTGCACCATCGTGTCGGGCAAACAATCGCGAAGCCGGTTCTCTGCAATCCATTGCAGCCAATGGTCGTCAAGGGCTACTGTCGTGTGCTCCCTTGGCTTTGGGGCTTCCTCAGGCAAAAGAGGGTTCATGGGGTGTCCTGTTTCTAGGGTTATTGTCCAGTTCAGCAGCGCTTTGTTGGCGTCAACTCGCAGGCAGTGGGTGCCGACCACGCAAGCGCTCGCGCCAAGGCACCTCGACGTACCGGTAGCACAGCAGTGATACGCCCACCGTTGCCACAAGAAAAATCCCATGGATGACCGGCGTGGCGTAGCTGCCCAGGTAGCCCAGGCGCAAGAAGCTGGTCACTGACCAATGGATGATATACAGACCATAACTTGCCTCACCGAGAGCGATCATCCATGGGTGCTCAAGCAGCCTGCTTAAGCAGGTGCGCCCTGATGCGATGGCAAGCACGATGGCCGTGAAGGGCACAATGAAAATCGCGTACTTGGTGGCGACATGCCACAGGTACCTCCACAAGCTTGGGCCGGTGTAGTCGGGCAACCAAACGCAAACGCATACCGCAAGAATGCTAATGGCCAAGATGCCATCACGCCACCTGCGAGCACTTTTTTCGGCAGCCACTGACGCTTGATCAGCGCACTGGCGCCGCAGAAAATATTGCCCCGCAATGCAGCCGGCCATGAACTCACTGTAGCGAAGCAAGGGGTTGTAGACAAGCACGATGTACTGCGCCTCGCTGCTGACCTGCCAAACGTAGTTCAGGAGATAGATGACGGCGGCGTAAATGGCAACGCCGCCAAGCACCACGGCCGCAAACAAGCCAGCAAGACCCGCCGTTGTGCGCCAACGCGAGTTCAGCCAGACGCAAACGAAGGGGAACGTCACATAGAAAAAGAACTCGGCCGCCACGCTCCAAGCGGGCGTGTTCCAAAACATCGCGAAGGGCACGGCAGGCACCCAGGCTTGCAAGCCCACCAGGTTGAGCAACCAGGAAGCCCAGTAGGTGTGCGCCACCCCAGCCAACTCGCCGACCTGCAGCCGTTCTATCAAATGCCAGGGGGTATCTAGAAGCAGACCGAGCACGTAGACAGGATAAATTCGCGCGACACGAAACCGCTGAAAGCGCCAAAAGCCAGCGTCGGTGACGCCTTGGGCGAACCAGTCTCGGTAGCGGTAGGTGAGAATAAAGCCACTGAGAATAAAGAAGAAAGTCACGCCATATTGACCCCCGATGATGCCGCGCATCAGCCAGTCCGGCATGGGTCCCATCAAATCCCGATAGTGCAATACCAGAACGGCGAGAGCAGCGACGAAACGCATCCCGGTCAGCGCTGCGAGATGATCTGGCCCAGGCATAGCTTTGGTCGACTGGCGTGTCATCAGGTTTTTTTGTAATGGCTGAGTTGGGGCGAAAAAGGCTGCTGGTTTGAACGGTAGATTAAACGATCAAGCGGCAAGGCTATAAAACTGGTTGTACCTATCCAACTCAGCATCTTCAGTTCCGATGGGTATATATGCCCCCCCCCAAAGCCTTGCCCCTCTCCACCGACTCAGAGGGTGCAAGGCCTACTACATTACGCTTCTTGAGGTACCCGGCGATGCTGCTGAGTCGGGGTGGTGGCAACTTCAGCCGCTCTTTCAACCAAGGCTTGCCCTTCACGAGCCACGTTGGTCCGCGTTTGGCCCACGGCAATCATGGTGTTTTGATTCAAGGCCATCAAAAACTCAGTGTAGTTTTTCATGGCGTCTTGCATCAATTGCATTAAAACGCCTGATTGAATCATTTGAGCCCAAGATGCTGGCCCTTGCAAAAGGGGGTTGATGCCTTTTCCTGATGATGAAGCCTCAAACGGTTGGCACAGTTGTTTGATCAGTTCAAAATTGCTTTGGGCCAGCTTAACGAATGGCTGGATGGTGGTTTCCATGATGTTATCTTGCATGATGTCTCTCTTTAGATTAACAGGGACTGCTCAATAAGGGATGCTCTGCATTCCCTGCAAGGGAGTGTGCTTGGGCTTGATAGAGCCCGTTCGCCAAGTGGTCAAGCACTGTCTAATAGCCCACCACTTGGCAAACAGCCCCCAGCAAGCACAGGCCCACCGGACCCAAAACGTCAAGACGCTTCAGGGGTAAAAGGCCCTAGCAAATACCAAGGCCGAGGCACAGTGTGGCACTTTCTGTGACTTTTGCCCAGAGTGAATTGCGACTGACCCCACAATCGAGTCGGCAGCTTTGGCAAATTAGACCCCAAAGCATTCCAGGGGCGCGCTCGAGATCAGGGCCTACTCAGGACAAGCGCGGGGCGGATGCGGGTGGTGCAAAGGCAGGGTTTGTTTTTTTAAAAAGAGAGCAGTCAACCATGACTTCACCCAGGCGTGTTGAGCTGGGTACAACGCACTGACGCTCAAGACAACCCATGCAGGTGCAGGTGCAGGTGCAGGTCGCTAGAATCTGTCGAGCAAAGTTGCTCCCAGAGTCTTTAAAATATTAAAATTAACACCCATAGAAAACCATTAATAAAACTCCGCATCAAAAAATGGCCTGCATTTCTTTATATCTCATAGACACCTAACATGCAATTCATTCTAAGCCAACGTTTTTTCTTTGATGCCGCCCACTATTTA
Source organism: Burkholderiales bacterium (assembly GCA_031376995.1). Lineage (GTDB taxonomy): Bacteria > Pseudomonadota > Gammaproteobacteria > Burkholderiales > Burkholderiaceae_C > CANHBY01. The sequence goes on from JANMEO010000128.1 coordinate 11,648, forward strand.
GATAATACACTTTACCCAAAGGTCAATGGAAGACTGCATGGCCACACCTATCACGCAGAGGTATCAGTCAAAGGTCCCAAACACCCAGAACACGGCTGGGTGATCGACTTGCTGTATTTTGAAGAGCGCATAAAAAGTGTCAGGGATACCCTGGATCATCAGTGCCTTAACGACATCAAAAATCTTGGTCAACCAACACTTGAAAACCTTTGCGAATTCATTGCTGAATCACTTAAAGATTTACAGCCTCGCGTCTACAAAGTCCGTGTATGGAGAGAAGTTACCGGCAACAGCTGCGAACTCATCCTGGAAAATCATACCCATCCAACCTGAAGGTACCGTGTCGTCAAAGGGATTGAAGGGATGAGATTCAAGACGCAAACCACAGCGATACCCCTTTGGTATTGCGCGCATTGGCAACGCCGCAGATCGCCCTTTACTCCCTTTGACAACAGAGCATCTTCAGTGCCGAGGGGTACAGGGCCAATTCAGCAGTTCGGCACACCGCCCCATGACCCAATCCACCTCCAACTCGCTCATGGTTTCGGGGGAGGCCAGCAGACCCGCACGGCAATTCACCAACACTTGCGACTCTGGAAGCTCGGCTTTAAGTTGCAGGTTTTGGCAAAAAGCAGCAACCTGCTCCGCAATCTCTTCGCAAATCTCATAGCGTGACTCAACGACTTGGCGGCTTTCAACAGGACGACCGTTGCGGCAATACAAGGCCATGAATGCTGCTGGCACTTCGATCTGGTTATGTTCGTACATGCACTCAGGCTCAAGCATCGCCATCAGTAATGAAATCAGTTAACACCCATCACCGCCCGTCTTGCGCTGCAAACTTCGGCGGCGGTAAAGCGTCGACCACCGCCTGACGTTTCGCACGCATCGCAGCGTCGCGAGCAGGTATGCCGCCCATTAAGGCCTCGTACCAAGGGCGAATCACCATCCTGATGGCCAAGACAGGCAGCAAAACCCCAGACACCCTGGCAGAGAAACTGCCAGGTAGGCTGGCCTCAACAAAAGGCTGTACAGCACCCAGCACAGTGGGCGCCAAGGTGGCTCGCATCATGGACTCGGTGCGGGATGCCGCGCTCAAACCCAAATTTTGAACGTCTAAAGCAACCCCATTCATCCTCGCACCCCAGTTTGGATACAGCTTTCGATCACTCGGGTTTTGCGATGTGGGCACCGGATCACGCAAATCGTCATGGTGCCAACGATGGGCAATGGCTTGGAGAGGACCTTGGCGCTGGTGGTCTGGCGTATGGTGCACATAGAAAAGGGGCACGTCTGTGGCGCCCTCCATGACACGCTGTTCATGATGAGGGCGAGCCTCGCTGACCGAGATGCTATCTAAGGCTTCTTGCCGGGGAACACGAACCACAGCACGGGCCATATTGAAACCCATATGGGTGCCCACTGCAGCGCCCGCCAAACCGGCCACCCCACTAGACAGCGCCAGTGACTTAGGCAAAGTATTCTTGAATCCTTGAGGTTGCAGCAGAAACCGTGCAGCGGTGGCAGCACCAAATGCTCTTTCACTAAAGTGAATGTTGGTGTCAGAATCCAGACGAAGGATCTCTTTTTGTTGCGCGACAATCTCCGCCCTCACCTCATCGCCCCACCCACTTCGGACACGGTTCATTTTGGCAACCATGCGATCAGTGAGAATCACAGAGGGGTCGATGGGTCGAAAATGCCTTGGCAGGGTGTCCACCACAGGCGCAATCAGCGTTGCACCAACCAAATTGCCAATGCCTCCACCCACTGCGCCCAACACCCACTGCGCACCCGTTTTTTGAACCGACTTGAGGCCAGCTGAATTGCTCAACGGCGCTAACTGGGTCCCATAGTGAACGCCGAGCGTACGCCCCACCCCGAACGTGGGGATAGAACCTGCCAGACTCACCTGAAGGGCTTTATGCAGTATGGGTAAAGCATGGTTGTCTTTGGAATTTGACACTTGCGTCAAAGCGGCATGCGCCTCATTTTGACGTTGGTGATCCTGTGGCTTTTTTTTCAGACTCTCCAAGGTGTTCTGTAACTTATCGCTTGCAAGGTCGACGCTGTCTGCCTCTGAGGAGAGCCCCTGGAGCTGGGTGGCTACCCTGCTCAGCTTCCATTCTTGACGCCGCCCCAAAGGTCCGGGTCTTGAGCGTCCCGGTTGGAGCTCTGGCGGAGCTGCGGGTTGAATGCTGTCGCAACAGGTGACTGATTGATTGTCGATCGAAAAAAAATCAGCACGGGAGTGTGAGGTGTCGAGACGAGGCACTTGAGGGGCCGAAGAGAGGCGCTTAAAAAAGTCAGGCATAGCGAAGCTAGGTATAAAAAAGGTTGCAACAGAAAACTTAGCAGAATTGATGTGTAACAAGTGACCCTCTCAAAAGAAGAGGGCCACAATTTGACCCCAAACGTTACTCAACCACTTGAACGCCCTTCCAAAACGCCACATGGTCTTTGATGTGAGCTGCGGCCTCACTGGGTTCGGGATAAAACCAAACAGCATCTTTGTTCATTTCGCCCCCGACCAGCAGGCTGAGATAGTGAGCTTGGCCTTTCCAGGCGCAGCTGCTGCGGTGGTTGCTAAAGACGGTGTACTCACGCTGCAAGCTGGCCTGCGGAAAGTAGTGATTGCCTTCGAGCACCACCGTCACGTCACTTTCGGCCACCATCACACCATTCCAAATTGCTTTCATGTCTGTCCTTTCATCGCCTGAGAAACTGGGTCGTCTGGCAAAGAGCAAGGCCCGGTGCCACTCCACCGCTCTAGGGCCAAGTAAATCACGGGGGTGATATACAAGGTAATGAGCTGCGAGAACAGCAAGCCGCCGACCACAGCAACCCCAAGAGGCTGCCGCAGTTCAGCCCCGGCACCCCAACCAGCAGCGATCGGGGCAGTGCCCATGATGGCGGCCAAAGTGGTCATGGTGATGGGGCGAAAGCGCTTGAGACAGGCCTCTCTGATTGCCACGCTGGGCAGTGCGCCTCGTTCGCGCTGAGCTTGCAGCGCAAAATCAATCATCATGATGGCATTTTTTTTGACAAGTCCTAGCAACAACAAAATACCGATGGTGGCAATGAGTGTCAGGTCCATGTCAAAAAGATAAAGGGCGATCAAAGCACCTGCTGCTGCTGAGGGCAAGCCCACCAAAATGGTGATGGGGTGGATGTAGCTTTCATACAGCACCCCCAGTAAAACGTAGATCACGCCCAAGGCGGCAATCAACAACACCGCCTGCCCCCCTTGTGCATCTTGAAAGACTGCCGCATCTCCGCCATAGCTGGTGATGATGCTCGCAGGCAGCTGAATGTCTGCACTAGAACGCGAGATCTTTTGGGTGGCCAAACCCAGAGGTATACCTGGAGCCAGGTTAAACGACAGAGTGATGGCCTGCAATTGCCCTTGGTGATTCACGGCCGTGGGGCCGACTGTACGCTTGACGGTGGCAAAGCTCGACAGCGGCACCAAACCACCGACCTTGCTGCGCACGCTGATACGGTCGATGGCGTCGGTCGATTGGCGCAAGAGATCATCGGCTTCTAAGATCACTGGGTAACTGTTAGAAGCCGTGTAAATTGTAGAAACCTGCCGGTCTCCAAAAGCGCTATAAAGGGCGCTGCGCACATCCATCATTGTCACCCCTAACAGGGCCGCACGGTCGACATCGATGTCCAAGCTGGCTTGCAGGCCATGCGCTTGGCTGTCGCTGGTGACATCGCGAAAAGCGTCATCAGCGCGCAACGCAACCTGCAGCTTGCCAGCCCATTCATTCAGGGCCTCAGCATTCACACTTTGCAAAGTGTATTGATAACGCGCCTTGCTTTGGCGCCCACCCAACTGCAAGTTTTGTACTGGACGCAAAAATACAGCGATCCCAGGCACCGTGCGAGCACGCTTGCGCAAGCTTTCAAGCACCAGCGGCATGCTGGAGCGCTGACCCTTGGGTTTGAGCACAATGAACATCCGACCGTTGTTAGACGCGGCATTGCTCCCGATGAACGAGGTCATGTCTTTGATGGCTGGATCTTGCCGCAACGTATCGGCCATGAGGTCTTGCAACTCAAGCATTTTGACAAATGAGACATCTTCGCCCGCTTCGGTGGTGACTTGAATTTGCCCTAAGTCTTCATCAGGGAAAAACCCCTTGGGGATGGTCACAAAAAGCACGGCAGTCAACGCAAAGCTGGCCACGGCCACCGCCATGATGACGGGCCTGTGGGACAAAGACCAATCGAGGCTGCGCTCGTAGCCCCTCTGTGCCATCGCAAAGAGGGCCTCGAACCATGCGGTCGCCCAAGACTCTCGGGCCGATGCCTGCACATCGTCAGACTGAATGAGGCGACTGGCAAGCATGGGAACCAAAGTCAAAGATACCAGGGCCGAGACCAAAACAGCCAATGCCACCACCACAGCAAACTCTTCGAACAACAAACCTATCGCGCCAGGCATGAAAAAAATGGGAATGAACACTGCCACCAAAGAGAGCGAAATCGAGACGATCGTGAAGCCCATCTCGCGTGAACCCTTCAGGGCTGCACGCATGGGGTCGAGGCCCTGCTCGGTATGGCGCACAATGTTCTCGAGCACCACGATGGCGTCGTCAACCACCAAGCCCACAGCCAAGGTCAATCCCAACAACGAAACGTTGTCCAGCGTATAACCGAAAGCGTAGAGCAAGCCCAAAGCACCGATCAACGAAATCGGGATGGTGATGGCTGGAATGATTGTCGCCGTGGCACGCTTGAGAAACAAAAAAATCACCAGCACAACCAACACCACAGTCAACGCCAAGGTGAGGTTGACATCGTGAATAGAATCGCGAATGGACAGCGAGCGGTCGTTGACTGGCGTGATATGAATGGACTCAGGCAGTTGAGCCCGAAACTTGGGCAACATGGCACGGATGCTGTCGACCACCTGAATCGTGTTGGCATTGGGCTGCCGTTGCACTGCCAAAATGATGGAGCGCTCACCGTTGTAACTGCCCGAAGTGCGCACCGTCTCAAAACTGTCGATCACTTGGGCGATTTCTTTGAGCCTCACCGGCTGACCATTGCGGCTAGCGACAATCAGATCTTGCCAGGCAAGGGCATTTTGAAGCTGGCCATTGGCTTGCAAGGTCAAGGTTTGAGCAGGGCCGTCGATGGTGCCTAACGGTGCATTGTCATTGGCGGCCTTGAGTGTGCCACTCAATTCGTCCCAGCTGATATTGCGGGCATGGAGCAAATCAGCGCTGGCACGCACCCGCACGGCAAAGCGTTTTTGACCAAATACATTGACCTGAGCCACGCCTTCAATGGTTGACAAACTGGGGCCCACCACGCTCTCGGCATAAGCATTCAATTCAGACAAGGGCATGGAGGGCGAGTTCATGCTCATGAACAAAATGGGCGCGTCTGCAGGGTTCACCTTGCGATACGAGGGTAGCTGCGTCATGACTGACGGCAGTGAGCGCTGGGCACGCAGCAAGGCAGCCTGCACGTCGACAGCCGCAGCATCAATATCGCGGGTGGGGGAGAACTCGAGCGTGATTTGCGTGTTGCCCAGGGTATTGACAGAGCTGATCAGCTCAATGCCATCAATGGTGGAAAACTGTTTCTCCAAAGGCAGCGCCACTGACGAAGCCATGGTCTCAGGCGCTGCGCCAGGAAGCACCGCCGACACGTTGATCACGGGCGTGTTGAAGCTGGGCAACGCGGCCACCGGAATTTTGCTATAAGCCAGCAGCCCACTGAGCACAACAGCGACTGAGAGCAGCACGACCATGACGGGGCGCCGAATCGAAATTTCAGACAAATTCATCTTTGAGCGAACTCTGGTTGGAACCTCTGGCAGATGACCGCAGACCTTAAAGCCGATCGGGCACAGGCGGGGCTTGGACTTTACTGCCTTTGCGCAAGTTATGCTTGCCATCGAGCACGACCAGGTCATCGCCGCTGAGCCCCTCAACTGCGGCCCTGGTACCCGCTTGCGCCAGCAGCTTGACTGGGCGCGGCTGAGCAGTCCCATCTTTGTCCACGATGTAAACAATCAAACCCGTGGGGCTGGTGATCAAAGCAGCCAAAGGCAACTGCCAAACCGCACTCAACACATCGACAGTGACGCGCACTTTGGCAGACTGCCCCGGCCAAAGTAACAGGTTTGTATTGTCAAACTGCGCCTTGGTGCTTGCACCGCCCACACCCGCGTTGACGGTGCTGTCAATAAAGCTCAAGACACCGCGCACAGCCATTGGAGCCCCAGCTGCCAAAGCCTCAACCACCAAAGGCCCTTGCGCTGATCGGGCACGCACCAACTGCAACAGGCTCTCAGGCAACGTGAAGCCCACACTCACAGGGTTCATGCGGGTGATGGTGAGCATTGGGGTGGCGCTGGCATTGGCCAGCACCAAAGTGCCCGGATAAGCCCCAATGGCGCCAATGCGGCCAGCAATCGGGGCTCGCACCACGTTGTAGCTCAAATTAACCTTGGCGACACGCAAGGCCGCTTGGGCGCCCAAGACTGCAGCCTGCAAGGCGTCGGCCTGGGACACCAAGGTGTCGACCGAGCTTTGAGACAAAAAACCCTCAGCCACCAATTCACGACTGCGCTGCACTTGGCGCTGGGCATCAGACCAAGCAGCCTTCTCATGCGCCCACTGGGCTTGGGCTTTGGCCACCTGGGCGCGATCCGCACGGTCATCCAAGCTGAACAATAACTGACCCGCAAGCACGAAGTCACCCTCTTTCACATGCACAGCTTTGACCGTGCTGGTGGTCTGGGCGCGCAATTCAACACTGCTTAACGCCACCACATAACCAGTGGTTTCAAAGACAATCGGAAAGTCAGCCTGCGTCGGCTTGACCGTGCTCACCAAGGTCACCGGCGGGCGTTGAGGGGATGCCACAGGGGACGCACGCCCAGCCCAAAAAGACCACGCCCACCCCGCGCCAGCCACCACCACCACCGCCACTGCTCCGACCACCATCACCAGCGAGAGCCAACGGCCCAGACCCGATCGAAAACTCACTGCACGCTCCTTGATCGACCCGAGAAAAAAACCTTAGATTTGCAAGGCAGCCAGTCGATCTGGAGTCCCCACATCGGCCCACAACCCCGCATACAACTCGGCCCCCATGCGCCCCAAGGCCATGGCTTTGTCAAGATAAGGCTTCAGTGGGGCCTTGGCCCCCAAGGGTAAGTCTGACATCAGCTCGGTGACAAAGCAGCGATTGACCAAGGCCACACACGACCAGGTGAAGCGTTCCCCCTCCTGACCCGCCACGGCCAGACCGCCCTCAATGCCGTAGTCGCCTCTGGGATGTTGGACTGGATTGGGCACCAACCACAAATGAATGAGGGCGTCAGACAACAAAAATCTTGTCATCAAATCGGTTGAAAACGCAAAGTGGGGCACAAAAACATCGGCCGCCACATACCAAAATGCTGGCGGCGCATCAGCCCCAGTCAGAACAGGCCACATGGCAGTTTTCAAACCACCGGCAGTCTCCAGCGCCCCCCCATGATCACGGCCTTCTTGCGAGTAGTTGATCTGCACGCCCCATCGTGAACCGTCGCCCAGGGTGCTCACAATTTGTTCTTCAAGCCACGCCGTGTTGACGATCATACGCCGCACGCCAGAGCTGGCCAACGCTTCAATGTGCCACTCGATCAACGGCTTGCCACGCACACGAAGCAAAGGTTTGGGCGTGTGATTGGTCAGGGGGCGCATTCGCTCACCGCGACCCGCAGCCAAAATGATGGCGACCATCTTAAAACCAGATCCTATGGCAACGTACCCTCTGCTTGAGAACAGGCCTGAAGAGGCCGCACTGCCAGGCGCGCATCAGAGTTTCGCCTCTTTAACCAAAATGGTTCCGCGGGCCACCACCGCAAGACTCCCGGTGGTGGCACTCGCTTGTCCATCAAGTTGCACCACAACGCCACCCAGCTTCACATTGCCTTGGGTTGCCTGAACCCGCCAAACCAAGCTCATGTCTTGCTCAGCAAAGACAGGGGCTTTAAAAGCAAAGTTGGTATTCAGGCAAAGCATTTCTCGCTTCAGGCTGCCAGTCTGGCGTGAAAAGTGACTGGCCATGAACCCCATGAGAATCGCTGCCGTGTGCTGACCGCTGGCAATAATTTGACCAAATTGGGTTCTTTGTGCCGCCTCGGGATCTGTGTGCAAAGGGTTTTCATCGTGACTCATTTTGACGAACAACTCGATATCTTCTCGAGTCAAGCGCACGATTTTGTTGATGGTTTCTCCGATGCAGACCAGAGCGGGGTTCCAAATCTCAGCCATTCATATCACCTCCAAAGCCAGAGCAGCGGCCTCACCACCCCCAATGCATAAAGCAGCCAGCCCTGAGCGCAAACC
>JANMEO010000156.1:0-30917 GCA_031376995.1 Burkholderiales bacterium
CAGCATCTTCAGTTCCGAGGGGTATAGTGGTGATTGAGCCCATGCCAGGCGGTTCATCAACTCGAAATAGAGTGGTGGCGTGAAGGGGTAGACCTCAAGAGTGCCAGCAGAATCAATCATCTGTATGGGCACAAGTTGAATGGTTGTGCGCCATTTTGGAGGAAAAGCGAGGCGGGTAAAAGCTTAAAAAGAAGGTCAAAAATTGAATCTGCACCTTTTTGTCCTGGGCCCTTAAAATATCAAATCATGGAATTCAAGCGTCGGCATGCGTTGATGGGGGGAGGCCTGATTCTTGGCTTGGTCGGGGCGGGTGTTGGATGGTGGCTACTGGCTGCTCAGCCTGTGCCCAACTATCAAACGGCTCAACTTGAACGTGGTCGATTGCAGGCTATAGTATCAGCCACGGGCCTTTTGAACCCACTGCGACAAGTTCAAATCAGCTCACAAGTTTCGGGGCAAATCAAAGAACTGTTGGTTGATTTCAACAGCTCAGTCAAAGAAGGGCAGTTGATCGCTCGTCTTGACCCTGAGACCTTTCAATACCGTGTGCAGCAAGCCAGTGCCGATGTGCGCGTCGTGCGTGCTGCTGCCTTGACGGCACGCGCCAATCTGGCGCAGTCGTTGGCGCAGGCCAGCAAAGCTGAGGTCGATCTCGAAGAGGCTCAGCGTGATTGGCAGCGCAAGCAAGATTTGGTGACTCTAAACTTTATCGCTGGCGCTGAGGCCGATAAGGCCCGCGCTTTGGTGCGCAGCCAAATACAGGCTCTCAGGGCCGCCCAAGCGCTGGTCGATGTGGCGCGTGCCCAGCTGCAGAGTGCTCAGGCGTTAATTCAACAGCGTGAGGCTGTGTTGCAGCAGGCCGAGGTCGATGTGCGTCGCACCGAAATCCGCTCTCCTGTGGACGGCATCGTGATCAAACGCACTGTGGAGGTGGGCCAAACAGTGGCGGCCAGCCTGCAAGCCCCCGAACTTTTTTTGATCGCTCGCAATTTGCGTGAGATGCAGGTTGAGGCTTCGATTGATGAGGCGGATGTGGCCAAAATACGGGTGGGGCAAAAAGCACTGTTCACCATTGATGCCTTTCCACGGCGAACTTTTGATGGCCAGGTCATCCAGGTTAGGCAGGCCGCCATGGTGGTGCAAAACGTCACGACCTATGCCGTCATGATTGGCTTTAGCAACACCAGCGAGTTGCAGCCCTTGCCTGGGATGACCGCCAATGTCCGTATCGTGACGGATGTGCGTGATCAGGCCTTGAAGGTGCCCAATGCCGCGTTGCGCGTTCGTTGGCCTGGTGGGGAAGTGGGCCCTCGTCAGGCTTCTCGGGCTCAAACGGTTGAGGGCCCATCGCCTGAGGGTGATGAGGCCGCGGGCTCAGTTCAGCGGGGGCAGATTTTTTTGCTGGCGCCTGATGCCCAGGGCGCTCTTAAGCCCCAAGCTTATGCCGTGCGCTTGGGGCTGACTGATGGCTTGCACACAGAGCTGCTGCCCACAGTCGACCAGTCTGCGCTGCAAGATGGGGCCATGGTCATTGTCAGCACACCGATGAGCGCTGGTCGCGCTGCAAGCCCGATGGCTGGCGCCCTCAGGCACTCGTTTTGAGGTGCGGCCTCAACATGAGCCAAGCATTATTGCTGCAAGCTGAAAACCTCACTAAGCGCTATCAGCTCGGAGGGCACGTCGTGTCTGCACTCCACGGCGTTTCTGTGAGCGTTGATGTGGGTGAGTTTGTGGCCATCATGGGCCCATCGGGTTCTGGTAAAAGCACTCTCATGAATATTTTGGGGTGCTTGGATCAACCCACCAGTGGGGCCTATCACCTGGCGGGGAAAGCCGTTGCAGGTCTGAGTGCCGACGCGCTGGCCGAAGTGCGCAATCGATTGATTGGCTTTGTTTTTCAACAGTTCAATTTGCTCCCTCGCACGTGCGCATCAGAAAACGTCGAGTTACCCCTGGTGTATGCAAAAGTCTCGCCTGCACAGCGCCGCCAGCGGGCCTTGGCCGCACTCGAGCGGGTGGGTTTGTTAGATCGAGCGATGCATCGTCCCGCTGAGCTCTCTGGGGGGCAACAACAGCGGGTTGCCATCGCCCGTGCTTTGGTCAATCATCCCCAATTGATCTTGGCCGACGAGCCTACCGGCGCACTCGATTCGGCCACTTCAGAAGAGATCATGGTTTTGCTGAATGATCTCAACCGCCAAGGGATCACAGTGATCGTGGTCACCCACGAGCACGAGGTGGCAGCTTGGGCCCACAGGCGCCTGGTGTTCAAAGATGGCCGCATCGCTCAAGACCATGCGCAAGTGCCGCGCAGCGCTGGTATTGGCGCTAGCGCTTTGTTGCAAACACGATGAGTGCTTTGACGGCCTTGCGCAGCGCTTGGTGTGCACTCGCTGCCAACCTGCTGCGCAGCCTTTTGACGATGCTGGGCATCATCATTGGCGTGGCTGCCGTCATCACCATGGTGGCTGTGGGCTCAGGCGCGCAAAAGCGCGTCGAGTCTCAAATCAAGGCCTTAGGTTCCAATATTTTATTGGTCTTGCCAGGCTCTCAAAATGCAGCAGGTGTTCGCGGGGGGGCGCAAAGCGCCCAATCGCTGACTGAGCTTGATGCTGCCGCCATTGCTGCAGAGGTGGACGAGGTTCAAGCCGTGGCGCCATCCTCACGCACCAACAGTCAAGTCGTCTATGGCAACACCAACTGGAACACCCTGATTTTGGGCACTACGCCGCAGTATCATGAGGTGCGAGATTGGCCTGTTCTGAGCGGCCGTCCGTTTGAGGCCGCAGAAATACAGGGCTCAGCCAAGGTGGTTATGGTGGGGCTGACCGTGGCTCAAAAGCTGTTTGGTGAGGTCGATCCTTTGGGTCAGGTGATCCGGGTGCGCCAAGTTCCTTTGACGGTGATTGGTGTTTTGGGCCCCAAAGGCCAAAACGCTTTGGGCCAAGACCAAGACGATGTATTGATGGTGCCGATTTCCACCTTTCGTAATCGCATCGTGGGCAGTCCCTATGGCCGCCTCAAGCGTGTGGGGGTTATCAGTGTCAAAGTGGCCGCAGGCCAAAGCATGCAACTTGCCCGAGAGGACATCCAAGCGCTGTTGCGCCAGCGGCGTCGAGTGTTGCCCGGCCAAGAAGATGATTTCAGCGTTCAAAACCTGAGCGAGATGTTGCAAGCGCAAGAGGCTGCCAGCCGCGTGATGACGTCCCTGTTAGCTGCGGTCGCCGGGGTCAGCCTGATTGTGGGCGGCATCGGCATCATGAACATCATGCTGGTCAGTGTGACCGAGCGCACGCGCGAAATTGGCTTGCGCATGGCGGTGGGTGCCCGCAGCCGCGATATCTTGGGCCAATTTTTGATCGAAGCGACCCTGCTCAGTTTTCTGGGGGGGGCGTTGGGGGTGGTGTTGGGGGCTTGCGCTACGTGGGCTGTAGCTTGGTGGGCCGATTGGCCGGTGTCTTTAAGCTTCAATGCTGTGGTGCTTGCCGTGGGGTTTTCTGCGGCCGTTGGGGTGTTTTTTGGATACTACCCAGCCAGGCGTGCGGCACGTTTATTACCGATCCAGGCCCTGCGTTTTGAATGAAGCAGGCCCCTGCGCATTCAAATACGGGGTATAGATCGGTGCCACCAGGCAGAATCTCTTTCTTTAGGCTTTCTTCATGCTTTTTTTTGAGTCGATTTTCAATCTTCAGCGCTATTCGTTTCGAAGCCTGTTGCTGTTGGCGTTTTTGCTGATCGCAGGATTGCTGGGTGCGGCTTCTTTGCGGGGTTTGTTTGCGCTTGAGGGGCTGCTCAGACAAAGCAGCGCAGGGGCTGAACAAGCCTTGGCATTGAGCTCAGCCGCACAGCTGCTGGCTGATCGCAGCGTGTCGATGGAGCGTGCTGCCCGCCAGTATTTGGTGCTCGATGACAGTGCATTGCGTCGCAATTTTGACGAGGCCGCTCGCGAAGCTGAAGACGTGCTTGATCGCATTTTGGCCCCCGCTTTGCCAGGCTCGCTGGTACAAGCTTGGCATCAGCGCATCGCCAGCATCCAGCAGCAAATCAGCGGCCCCCACAGCGATCTTCGCGAGCGTGAGAATGCCGTCATGCAAACGTTTCGGGAGATTGAGGCCTCTCATGCCGATATCGCTGTACAGGTGCGCCACTTCAATCAAGAGCACAATCAAGTGCTGCTGCGTCGACTTGAAGACGGCCGTGCCACCTTGGCGCGGCAAGTGCTGGCAGCCATCGCCATTTCGTTGCTCTTGGCTCTGGCGTTTGGTGTGTGGCTGGCTCGGCCCTTCAAGCGCCTCGAAGCTGCCATCATCGCTCTGGGAGAAAATCGGCTCGACGAGCCCATCGATATGCGGGGTCCTACCGATGTTCGGTTGCTGGGGCGTCGATTGGATTGGCTGCGTCTTCGCTTGGCCGAGCTCGATGCTGATAAAGCTCGTTTCTTGCGCCATGTTTCTCATGAGCTCAAAACCCCACTGGCAGCCTTGCGTGAGGGGGTTGCCTTGCTAGAAGACGGTGTCACGGGTGAGCTGACTGACAAGCAGGTTGAAGTGGCCCGCATCTTGCGCCACAACACCGTCATTTTGCAAGGTCAAATTGAAGATCTTTTGCGCTTCAATGCGGCTGCCTTCGAGGCGCGCCGATTGGTCCGACGTAAAACTGAACTCGTGGCATTGTTGCGTAATTTGGTTGAGGCGCAATGCCTGCAGTGGCAAGCCCGCAAGCTGATCATTGACGTGACGGGTGGGCCCTTGTGGGTCGAAGTTGATGAGGACAAACTGGGAACCGCTGTTGGCAATCTCTTGTCCAACGCCATCCGTTTCAGCCCACCTGGTGGCACCATTCACTTGAGCGTGTCACAAATTCCAGGCCGGGCTTGTGTCGATGTCGTTGATGAGGGTCCTGGGGTTGCACCGGCCGACAGAGCCCGCATCTTCGAGCCTTTTTACCGTGGCGAGCGCCAGCCTGTGGGGGGTGTTCGGGGCAGTGGAATTGGTTTGTCGCTGGTACACGAGTATGTGACTGGTCATGGTGGTCACGTTGATTTACTTCCTGACGGGCCAGGTGCCCGTTTTCATGTGGAGCTTCCTCATGCTTCTCAAGATTGATCTTTGGCTTGCAGCACTGGGCCTTGGCGTGGGCATGAGCCTGGCTGGCTGCGCTGCGCTTACGCCAGTGCCCTTGTCATCACCCGAGCCTTTGCAGGTGCTTGAACCGACTCCCCCACCGCCACCGGTGCAAGCGCTCATCCCGCTGCCTACGTTCGAGGTGGTGGTCAGCCCGCAGCAGACTACAGATGCCGCAGTCCGGCATGTCTTGGCTTACTTTGAGCGCCTGCGCAGCATGACGACGTCAGAGCTCAACCAAGAGCTCGGTCGCCTCAATCAGGCCCCCGGCGGTCCTGCCACCACGCTGGAGACGGCGCTGGCCCTGGCGCAAAGTCGCTCTAACGGCGATCTGGCTCAGGCCTTGTCTTTGCTTGACTCTTTGTTGCGCATCAATACCCCTGAGCTGATGCCTTGGCAGCCCATAGCGCGGCTTTTGACTGTTCGGTTGGCTGAGCAGCGCAAGCTCGAAGAGCAACTCGAGCGTGTCAATGCACAACTCAAAGACTCTCAGCGTGACAGTCAGCGAAAAATTGACCAGCTGAATGAAAAGCTAGAAGCCCTCAAAGCCATCGAGCGCAGTCTCACGGTGCGTCAGCCTGCCCTTGGGGCGTCGTCGGCCAAGACTCCCTGATATGACGTTCAATCTTTTGTTGGTGGATGACGATGCCGACCTCCTGAGCCTTTTGTCGATGCGTTTAAAGGCGGCCGGTTACCGTGTCATGGCAGTCTCTAGCGCCGAGGCTGCCTTGGCGCAACTTGAGTTTGAGCGGCCGCATTTGGTCGTGAGTGACGTGCAACTTCCTGAGCGCGATGGCCTGTCGCTGTTTGTCGAAATTCGCAGTCGCCATCCGGCCTTGCCGGTCATTTTGCTAACCGCCCATGGCACCATCCCCGATGCCGTTGATGCCACCTCGCGGGGGGTCTTTACTTACTTGACCAAGCCCTTTGATGGCAAAGTGTTGCTCGACAAAATTGCCGAGGCCCTGGCGCTCAGTGCCCCTGTTCAAACTGAACAAGGTGTTTTAGAGGCATGGCGAGCACCCATCGTGAGCCGCTCGCGTTGCATGGCCGAGCTGCTGGCTGAGGCCAAGATGGTTGCCGCCTCAGACGCCAGCATCCTGATACACGGAGAAAGCGGTACGGGCAAAGAACTTTTGGCCCAGGCCATTCACCAAGCCAGCCCTCGAGCCGCACGGCCCTTTGTGGCGGTCAATTGCGGCGCCATCCCCGAAAACCTTCTAGAGTCTGAGCTCTTTGGCCATGTCAAAGGCTCGTTCACCGGGGCGGTTGCCAATCACCGAGGCTTATTTCAGGCTGCTGACGGCGGCACCCTGTTGTTGGACGAAATCGGCGACATGCCTGCTGCTCTACAAGTCAAGTTACTCAGAGTGTTGCAAGAGCGCTCGGTACGTTCAGTGGGGGCCAGTCAATCCTTGCCCATCAACGTGCGAATTTTGTCGGCCACCCACTGCAATTTAGACGAGGCCATGCGCAATGGTTTATTTCGAGAAGACCTGTTCTATCGCTTGAATGTGGTTTCATTGACGCTACCGCCATTGGCTCAGCGGCGCGAAGACATCCCCCTATTGGCCAACCACTTTCTCAGCAAACTGGCCACCAAATACAATAAGCCCCTCAACGGATTTGCACCCGAAGCCCTCAAGGCCTTGGCGACAGCCACTTGGCCTGGCAACATTCGGCAGCTCTTTAATGTGGTTGAGCAGGTCTGCGCGCTGGCCACCACGCCGTTGATTCCTCTGACTCTGGTACAGCGGGCCTTGCGGGTGCCCTCAGTCGAGGTGCTCAGTTTTGCCGCCGCCAGAGAGCGCTTTGAGCGCGAGTATCTCGTGGGTCTGCTCAAGCTCACGGATGGCAACGTGGCTGACGCTGCTCGCTTAGCAGAACGTAATCGAACCGAGTTTTATCGCCTGCTCCAGAAGAATGGTTTGACCCCTGGACAGTTCCGGGGTGACCTCCCCCCAGAGGGCTCTGTCGCTGATTAGCGACGGGGCCTGAGTCAGGGCCCGTCGCAGCAGCCGATCGTTGAAACCAGCGATCACCTTGCCCGAGGTGTCGCTGGTTGGCGACATCTCGCGAGGTTTTGGCCGTGCTGGCCACCCAGTGAAAAGCTCTGAATATTTTGTAAGTCTTTGATTGGTAACAATAAATACCGAATCAATGGCGGATGCTGTGCGCATGGCACGTGAGTTGCAATGGCGTGGGTGGAGCTGCTTGTTTTCAAGCGCTTACACACCCTTTCCCATGGTTCTCAACGTTCTCAACGCACCCCCGAATTATGGACCTCTCTGATTCAACCCGACTGAGCACGATGGGCTTAAAGCCCCAAGACAGCATCAAGACATTCAGCCCCATTGCAATCCCGTCCGCTGGGGTGGGCTTGAGCTCACCGCCGATGCGCCGCGGCTCAATGAGCACCACCCCTTGGCGGGGTTTTTGGCGCGGCATGGGCGATATGGCCTGGTCGGCTCTAGCTCGGTTAGCTCGGTTAGGGTCTGGCCCCACCGCTTCGCCGCAAACTCAAGCACCCTGGCAGCAGGCAGCCCAACGCCGCCGCCGCACCTTGTGGCTGCTGGTCGTGCTGTCTTCTCTAGGGGCCACTTCTTTGTTGAATGAAGTCTTGCCTGTGATTGAAAACGATGCCCTGTGGCTGGCGCAGGTCATGCTCTTTGGCCTGTTGTTTGCATGGGTCTCGGCGGGGTTTTTCACGGCCATGATGGGTTTTTGGGTGCAGTTGCGTGGCGACCCCTTTGCCTTGAGGGCGCAAGACGTTGAGGGTCAGCCCCTGTGCCCCGAGGCCCGTACAGCCGTGATCATGCCGATCTGCAATGAGCAAGTCTCCACTGTTTTTGCCGGCTTGCGTGCAACCTGCGAGTCCATCGCAGCAGCGGGGGGCTCAAATTTGGTTGATTTTTACGTGTTGTCTGACACCAGCGACCCCCAAGTGCGCGCTGCTGAGCTCTCAGCCTGGGCCGAAGTACTCAGCCAGTTGGATGGCAAGGTCAACGTCTACTACCGTTGGCGCCAGCGCCGTACCAAACGCAAATCAGGCAACGTTGCCGATTTTTGTCGCCGCTGGGGCAAAAACTACCGCTACATGGTGGTGCTGGATGCCGATAGCGTGATGAGCGGCGATGCTATTTTGTCGCTGGTTCGTTTGATGCAAGCTCACCCCAGCGCGGGCATCATCCAAACGGCCCCCCAGGCCTGTGGTTTGAACTCGCTGCATGCCCGCGCTCAGCAGTTTGCGGGTCGCGTGAGTGGGCGTTTGTTCACGGCTGGCATGCAATACTGGCAGCTGGGTGAGTCGCACTACTGGGGCCACAATGCCATCATCCGCGTTGAGCCCTTCATGCGTCACTGTGGGTTGGCTGCGCTGCCAGGCCGGGGTGGTTTAAGTGGCGAAATCTTGTCGCACGATTTTGTAGAAGCTGCGCTCATGCGCCGGGCTGGCTATCACGTGTGGTTGGTCAGCGATTTACAGGGCAGTTACGAGCAGCAGCCTCCCAACCTGCTCGAAGAGCTCAAGCGTGATCGCCGCTGGTGTCAAGGCAATCTTCAAAATTCCCGTTTGCTGACAGAGCCCGGCCTGCAAGACGTTCATCGTGCCATGTTGTTGACTGGCGCCATGGCCTATTTGTCCGCGCCCCTATGGTTGGCTTACGTAATGATGGGCGGCGCAGCACAACTTTGGGGTGGCACAGCGCGCGCTATCACCAACCCCGCGCTTTCTTTCGAAATCATAGGCCTTTGGGCGGCTACGGTTTGCATGTTGGTGCTGCCCCGCTTGTTGGGGGTCGTGGCGATTGTGCTTAAAAATGAGCAACATCTTTTTGGCGGCACATGGGCCTTGTTGGGGGGCTCGGTGTTAGAGGGGCTGCTTTCAGTGTTGCAAGCGCCAGTTCGCATGATGGCGCACACACTGTTTGTCATCATCGCCCTCACGGGTTTGAAGCTCGACTGGAAATCGCCCCCAAGAGCGGCCGACGACATCACTTGGGGTCATGCTTTGCGTCGTTTTGCACCGGTCATGGCTCTGGTCATGGCAGCTCTGGTTGCGCTGCACTGGCGCACGGGTTGGGCCTTGTGGTTGCTGCCGATTGCATTGCCATTGATGCTGGCGGTGCCGTTGTCTGTTTGGGCCAGCCGCGCCTCGGTGGGCGAGTGGTTGCGTCGTCAACATTGGCTGCTGGTCCCTGAAGAAGGCTTGACGCCGCCTGTTTTGCGTCAAGCTTGGGCTTATGCCCACCATGAGACCGAAGTGCCTGCATGGCGTGAGGTGCTGACCAACCCCTGGTTTTTTGATGTCGTGCGTGCGGCCATGGGCCAGCGCAACACCACCTGGGGCCTGCGTGGCAAGGCCCGCAAAGTCTTGGTGAGTCGACTGCTGCTAGATCATGATTCACAAACAGTCCAAGCCTGTGATGTCATGCGCTTATTCAGTGAGCCTCAAACCATGGTTCGATTGCGAGACCAGCTTTTGGCCGATCGACGGTTTGCCCCTGGTTTGAGCCCCTCAAGGGTGGTTGAGGGTTAAAGCCAAAGCCAAAGCCAAAAGTAAAGGCCCATACACTCCTGCCCTCTATCATTGACAGCTTGTCCAAATGATGGAGAGCGCTGTGGATCTGATGCTGTTGCTTAAAGCGGCTGTGATGGGCGTGGTTGAGGGGCTGACTGAGTTTTTGCCCATCTCTAGCACGGGGCACCTGATTTTGGCTGGCTCGCTGCTTGACTTCACTGGCGAGACCAGCAAGGTCTTCAAGATTGCGATCCAAGCCGGCGCCATGGTTGCGGTCATGTGGGAGTACCGTCAACGACTGCTGGCCACCTTGCGAGGTTTGCCCACCGAGCCTCAAGCGCAACGTTTTGCGCTCAATGTCCTGATTGCCTTTGTGCCCGCGGTGATTTTGGGATTGGGCTTGGGTCAAATGGTCAACGATTATCTGTTTCGCCCTGTGCCTGTGGCCCTGGCCTTCATCGTGGGGGGGGTGATCATTTTGTTTGTTGAGCATCGGCACAAGCGTCGTTTTGGCGCACGTGACATGGCAGGTCAGCGCAGGGCCCGCGTTGAAACGATCGACGATATGACACCCCGAGATGCTTTGGCCGTGGGCTTGATGCAATGTTTGGCTTTGATTCCTGGCACCAGCCGCTCGGGCGCGACCATCATTGGTTCCATGGTGTTGGGTTTTTCACGCCAGGCCGCCACACAGTTCAGTTTCTTTCTCGGCATCCCAACCCTGTTAGGGGCTGGGGCTTATGCTCTGTTCAAGCAACGAGATGCCTTGTATTGGGCTGACTTGCCAGTGTTCATGGTTGGCGGCTTGATGGCTTTTGCCAGCGCTTTGTTGTGCATTCGTTGGCTCATTCGCTACGTGTCTACACATGATTTCACCGTCTTTGCCTGGTACCGCATTGCGTTTGGCGCCTTGGTGCTATGGACCGCATGGACGGGTGTTGTGATCTGGAAAAATTGATGGGCTTTTCTGAATCGATGCAGCACGTTCTCAGTGATGGCTTTGGTTATGCTGGCGTGCTGGTCAATTTGTCATGGCCCATGATGCAAAGCCGACGCTGGCTTCTTGCCGGCCAGGGCCTGGCTTGCGTTTTCATGTTTGTGCATTTCATGCTGTTGGGCGCTTTCACGGGAGCGGCCATCATGGCTGTTGTGGGCACTCAAGCCTTGCTTGCTATCCCTTTGGGGGGGGCGCCGCGCTTCAAATTGATCTACTTGCTGTCGCTGGGTTTGATCCCTGCCGTGGCATGGTTCACTTGGCAGGGTCTGCCCTCGGTGTTTTCGTCGGTGGCGCTCGTCTTTGCCTCTTTGGGCAATTATCAGCTGGATGCGATCAGGCAGCGCATCGGGCTCATCATGACCATATTGGCTTGGTCTGTTCACAATGCCTTGGTGGGCTCTTTGCCTGGCTTGGCGTCTAATACGCTGGGTTTGCTGGTCAGTGTGACCATGCTGGTGAGGGTCTATCGCGAGCGCGCAAGGCGCTCTGAGGGCGAGATTCAGGCCCTGAAAAATGGCATATCAAACCCCAGGTCATCCCATTCTTCCGATTCTTCGAGGAAGTAGGTGGGTTGTGGTATTCGATATGTTTTAAGCCAATCTTTGAGATGCTTTGTGTTTTTAAATAATTCCAAATTGCCACTCAGGCCGGCGATTTTATATTCAGTATCGTTAAGCATGCTATCAAGGTGTCGCATTGCATTTTTTGAAGACAGTTGAATTTGGGGTGGGAAGTTGAAACGCAAGCGGAAAGAGGCGTCGATGGCGTCAACCTCTTGAGAGAGTTCTTCTGATTGCTCAGTCAATATTTTGATAAAACATTTCAACCGATCTTCGTTGAGGGTGTTGATCATGGCTTGATCAATTTGCTCTATTTCGAGTTGCAGCTCCAGCAGTTGAAGTAAATTATTGTTGTTATAAGCCACATTGACTCGCTGCATTAACTCGGTCTTGCGGTCTCGTTCTAAGTCGTTTTGCTCTCGATCAGGATGTAGCGCGCTGGCCAGTTTGCGGTAGATCTCACGCAGCGAGTGGCTAATTTTTTGCGCCTCCTGCGCTTGCTTTTCTTCTTTGGCCAGGGTTTTGGCCGATTTTTTCTGTCGACTGGCTCGTTCTTGCTTGGCATGGTCAGCCTGAGCCCAGGACTCGCGCATTTTTTCGCCCACCCGAGCCATCATCTCTTCGGGTGAGCTGGTAAAGTCGATATCACCGTCCAGCTCGACGCCCAGCATGCCTTCCATCATGTTTTTGATCACATGGTTGGCGGCAGCAATCTCGGTATCCATATCGCTATGAGAGTGCCGGTTGTAAATTTTCTTCAGCATCTCATTGTTTTTGATGTCGATGCATTTTGAGGTTATTTCGCAAATTAAATTGCTGAGTTTTTCTTTGTCTTTTTTGCTGAATAACTTATCGGTATGTGCTTGGTCATACAACAATACAAGCTCTGTATTTAAGCTGTCCAGCATTTTGAGCTTGGGGTCTAATTCGCTGACGTATTTGCTTTGGTAGAGCGGTATCATCCCTTGCAAATCAGTTAACAGATTTTGCTGGGATTCAATGCTTTTGATAAGTTTGTTGAATGATTTTTGTGCCCTGGATAAGCTGGTTGAGCCTTTGGGTTGAGCGATACGGGTTATTTTGGAGGCAGAATTTATCATCGACCGGGCCATGGTTAAAATTTTAAAAAATGTTGGGTGCTTTGTTTAACCCTCAGCTTTGAGCTGAAGACAAAATTATCTTCCCATTTTACCAAGGCAGGCTGTCCTTAACTCTGAAGGCTCACGATCTATGTCCACTTTGTTTTCATCCACTTCGATGGGCACACTGCGTTTGACGAATCGCATCGTCATCGCCCCAATGTGCCAATACTCTGCGGTTGACGGTCAGGCCACCGACTGGCACCTGATGCACCTGGGCCAATTGGCCTTGTCAGGCGCTGGCCTACTCATTATCGAAGCCACCGCTGTCGAGCCCGAAGGGCGCATCACCCCGGCTGACTTGGGCTTGTGGTCGGATGCCACTGAGCAGGCTTTGGCTCGTGTGCTCAAGGCGGTGCGCGCGTACTCCAGCATCCCCGTGGCCATTCAATTGGCGCATGCAGGCCGAAAGGCCTCCAGCCACGTGCCTTGGGAGGGGGGGCAATTGATCTCTATCGAGCAAGGCGGTTGGCGGCCTGTGGCACCCTCTGCGCTGCCACATTTGGCGGCAGAGGCGGCCCCGCTGGCGTTGGATGATGCGGGGTTAGAGCGGGTGCTCAAAGCCTTTGTAGCCAGTGCTGAGCGAGCCCACCGTTTGGGCTTGGATGCGATTGAAATTCACATGGCCCACGGTTACTTGCTGCATCAGTTTTTGTCGCCACTCGCCAACCACCGCACCGATGCTTATGGCGGTACGCTCGAGCAGCGTTTGCGTTTTCCATTGGCTGTTTTTGAGGCCATGCGGGCGGCAGTACCAGCCAGTCTACCGGTGGGCGTGAGGCTGTCTGCCACTGATTGGGTTGAGGGCGGCTGGGATATTGAGCAGTCGGTGGTGTTGGGGCATGCCCTGCGTGAGCGGGGTTGCAGCTTTTTGCATGTCTCCAGTGGTGGCGTTTCGCCCCAACAGCAAATCCCCCTGGGGCCCAACTACCAAGTGGCTTTGGCGCAGCGCCTGCGTGCTGAGACGAGCTTGCCAACCATCGCCGTGGGTTTGATCACCGAAGCGCAACAAGCCGAGGCCATTGTGCGCGAGGGTCAGGCCGACATGGTGGCTTTGGCGCGAGGCATGCTTTACAACCCCCGATGGCCTTGGCACGCCGCCGCCGAATTGGGTGCCCAGGTCAGTGCACCTCCGCAATATTGGCGTTCTCAGCCCCGAGGCCTCAATGGTTTGTTTGGTGACATCAAGATTGGGCAGCGTTGAGTGGCATGGTTCAAAAAAATGCTATTTTGGGGTAACACAGGCGACCACGGCCCATACCGTGGTTTCAGTGCGAAGACTGCCAAGAAATTACTCTGAACTGCCTTTAAACGTGACTGATTTTGTCAAGGCCTGCCTTTTGCTTGAAACCAAGCCTCTGCATCTGCCAAACTGACCGCCATGGACGAGCGCTATCTTCACCTCAACCGCCATGGTGTGCTGGCAGTTCCTGGCGCTTTGATGGCCATCATGGCTTATTTGCTGCGCTATTGGTTGGTGGCGCTGTTGATGGTGACCTTGATGCGCCGCTCTCCCGAGGCCGCTAGCTGGTTTTATCACAGCGTATCGTGGGGTTTGCTGATTTTGCAGGCGCCCATGCTGTTGTTGGCCTATGCGGCAGGGGCTCGCCAGCCCAGCGCCGGGCTCTGGCCTAGGTGGGCCTGGCGTCACGGGGTGGCGATTGTCAGCGTGACCGTGGTGCTCAATCTGGCTTGGGCCACTCACTTTCTCATGGGTCGGGCGGTGTGGGAACCTTGGCCTGAACGCGCGGTGCTCGTTGCCGCCTTGATCGAATTGGGCATCGGGGTTGGTATTTGGCGAAACGCCTACTACCGTCAGATTTTTCAAGAGTTTCCTGCTCAACTGGGGGCGGCAGTGGCTTCACAGCACACGCCCAAGGTGACCCCATGATCCGCATCTTTATTGGCTTTGACGAGCGTGAAACGGCGGCCTGGCACGTGTTGACTCAAAGCATTTTGTCCCGCGCCAGCCAGCCGGTGTGTTTCATCCCACTGGCGCTGAACAACCTGGGCCCTTTGATGTGGCGCGAGCACAACCCGCTTCAATCCACCGATTTTGCGTTTTCACGCTTTTTGGTGCCCTATCTCAGTGGTTTTGAAGGGTGGTCGATGTTCATGGACAACGACATGCTCATGCGCGACGACATTGCCAAACTTTGGGCCTTGCGAGACGAGCGCTATGCCGTCATGTGCATCAAGCATGAGCATCAACCCAAAGAGACGCTCAAGTTTTTAGATAAGCCACAAACTGCCTATCCCAAGAAAAACTGGTCCAGTGTGATGCTCTTCAACAACCCCCGCTGTCGTGCCCTCAGCCCAGAGCGAGTGAACACGGCCAGTGGGCTTGAACTGCACCAATTCAAGTGGCTGGACACTGAAGACCTCATTGGTGACTTGCCTGCTGGTTGGAACCACTTGGTTGGCTATGACCCCTACCGCACTGAGGCTGCCAATGTGCACTTCACCTCAGGGGGGCCTTATTTCAAGGAGTTTGGTGATTGCGATTACGCCAGTGATTGGCAAGCTGAGCGTGAGGCGATGCTGCGGGTGGATCAGCGCTGAGCCAAGTCCCCACTTTTACGTCGCTGAGGCATGCCCATTGGGCGCTTCTCAATCACTAACATGCTGTCGTAGTAGTGCATCGAATGAGCGCTAAGGGTGAAGTCGTCAATCTCAAATTCATCGTGATTTTCTGAGTGCCACGCACTGAGCTGATCAACCAGGCGCTTGGAATATTCAATGAACGTGCCCGGGCGACCTAAGCCTGCGCTGTACCGTTTCCAATAGTTTGTATGTAGGTCTTCGCATACAAAAATTCCTTTGGGGCTGATATGGGGAAATAACTCTTCAAAAGTTGCAATTTGGTGAGCAGGAAGATGGCTTCCATCGTCAATCAAAATATCAATCCTCTGAATTTTTTGGAGAGTTTTCTTTAAAAACTGCCGATCGCCTTGGTCACCGATAAAAACTTTGACCCGCTCGCTTTCATGTTTCTGACATTCGGGATTGATGTCCACCCCGAAAATTTGAGACTGGGGTCCAAAATAGTCTTTCCACATTTGTAAGGAGCCGCCACCGAACACACCGATTTCAAGTACATGCACATCGGTGCCTCGATACCGTTCAAAGTGCCGTTCATAAATTTCAAGATAGGGCATCCATTTGTCAAGACGAAGGCTGCTGGTGTTATTATCAAAATAGTCTTGCAATATGCCCATATGATTATACATTCGCCAAAACGACTGTGTGATGAGTTTTGTACATTGGCTAATATTAAAGTGGATGGACCACCAGCTTGCGGTTGAGTGCGCGAACTAAAGTGGCTGGCTCACCGTTTCGGAAAATAGACTTTTGATGAATTTTATCACAAATTGCCTAACTTTATAAAGCAAAAAATTACAAATTTCAGCACCTAGGTGATGATTAAACTACACAAAATGCTGCATGCAAAGAGCTTGGGAGATGATTAGTTGAGGAATTTAATTAAGCCAGAGTCGAAAAATTTGGATACTAAAAATTCAGAACCAGTTGTAGTTAGGTGACCTTTGTCCCAGCTTAAAGGCCTAATATTGGCGCCTGGGATGGAAATTAAGCACCCAGCAGATGTACATAAAAGCTCTATCGGGCTAATAAAATTTACCTCCAACTTTGAGGCAAAATTTTTCATTTTTTCATCCGCAATTTTAGCGGTTGGCTTGAAATTTTTATAGGTTATTGTATCCACGCTAGCCCAAGGGGATCTTTTTATTAGCATATTTGCTTGATTCAAAGTGTAAACTGGAAGTTGACCGACGATGGTAATATTGTGAACCCCAAGTCGCTTAATTTTTTCTATCGTGGCATTGAATTTATCAAGGTCAAGATTTTCCCAGTTGTTTTGTTGGTTTGAGTCGTACAATTCCCAATTGGCCGCTAAAACTAAAATATCTGGCTTTAATTTTTTTATTTCATTAAAAACATATTTATTGGAGTTGATGCATTCTTTGCTATTATTAACGTGAAAATCAAGAATGGGTGGGCACCCGCTTGCACTAAACTGGTGCACAGAGAAATCTAGTGATTTTCCAACCGTTTCAAAGCCTCTATATAGGCTTGCTGAATAGGAGTCCCCCCAAATCAATAACTTTTTATTTTTCTTGCCGCTATCTTGGCTGCAGAATGGTGAGAATGTACTTGTATTTACGTCTGAGGGATTTATAAAGCAAATATTGTATCTGTATCCGCGCCCCCAGTCGTAGTTTAATGCCTGAGTAACATCATAATTAATTATGTTAATCATTCTGAACTTAAGACCATCTCTCTCATGGGTAATGAACCCAGCATAACCAACAATAGTCATTAGCGCAACAAGTACAGCTATGTAAAATTTTTTATGATTACCTAAACGCAGCGGGTGCTCAACAAACTTATACGTTATCCAGGCTAGCACAATAGAGAGGGCTACAACCGCAATGCGTATGTTATAGCTGGGTTCTTCTCCTCCAATTATCCTAGCAAAAGATAGTAAGGGCCAGTGCCACAAGTACAGGGGGAAACTAATTAATCCAAACCAAACGGCAATCGTATTGGAAAGTATTGTGCGATTAACCCAAGCTTTAGATCCAGCTGCAATAATTAGTACGGCACCTAAGACTGGAAGTAGTGCCCAAATACCAGGAAAGCTTAACTCTTTACTGATTGCAAAAAATCCAAAGATCAGTAGGATTAACCCAGAACATGAAAGAGCGTTAGCTAGCCTCGTATCAACGGCTTCTTGCCCTTCGATGTAGATAATACGTAAGAGCATGGCGTGAATTTTGCTTTTAGTGCTCGGTGGTGAGGCGCTCTTGTGTAATGTAAGCCAAGCCAATAAACTTCCACTTAATAACTCCCAAAAGCGAGTTTGTGGGGAATAAAATGTTGCCACAGCATCTTGCGTGACGCCTTTGATATTCAGGGCAAAAGAGGCAATAGCAATAACTAAAGTGACATTTAAAAGATTAAATTTCGCCCTCCAAGAAAGCCATAGCAGTGGCGGCCAGAAAATATAGAATTGCTCTTCTATGGCCAAACTCCACAAGTGTGTTAATGGCTTGGTTTCTGCGGCGCTATCAAAATAACCGGCCTCGCCCGAAAGAATAATATTGGACATAAAATAGGCGCCTGCAAAAATATGCTGCCCCAGCTTCTTATACTCCTTGTTAAGCAATGAAAACCAGCCAATAATAAAACATGCAACTAAGATAATAATAAGTGCTGGAAGGATGCGAATAGTGCGGCGGCCATAGAACTCATAAAAACTAAAAGTCCCTTTGTCTAAGTTTTCAAAAATTATCGTAGATATCAGATACCCAGAGATTACGAAGAAGGCATCAACGCCAGTAAAGCCACCAATAACCCAATTTGGAAATGCGTGGAATGCTACAACCGCAAGAACAGAGATGCCTCTTAAGCCATCAATATCTGGACGGTATTTTTGACTCAATAGGCGCAGTTGTCTTCCTTTGGGATATTCAAATTTGCCTCCTGGCGGGCTTTTTCGTGGTATTATGTGCGTTTGGTTGAGGCTGAAAAATGATTGGAGTATAAATCTTATTATAAGATTTATACATTCTTAGGGTGAATTCAGCAGTGCCATTAAGCCAACTCGGATGCAGCGCCAAAGATCTGTATGAATCAGTAACTTATGAGACCCAGCATCTGGATTCAAGGCTTAAATTATTGGCAGTGAAGACTAAGGTGGAGGCCGCTGGTGTTTTGGTCAAAGTATTTTTGCAATATCTCCATATGATCATGACTTCGCCAAAACGGCAGTGTGATGGATTTTGTCCAATGTGCTTTTTGCGTCAGCAGCAAATGCGATGAAGGCATCATGCTCATCGTGCCCGGGGGTTTGCAGCCGGTTTAGCAAAGCCACTTCAGATTCACGAAGCTTGCGGCTTGCACCGAATGCACGTCGTATCAGACTGAGACAACAATTGTCGATGAGTTCTTCGAGGGCCTCTTGGTTCTCCATGTGAGGCGCAATGATGCTGCGCAAGCCTGCTTTGAATCGGCCTAGTTCTGCTGAAAAATGATCTGCCGTAATCAAATAGGGCCAGTGGCTGTGATCACGCTCTTTAACCAGAGTGGCACGCCAGCCATTGGGGTTGTCAAGACGAAAATAGTACACATCGTCTAGCGTGTTGAGTTTGCCGAGCGATAAGAGCCAACATGAACTTAAGTATTGCCAGAAAATGACATTGGTCGTGAAACTCAATGCAGCAGTGTTGGCTTGGATAAATTCTGTCTTGCGGGTCATCGCATACAAAGTGGGACCAAAGGCGTTGCAGTGAGCGACCACCCGCGTTGCAGGATGATCTTCGTTTCGGGTATTCACGATTTGTGGTGACACCTGAGCAGACGCATGCGGGCTGACCTTGACGAAAAAGATTTGGCCCAAGCACGCTGCGTGATCATCATGCGCATTCAAAAACTCGGCGCACCTGGCAAGGGGTTGGGCTAACATGCGGTCGTCATCCGCATGCACCAAAACATAAGGTGTGTCGGCTTGCTTTGCACAGTCAACCAGCCGCTCCAGAAAATGCCAAGCAGGGTCGTGGTGGATCAATGTGATGCGCAGTCGCCCGGCAAAGCGATCAACGATATCCTGAATGGCTTGTCTCTCGGTTGGTACGCTATGGTCTGAAAGAAAGATCCGAGTGGGAAGCTGCAGCGTGTCAAGGTGGCTCAGCGTGGCTTGCACGTGCTCGGCGCGGCTGGCGACTGAGGGGATGATCAAGGACAAGTTTTCAGCCAATAAGCCACGGTCTGCGTCACTTAATCGTGGTGAGGGTTCTCGTTTCAATGGCTGAGGTGGCTGCTTGCTCCTCGAGACAGGCGCAGGTTGCGGAGCCAGCAATTGGCGGAGTAGTCTGCGTAGCATCTTGTTTGCTGCTTAGGTTTTGATGGCCAAGCCTTGCCCTGTTGGCAGGGCCAAAATTGAGAAATTGTGGGCCGCTGCAAAATCATCCAAGGCCACTTTTTGGGCTTGATGCGCCATGGATGCGTAATCATCAAAAACCACCAGGCCACCAGGGCTGAGCTTGTCCCAAAAATGGCGCATGGCTTGCACCTCGGGTTCAGCAATGTTCATGTCAATGTGCAAGAAGGCCACGGTGGGTATGTTGAGTGTTTGTAGCACCCTCGGGACACAACCCTTGATCACCTCAACGTTGGGATAGCGCGAAAAGTGCTTTCGCACCTCTTCAGAACAATCGTAATAATGGCGTTGGTTTTTACTTTCAGCCAGTTTTCGCTCTTGGGCTGAGGCTTGATGCAGTGGGATGCCTTCAAAGGTGTCGACCAGCCAATAACGCTTGGCATGCCGTCCAAAATCGACGTAGTTAGCAACAGCACGCGACACAATGCCGGTGCTAACACCACACTCAACAAAGTCGCCAGGCAGCTTGAGGGCTTGCTGGGCGGCCCAGCAGCAAAGGTAAACACGCCATTCAATGTGCAAGTCTTGCGGTTGACAGATGCGGTGACCACTTTGGGCACCCAGCTCATAGCTGGCTTTGAAGCGCTCATCTTGCAAGAAACTTGCATTGTGGGTGGTCCATAAACCATCCGCAGAAAAGGTGAATCGCTTGTCTTGCGCGTGTTGATCAAAACTCTTCGGGGGTGGTGTTGGCTGCGAAGGCTGAGGACTTGTGACTGAAGAAGGTTTGGTTTGAGTGATTGATTTCAGCAAATTTTTCAGCATGGGGTGTTCATTAGCCTTATCGCGTCAATGAGTGACTGAATTCAGAAGGCGAATGTTATTGATCAACAAGGGGCGGTTGATGTTTTCTCGCGTTATCTTTTCTACCCCGTGGAAAGACCGCTCTGTCTTGGGGAAAGTGAGCAAGCGGTTAGGTAAAAAATCGACTGTGGCTACTTTGGTGAATGCATCAAAGTTGTGATGTGGGCCACCCCAGCAGACAAAGTTGGGGTCTTTCGGGCGGAATACTGAGGTGCCTAATTCACGCATAGAGTCATCGTGTGGAAGATAGAATAAAAAAGTCACCAGGCGGTGGGGGGCATCAGTGTGAGGCCCTATGGCGTAGCTCGTATGGTCATTGACCAGCAAGGCGTCGCTGCGCGCTTTGATGGTGGGTTCAACGGCCAATATTCGTTCAAATCGAGGGCCGAGTACTCTTTGAAACTTTAAAACAAACAAACCTAAAAAAAGATCGCTGTACATCCACGAAGCAAATTCTTGCCAGAACGTTTGCTGGCTGATGCTCATGCGCGCGAGTTCTTCATCGGTGAAAAGCACCACGTGACGTTCTTTGTATGCATTTTCCGTCACACGTCCGGTTTCACCGAGGGGCCTCAAGCTCGTCTCGGTGGGGAAGTTTGCCAGTATCTCTTGGTAGTAATCTTCGGGAAAAACGTGATCGATCACTGCATAGGGATATGGGTCGGTGATCACTGCTGCGTCAGCGACTCGCTGAAACAGATACTCCATCACGGCACGACCGCGGGCGGTGGGTGCAGGGGCAAGTCTGAACTGCTTGGTAAACTCAACCCATTTGGGAGGCGCTTCGAGCGCACGTTTGAAGATGAGTGTGCTTGTCTTTTTTGGGTGCTCCGGCGAAATAAAGTCACCAGCTTGCAGGTTGGAGGGGGTAGAAAATCCGCATTTGCCTAAGAGCTCAATGATCGCCTGTTGGTCAGATGAGGGTGCTTGATGGCGCACCAAAATTTCACGAAGCGCTGGGTTTGCCAGTGCTTTGCGCGCCCCCTCAAGCACCTTGATTTGCAGCCCGTTGCCATCGATGCGCAGGTAGTTGGGGGTTGGGATTGCGCCGGATTCAATCAACTGGTCGATGGTGGTGCTGATCGCTCCTTGCCTGAGTGCAGCAGGATCTTCGGTCTCAAGGTTGGCAAACATTCCGAGACAATGGCCAGCTTCTCCTGCTGACGTTTTGGGTACCAAAAGCTGACCAAGCTGAATGTTGCTTGACAAAAACAGAGGGTAAGCCAGCACTTGTCCCTCAAGATGGTTGGCGCTCAAGTTGGCATTCAGCAGAGCAAAATTTTGGGCTTCGGGTTCAAACGAAAACACCTTGGCTTCGCGGGTGACGGCAGCGAGCACGCTGAAGATGCCTGTGTTCGCCCTTGCATCTAAAAATAGGCTGCCGGGCGTCATGTCTGCAATCCACTGGAGTGTCTCCGGTGCATCAGACGGCAGAGTGCTGATCTGCTGAGCCGTGATTGCATTGGGGGTTTGAAAGGTTAATTGAAAACCTGCATATTTAACACTGGTTTGAGTACGAACTGGCGATTTTGGCGGCTTCGGCTGTTGCGTGGTTGTGGGGAGCTTCAAAGGGCCAGGCGGGGGTAAATGATTGTCTGATTGCAAAGATCGAACCACGATGGCAAAGCCGTTGGGTATGGTTTGAGTCGTGAGTAACTCAAAACGTTGTTGAAACCGCGGTAGCCACCATTGCAGTCCCTTTTGGGTCAGGTGAGCGTTGCGACCATCTGACAAAAATTTCAGCGCTGGGCCTGTATGAACGGTAAAAAAGCCGTAAGGGTCGGCCAGCTCAGCCAAATGGTCTAAGACGTTGTCCAGAAAATGGGGCTCGATGTGTTCAAGCACATCAATACAGGTGACGAATTCAGCTGGGCAAGGCGCCGATGAAAAATCTGGAATGGCGGGGTCGTATCCTTCGTAGACGACCTCGATAGGTAAATTTAAATTCTGAAGCAAGCTTTGCTTGCTGCCGCACCCGTAGTCAAGTAAAGACCTTGCTCCAGTGCTTTTGAGTAAGCCTAGTACTGTATGCCCGTACATTAAGGCAGCAGTTCCGTAATTGCCAACGGCATGCAATGCTGCCTGTTCTTGGCGGTATTCTTCTGAAATTAAAGTCATTGATTTTTAACTGGATCTGAAGGCAACTTTTTGCTTAAATTGATGATAATTGCTTCCGTCGCGAAATCAACAAAATCTGGTTGATAACCAAGATCTTTAAGTGCCCATTTAAATTTATTGCCGAGTTTTGCTTGGCCAAACCAACTCAATTTTTGTTCGGTTTTAAAGTGAATGGCTTTCTGGCAAGAGTCTTCAATAATTCTAGTCAACCGATTTGCAGAAGGGCGTTTTCCTGGTTGGGAGTCTAACTCTGGAGGGTAACGCTTTGCAATATCGTTAGCCAGGCTATTTGCAAATAACTCAAGCGCGGAATTTTTCATAAATTTTTTATTTTTCAAAAAATAAGTATGCAATTATTATTGTTGTTGGGGTTTGGTGTTAATTTATTTGCAAAAATTATTAAATATTATCCAACCACCGCTTGAATATAATTTTTGTTATTGAGGGGTGTGTAATTAGTGGCTTTATTTCTTGGTCGCTACATGAAGAGGGTGCGAAGCGTGTTGGAGTTAAGGTGCCAACCCAAGTAACGGTTCGTCCATTTTAAGACGGCGCCATGATAATCTAAAGGTGGCTTGGGTGAATTGTTGAATTGGCGTTAATAGTGGTGCATCCGTCAATGTTGCCAATACGGGCTGATAAGGAAATAGAGCTGCCGATAGTTACAAGTGAGCCCGCTCCTGCCAAGTTGTTGAGTATTTTCAGAAATGGATGTTCGAGCAGATGATGCAGCCAGAATTACCTCTGAGGTACGTGCCCCTCAGGTTCGACACTTGCGCGTAACTTAATGATTTATATAGAGAAAATTATGCCACTACACGTGCTAAAAGTTTTGCATTTTCAATTTAATCAACAAGTTACAAGCGTTATCTGCCGAACTTGGGGGGCGCGATATTATTCTGATAGGCAGGTAATGCAATAGCTGCAAGAATGCCAAAGACGGCTGCGGCGATCATTAATTCGATGAGAATGAAGCCTTTTCGAATGTTGCTCACAGAGATTTCACAAGTTGACCCATGTTATTATAAAATGCCATTTTTAAATTTATATGGCCTTATGAATAAGTTTTCAAACAATTCTGATTAGCTGGTTTTCTGAATACAATTGGTCGACTGGGTGTTTAACTCTAAATTGTTAGATTTTCAGATGCCGCCTGAGAATTCATTTTCAAATTATTCGGCCGCTGATTTTACAACAGTTATTTGTCATTAATAATAGATATGCGGTGGTGGCTTAGATAAAATTTTCGCCAATAATTAAATCCAGCCATCAATCATAAATTGTATAAGGGTAAATTCGCATGCATAATGAACCTATATTTAAATTGAAAGCTATGTGATGTTGGCGGCTTGAGTTACTAGCCGCGACATGACGAGGGTGCGAAGTTGGTTGGACTCAAGCTGCAAGTCCAATTTACTGTTTGTCCAGTCCAAGACGGGGACAAGGTAACCACAAGGTTGTTTGTGCCAATTGATGATTTGGCGTTAACAGTGATAGTTCCATTGTTGGTTACAGCAGCAGCTGACACATAGTTTGAGGAGCCGATAGTTACGAGGGAACCTGCTCCGACCAAGTTGCCGAGTATTTGGGCATTTTCAGTGACGGATGTGCGGGCAGTTGATGCGGCCAGAACAACTTCTGAGGCACGTGCCCTTATGGTGTAATTTTGATATGCAGGTAAGGCTACGGCTGCAAGAATTCCAATGATTGCTACAACGATCATTAACTCGATGAGTGTAAACCCTTTTTGAATATTGTTCATTGTGGTTTATTTAATTGGATAATGGGTTGAATTTTGTCATTTGATGTCAAATCAATGCAATTCTTGTTCAGTTACAAAGTGAATAGCTTTTTGGCAAGAGTCTTCAATGATTCTGATCATCTGACTTGCGGAGCAATGCCATTAAGTTAAGCCTTGAGTCAGGATTTGATGGCTCGCAAGTTACTGATTGATAATGATCATTGGCGCTGCTTCCGACTTAACTTAATGGCATTGATGAGTGAAGCCTTTTTGAATGTTGCTCACAGAGGCTTTACAGGTTGATCCATGTTGTCATAAAATGCTAATTTTAAATTTATATAGCTTTATCAAATCCTTTTTAAATAATTTTTATCGACCGGTTTTCTGAATAGAATCGCCTGGCTGGGTGTTTAACTATAAATTGTTAGATGCCGCCTAAGGGGTCATTTTAAAATTATTCGGTTGCTGATTTTTACAACGGTTATTTATTAATAGCAATAGGTATGCGATCGCGACTCAGGTAAAATTTTCGCCAATGGTTGCATCCAGCCCTCAATTATAAATTGCATCAAAATAAATTCGCATGCATAATGAGCTTATATTTAAATTGAGGGTTATGTAATGTTGTTGGCTTGAGTTACTAGCCACGACATGACGAGGGTGCGAAGTTGGTTGGACTCAAGCTGCAAGTCCAATTTACTGTTTGTCCAGTCCAAGATGGGGACATGGTAACCACCAGGTTGTTTGTGCCAATTGATGATTTGGCGTTAACAGTGATAGTTCCATTGTTGGTTACATTAGCGGCCGACACATAGTTTGAGGAGCCGATAGTTACGAGGGAGCCTGCTCCGACCAAGCCGTCGAGTATTTGGGCATTTTCAGTGATGGATGTGCGGGCAGATGATGCAGCCAGAACAACTTCTGAGGCACGTGCCCTTACGGTGTAATTTTGATATGCAGGTAAGGCTACGGCTGCAAGAATGCCAATGATCGCTACAACGATCATTAACTCGATGAGTGTGAAGCCTTTTTGAATATTGCTCATTGTGGTTTCCTTAATTGGAGAATGGGTTGAAGTCTGCAAGTTTATGCGAGCAAAAGTTGGGCCAATGGAAAAGTGACATTTTTTGTCTGGATGGCGGATGAGACTGTTATGGATGTACGATGCTGCTAGCACTTGTAAATTGATTTGCCTTAAAAGGGGGGGCACTTGCGGGCTGAAAAAGCAGCGACTTCTTCGCAGACTGCATTGATTGGGCCTGTCCAGTCGTTATCCCGCGTTTGTCTGATGATGTGCGAGCTGGGGTACCAAGGAAGCTTAGTATTGTGAAGGCCGTATCGCCATTCTGGGATGCGTGGTGCAAGTACCCATACAGGTTTGCCCAGTGCTCCTGCATAGTGAACTGTGGTGTTGCACACGCTGATTACACCATCTAAGGCGCTGATTAAGGCTGCGAACTCGTCCAAATCTGATATTGCTTTCTTCCAATACTCAAGTGGCATTCCTAATGCTTTCATTCCAGAAACCTCGTTTTGAACCTCACCGTATTGCAAGCACACCCAGGTTGCTGCCACTGCCTTTGAAAGGGGAAAAAATGTCTCTGGGCTGAAAGATCTTATGACCTTGCGAGTGATTTCTGTACCTCCTTTCCATGAAACCCCGTAGTAGGGTCCAGGGCCGCATTGCTCCAAGGTCGTACGCCAGTGAACAACTCTTGCCGGATCGGCAACTAAATAACCTGAGTGCTCTGGAAATGACCATTTATTGCGTCTGAATCGGCATGGCAAATCGGCTAGTGGGACAAAATAATCAATATTCGAAAAATCCGTCGCCCAGGCCATATTGGATTTTTGAGAGCTTGCGATCACTGTGGCGGATGGAAATGAGCGCTCAAGTGTTTTGGCTGCCCGCACATTTGCTTCGATGATGAGAGTTTCGGGGGTATATGCAAGCAGATCTGGTATGCAGGAGGCGAACATCACTTGATCTCCGAGGCCTTGTTCAGCAAGAATGATGATTTTCTTTCGATCAAGGGGCTCACCATTCCAAAGTGGAAATGGCAAAATCCTGTAATTGCGACTGTTGCTTAAGCCGCGAAACTTGTAGTCGTCCCAGCCTTCGGCGTACTTTTCAAGTGACAGGTTAAGAAAGGCACGCTGAAATCTGAGATCGGGATGGTTGGGTTGATGAGCGATTTGAGCGTTAATTTTCGCCAGCGCCTCTTCAGTTCTACCAAGGTAGCCAAGGACTGTACTGACGTCTCCAAGTTGAAGTCCATCAGCCTTTAGCTCTTCCATGGTCTGAATGGCTTCTTCATATCGGCACTGGTTAGTCAAACTTGAGGCCCAATATCTCTTTATTTCTCGGTTCTCAGGTTTAAGAGAGAGTGCTTTGGCGAACAGCGGAGCTGCTTCTTCGAATCGTTCTTGTTTGGTGAGGGATTTGGCAAGGCCGAGTAAGTATTCGGTTTGATCAGGATCATGTTCCAAAGTCATCTGTAGCTGCGACTCAGCCAGTTTCCAATTGCTAGCCTTAAGCTGCAACAGCCCGAGTGCGCCTGAAACGCTGGCGCAGCCAGGGTTATGAATCAAATAGGCTTCCAACATGGCAATGGCGCTTTCTAAATCACCAGAGTTTGTGTAGAGTTGAGAGAGCTTGAGCGGTACGTTCGCTTCATTCCCTTGGAGTAGCAAGGCTTCACACGCTTCGATGGCGCCTGGGAGGTCACCACTTTGTTCAAGGAGGATCACTTGATTGAGTGAGTCGTCTCCGTTTGGCTGATTGTCAAGAAGGTAATCGCTAGTTTCAATGGAAAGTGCAGGCCTGGGCGGGTTGGAGTGCTCAATAGCATCCAGTTCAGCCAGATGCTGGTGCGCAACTGCCATGGAAGGATTTTGCTGAAGTGCTTTCATGAAACATTGACGAGCGCCGGGCATGTCGCCTTTGGCCATCAAGACGATCCCTAGGTTGTTCCACGTGTGGGGGTTTTTATCGCTCAGAGAAGTGGCTCGGCGTAATGGGGCTTCAGCTGATTGATAATTTTGCAGCTCCAAGTGGCAATAGCCCAGCTGTGCCAGATGGCGACTGTCAGGCTGCAAGTTGACGGCAAAAAGTGCGTGGCGAGCCGCAGTATCAAAGTTGCCTTGCTCGGCCAAAATCAGCGACAGGCCGTAATGCCCTTCTGGCATCCCCGGGAAAATTTTGAGGGCGGCTTGAAATTCGGTTTGGGCCTCATCATCCAAGCGCTGATGAAAGAGAATTTCACCTCTGAGGCAGTGCTGCATGGCATCATGTTTGTGGGTGTGCGGTGAGAGTGACTCAACGGCCTTGAGGGCCTGAGTCAACTCCTTGCGCTCGATGAGCTCGCGTATCTCGTTGGGCGTCCAGCTGCGTTTGCCCGTGACACTGTGTTCGATGGCTTTGAACAGCTGGGCAAGCAGACTCATGGGGAACCTCAAGGATGGTTGGATGACTTTAGTTCAACTTGGCTGTTGGGTGCAACTCTGAGGGCAGAGTTGTTTTTTTGACGTCATGGATACCGAAGGAGGCTGTATGCATGCAGCTTGGCTTGGCTTGGCTTGGCGGGATCGCTTGGGAGCCGCCGCCGTTCATTTGGGGGCCAGTGTGCTGGTGGCTTTGGCGGCAGCAGCTTTGGTTTGGGGGATTTGGTACCCCGAGCCATTTTGGGTGGTGTCTGGCGGTAGTGAATTGTTCACGTTGATAGTGGCTGTGGATGTGATTGTGGGGCCGCTCATTACTCTGGCTGTTTTTGACAAACGAAAAGGTGGGAGTCATTTGGCGCGTGACTTGTTGGTGGTGGGTTTGTTGCAAATTTCGGCCTTGACCTATGGGCTTCATACCGTGTGGTTGGCGCGTCCGGTGTTTGTGGTTTTTGCTGTGGATCGGTTTCAGGTGCTGCCTGCGGTGGATGTGGCCGCTGGTGAGTTGTTGCTGGCACCAGTTGAGTTTCAAAAGACCCCCTGGTGGGGGCCCAGGTGGGTGGCTTCAGCGCCTTGGAGCGATCCGCAAGAGCATGGTCATGCGATTGATGTGGCCATGAAGACTGGGGTTGATTTGGGCTTGAAGCCTGTGCGTTGGCGTTCTTATGGCAGCCAAACAGCGGCGATTTTGGCGCGGGCCAAACCCTTGACAGCTCTGATGGACAAGGACCGTGGCGCGGTGATGTCAGTAGTGAGCGATTCAGGCGTCAGTCTGGATGAGTTGGTCTTTTTGCCAATCGTGGCGCGTCAGTTGGGTTGGGTTGCGGTGTTGAATAAGACCAGCGCGCAGCCTGTGGGGTATTTGCCGTTTGGTGGCTTGCAGTGAGTGGACTGTTGCCTAGGTTGGCTTGGTCGCCATTGCTTTGAACTCAGTGAAGCCGCCTAAAGCGCTGAGCGTCTCGATGTTGGGGGTGGCGGCTTTGGCGTGCGCGTTGCCCGTGCTGTTGGCGCTCACCGCGCCACCCAGCTCGACGCTTTTGAACCAATTGGCCGCTTGCTCGGGCTGGGGTTTTGCAGCGTGTGCTTGGGCGGTTTGGGGGCTGGGGCGTAGCCCTGTGTCGAAGTTGGAGCTTAGAGAGCCTGGAGGGCAAGGCGTCTCGCCCTTGTGGCTGGCGTTGGGGGTGGTGGTGGCCTGTGTGGTCTTGGCAGGGTTCCAGGGCAGGCCTTTGAGTTTGACACTTTTGGCGTTGGGGATGCTGGTGGCGGTGGGGCTTGTCATGCTGCTGGGTCAAGCGGTGGTTCGCGACGGCTCGGCTGAGGCGGTGTTCGCCGCCTTTTGTCAGGCGTTGGTGCTGGCGGCGGTGCTTAACACGGGTGTGGCGCTGCTTCAGGTGTGGGCGCCCCAGGCCATGGATGGGGTGTGGCTGGCGCAAACCTCGGCAGCCATCGCTGGGCGTGCAGCGGGTAATGTGCGCCAGCCCAATCATTTGAGCAGTTTGTTGCTCTTGGGTTTGGTGGCCATCGTTTGGTTGCACGGGCGTGACGCACGGGCTTGTTCTCGCGCAGGCGATGCCTTGTGCTGGGGCTTGATGGCTTGGCTTTGCCTGGGGGTGGTGTTGACAGGCTCTCGCACCGGGGCGTTGGGGGTGGTGGGGTTGGCGCTCTGGGGCGCGTTAGACCGACGTTTGCTGGCACCCGCACGCTGGGGGCTGTTGGCGGTGTTGGGGCTTTATGGCGTGCTGGCTTGGGGCTGGTCGGCGGGGTTGCAGGGCGGGCGGTTGGGTGGGGCGGCCGATATGTCGGCTTCGCGCTTTGGCATTTGGTCTAACGCCTGGACGCTGGTGCAAGACAACACCTGGTGGGGCGTGGGTTGGGGTGGTTTTAATTGGGCGTGGACGCTGACGCCTTTTCCGGGTCGGCCGGTGGCATTTTTTGATCATGCCCACAACTTGCTGTTGCACTTGATGGTGGAGTTGGGGGTGCCGCTGGCGGTGCTGTTGTGTGGCCTTTTGGGGTGGGCTTTGTGGCGTGCCATGGCGCGGGGTTGGCGGCTTGCGGGCCCCAGGGGGGGCATGGCCACGGCTGCCGCGATGATGGTGGCCGTGATGGCTTTGCACAGTCAGTTTGAATATCCGCTGTGGTATGCCTATTTTTTGCTGCCAACGGGCTTTGTCTGGGCCTTGAGTTTGAGCTTGTCTGAGCCTGGAACTGCACCGATGGCATTGTCGTCGTCACCCCAACGTTGGTTGCCTGTTGGGCATTGGCGCGTGATGCTGTTGGGGGCGTTGGTGACTTTGGGGTCGCTGGCCACTTTGTTGGACTATTTGCGGGTGGTGGTGATTTTTGCACCCAGGGCCAGCTCTGGTGCGCTGGCGGAGCGTATCGCGGCAGGGCAGCGCAGCGTGTTATTTAGCCATCAAGCCGATTACGCCCAGGCAACCACACACCCTCGCGCGCAAGAGGTGTTGCCTTCGATCAGGCAGGCTGCGCACAGTTTAATTGATACAAGATTATTGAGCGTGTGGGCTCAGGCCTATGCCGACCAAGGAGACTTCGACCGCGCTCGGTATCTGGCTCAGCGGCTGCGTGAGTTCAGCCCCCATCATGCTTTGTTTGAACCCTGTGAGGCGGATGTCAAGAGGGCTGATGCCACGCCGTTTCAGTGCTTGGAGCCGAATCGATTGTGGACGCCAGATGATTTTTTGGGCAATGACTGAATGCAGCCTTGGATGTTGGCCTTACTTGGTGCGTTGCGTGGAGCGGATCGTGAAGGGGTTGAAGCTTTGCACCCCCAAGGCTTTGAAATTTGACGTGTTGCGTGTCACCAAGGTCAGCTGATGGACTTGTGCGGTGGCCGCAATCATGGCGTCTTCATCAAGCGTATTAGATTTTCGATGCATCAGGCGTGCCCAAGTTCGGAAGGCTTCAGCATCCATCGGCAAGATGTTGTGAGACCGCGCCACAAGCTCTAGCCAGGCATCAAGCTCGGCAGCCTTGGTGGGATTTTGCGTTCTTGTTATTTCAATGCCAACTTGAATTTCGCCCAGTGTCAAGGCTGAAAGGTGCAGCTCTGCATCATCCACTGTGCTAAACCACTCAAGAACGCTACCGTGGGGCTTGGGCTTCCTTAATTCTGAAACGACGTTGGTATCCAGCAAATACATGGGGGTCACCGAATGGCATTCATGGCCCGTCGCTTGGCGTGTCCACGGACAGGAAGAATCAAATCACCTCGGGCGTCATTGGAAAGTAACAGTTCTTTCAGCGAGGGTCTTGCAGCAGCTTGTAGTCTTCGCCACTCTTGTACGGGCACCAGCACGGCGGCTTCGGTGCCGCGCTTGGTGACCATCTGTGGCCCCTCAACAAGACAGGCATCAAGAAATTCGCTGAAACGAGCTTTGGCATCTTGTACGGCCCAGATGTGCATGGTTGTCTCTTTGAGTCTAGGGGCTGTTCGGAAAATCCTCGCCAGCCATAAAATGGCCTCTTGAAACGGTCTTCGGCGTTGAAAATG
>JANMEO010000166.1:0-13715 GCA_031376995.1 Burkholderiales bacterium
AAGATCACCATCC
Organism: Burkholderiales bacterium; assembly: GCA_031376995.1. Classification (GTDB taxonomy): domain Bacteria; phylum Pseudomonadota; class Gammaproteobacteria; order Burkholderiales; family Burkholderiaceae_C; genus CANHBY01. The sequence goes on from JANMEO010000166.1 coordinate 14, forward strand.
GCTTATCTAGCCGGGCGTCTCCCAGCGATAGCGTCTCAAATTCTTCTTCAGCCCATGTAGTCATCCTCCCAGTGTGCCTTCTCTTCGGGCTAAATCATGCTGGGCTGCGAGTTGTGTGTAATGGGATGCCCTTACCCGCAGCGGCAACTGGGTATTGAGTTTCACTGGCGGCAGCATCGACCTGGGGGACACCCTCAATAAAGGGGATCTTGGCATTCGTTGGATGGACGAGCCACCCCAAGCCCCCGCGACTGACTTGGACATTTTTGGTGATCGTAAACCGGTAGACCAAAGTACCAGCCCAGGCGTGCAAACTAAACTTAACGCTTTAGGCAACATTGAGACAGATGAAAACCAACCAGACCCAGGCCGTGCCGATGAGTTGAATGGCAGAGAGGTAGGCAACGACCACATTGTCAGCGGCGGCGGTGCAGACAAAGTGGTTGCCAAAGGCGGAGACGACAACGTAGAGGCAGGAGACGGTGACGACATTGTGGATGCGGGCGCTGGCCACGACGTCGTCCACGCAGGGGATGACCGCGACCAAGTCACGGGGGGCGACGGCAACGACTTGATCATGGGCGGCGCCAAAGGCGACATCCTGATCGGCGGGAACGACAACGATCGCATCTTCGCTGGCGATCAAACCACCGTAGCACAAGCTCTGCTCGACGGCAACAGTCAAGCCGGGACAGGAGAAAAAGGTGACTGGCTCTCTGGCAATAGCGGTGACGATATCTTGGTGGGAGGTGCGGACAACGACGTGCTCAGCGGTGGGGGTGGGGCCGACCTGCTGATCGGAGGAGCTGGGGATGACTACTTCCTGGGCGACAGTGAGCTTTTCGTAGAGACTCTCGACTGGGAGGTGGTAGTCAACACTTCTACAGTATTCACCGGAACGACCACAGTCGATGTGTTTCCTAGCGACTCAGGGGCCGATGTCATCTATGCTGGCGCAGGAAATGACTCTGCATGGAGCGGCGGCGGCGATGATACGTTGTATGGGGAAGTCGGCAATGACTACTTGACTGGCAATGGCGGAAATGACAATCTGTTTGGTGGCGCCGGAAACGATACCCTGCGCGGTGATACGAGCGAATGGAAGGGCTTCCCGGAGAGGAATCCTGGCGATGATTATTTAGATGGCGGTTCTGAAGAAGACCTTCTATATGGTGGCAAAGGCAACGATATATTAATTGGCGGCACTGGCGTCGATTATTTGGCGGGCGGAGAAGGCAAAGACATCTACGTCTTCAGTAAAGGCGATGGCGTGGATTACGTGGATGACTCCAAAGCCGACAACAACATTTTCATATTTGGCGAAGGCTTTGACTCAACGGCCATAAAATTGAAATTTGGCTCTCTGTTGCTGGACATGGGCGGGGGCGACCAAATCCACATCGAGAACTTTGACAAGAATGATGTATTCAACACGGTGACTATTAGCAGCTTTGAATTTGCTGATGGCACCGTGCTCAGCAGCAATGAGTTGCTTGAGCGTGGATTCGACCTGGATGGCACGGAACAGGACGACCATCTTGTCGGCACCAACACCACCGATCGCCTGAGCGGCTTTGGCGGCGACGATAGGCTCGAGGGCGGTGCGGGAGACGACATGCTGGATGGCGGCAGTGGAAAAAACCTGCTGGCCGGGGGTGAGGGTGATGATCTGTACCTGATCCAGACGGGCTCAACCAACCAAGTGGATGACGCCTTGGGTCTCAACGTCATCAGCTTGGTCGGCGTCAGCGACTGGGACACGGTGCAAATCAGCCGCCCAGGCCAACTCAGCAACGATCTGCTGCTCAGTGTGGGGTCTGGAACAGCTGTGACGTTGAAAGACGCGCTGTTGCGTGCAGACAAGTTCAGCCTATCTTTGCCTGATGGTCAAACCCGCAGTCTGGCCGCGCTGATCTCGGCCATGCCAGCCTTGCGTGTGCAAGGGGGTTATAGCGACGACTTCATCGTGGGCAGCAACTTAGGTAATGTGGTGGATGGTGGCGCTGGCGATGACCAGATCACCGGTGGGGTGGCAGACGATTGGTTGGTGGGCGGTGAGGGGAATGACGTCATTCACAGCGACACCGGCAAAGATATCTTGTTTGGCGGGGCGGGCGACGATGTGTTCATGATCGGCGGGGAGCGCCCCCTGAGTGGCAGCGCTCAGATATTTGATGATGAGGGCAATAACACCCTGCGCTTTGCTGCAGGCGTCGACCCCGCCCAGGTGAGCCTCTTTCGGTTGCCCGACAGTTCGGATGTGAGGATCGACATCGGTGGAATGTATTCACTGGTGGTGCGCCGTGGTTTGGAAAGGGCGGTGGCCTCCTATACGTTTGCCGATGGTACGGTATGGTCTTACACCGATTTGATCGAGCGTATTGCTTCAACCGATGGGCTGGTGGTGGCTGGGGACGACCTAGATAACGTGATCGACGGCAGCACGGGTGCCGATTTTCTGGTGGGCAACCGGGGTAACGACACATTGCGTGGCTACGCGGGTGTTGATGATCTACTGGGTGGGGGTGGTAAGGACACCCTCACAGGTGGCGGGGGTGCGGATCATTTGAATGGGGGGGCGGATCAGGACACTTACCAGTTTTTTTTAGGGGATGGCGTGGACCGTCTCGTGGATTCGGAGGGTCCCAGCACGCTCAAGTTTGGCGCGGGTATCAGCTTGCAAAGTTTGAAGGCAACACGCGAAACCATAGACGCAGAGCCTTATGTGCGTTTGGCGTACAGCGGCAGTGACGCGGTCCTGATCCACGGCAATGTGGATTTGTCCGGTGCGTCATTTGTCTTCGCCGATGGCAGCTCGTTGACCCAAGCAGAGGTCTATGCTCAAGCCCTTACTGGCGAGAGTGCTTCGCCTGGCTACACCGCTGGCGCCGATGTCATTTATGGCTATGCAGGTAACGACTTGCTGCAAGGTGGTGCGGGTGCAGACCACTTAAAAGGAGGTCACGGAAACGACACGCTGGACGGTGGCACGGATGACGACTTATTAGAGGGCGGCAACGGGGTTGATACGTATGTGATGGGAGCCAACGGGGGCCACGACACCGTGCTGGAGGCCGCAGGTCAAAACAGCATGATTCGTCTGGAACAGGGCAATCAAAGCAACTTGAGTTATGTGCGCAGTGGCGCAGCGTTGGTGCTTTCCAACTTGAGCGCGGGCACAAGTGTCTACATTCCTGACTTTTTCTTCACTGTCGGCAACTGGACATTGAAGACGCCGCAAGGAGACGAGTTTGACTTGCGCGCGCTGGCCAGCGTGGGCTTGCAGGGCAAGAATCTGGTGCGACGCAGAGATGACTTTTATGTGGGGATCACTCGAGCGGCGGTTACGGTTGGCGGACAGCCTTTCGTTGACACGGGCACTAGACTGGTCGTTGAAAGCGATGGGAACGAGAACCTGTATAAATTCAACCGTGTGCGTGACATCACGGCTACTGATGCGCAAACCATCACTGCCAATGCCAAGGCCTTCGCTGGATCTTATGACAGCACATTGTTGGGTAGCGAGCTGCGTACCACAACCAAAACCTACACCACCACCTCGTATACGCCCTCATACCAATTCATCCCTGGAAGAATCATCACGATTGGCCAAGGGGTACCCAGTGGTCCGGGGGAGTCGAGTTTCAGTATGGGAAGATATTCCATCACCACCGACATCAACGGCAATATCAAACTGACAGAACCAGATCGTTACACCACAACCTACAAAGAAGTCACGACCACACGGACACAGACTCAAACCGGTCGAGTGAACTGGTACCGTTACACCAGCGCGCTGCAAAGCACAGTGCAAGATATTCGGGCTGGCGACCATGCCAATGCGATTGAACTCAGTGGTACGGCGTCAAAATTGGTCTCGGCAGGTGGTGGTGACGACGTGGTGGTACGTTCAGAGACCCCAGTGAACGACTTCATTGGGGTCGTGTCCAGCAGTCCAGCAGACTGGGTGGACGGAGGGGCAGGCAATGACCAAATTGATTTGGGCGCAGGCGCTGATGAACTTAGTGGCGGCATGGGCAACGACTATCTGGCAGGTGGTGCTGGAGCCGACACTTACGTTGTCGAAGCCGATGATGATGGCTGGGACACGGTCTACGACAGCGCTGCGGCCATGGTGGATGTCGAGCTCACTTCAGGTTGGTATGGGAAACTGGACACGCAGTTGATTGAAGACTTGAGGCGTATTAGCCCTAACGCCGTTCTGACCCGCAACTTTGGCGAAGAAACCATGGTTGGAGCTGTCGCAGCGACCACTGAAAACTTGAATGAATTGCTGCGCATTGATCGTGAACGTCCGCTTCAGGACGAGCCCCTCGATGGCCGCTCGGAGGAGTACTCTGGAGCAAGAACGAGGCTGCGCTCGGAGGGCTTGGATGCCGCCATTTCCAAGGCCACTCAAAGTGATTTCAAATATGGGTTTAATGGGTTTGATAATGAAAAGCTTCGTCCAGCCATCACCTTGACGGACGCGGTTGTGCAGGAGCTGCAACGAGCCACATCTGACACGGTGCGCTTTGGGCCGGGTATTGATCAGAGTAACCTGCAGTTCAGATGGGGAACGGCCGAGCTAGGCGGCCGCACGTTGGACGTGCTGAACGTGTCCTGGGGTGGCTCGGGCGGTGTGCGTGTGGTGGTGCCAGATGCCAGTGCGGCACCCGGGGTTGGCATTGAACAGTTTGAGTTTGCGGACGGCCGCATGCTCACCAGGGCGCAGATGCTTGCATTGGCGGGTGCTGGTGCCGGTGTCAACCAGCCACCTACCGGTGTGGTCACCTTGATCGGCAGTCCCACCCAAAATGAAACGCTGCGCGCGGCCAGCACACTGACCGATGCAGATGGCATGGGCGCTTTAAGCTACCAATGGCAAACCTCAAGCGACGGAACTCAGTGGAATGCCATTGCTGGGGCCACCACTGATGCTTTCACGTTGACGCAGAATCAAGTGGGTCAACAGGTGCGTGTGCAGACAGGCTATGTCGATGGGCGTGGCGTGATCGAGCGGGTTGCCAGCGGGGCTACGGCGGCGGTGGTGAATGTGAATGACACCCCCCTCGTTGCAAGCGCACTGGGGACCCAATCGGCCACCGAAGACACAGTCTGGCGCTACACCATTCCCTTAGGCAGCTTTGCTGACGTGGACGTGGGCGACACGCTGACCTACTCGGCCGCGCTGGTGAATGGCAACCCTTTGCCCAGCTGGTTGAGCTTTGATGCAGTCACTCGCACGTTCAGCGGCACGCCGCTGAACGCTGATGTTGGAAGTCTGACACTGAGAGTGACTGCAGCCGACAGCGCCGGTGCTGCGGCATCGAGCAACCTTCTGGTGGAGATTGTCAACACCAACGACGCTCCAGTATTAGCCGCCCCATTGGCAGACCAAGTGGCCACCCTGGCGTCTGTGTTCAGTTTTACCGTCGCCTCCAGCACCTTCACTGATGTAGACGCGGGCGACACCCTGAGCTTCAGCGCCACTTTGGCTGATGGTGGCGCCCTGCCATCTTGGCTCAGCTTTAACGCGACCACTCGCACCTTCAGCGGCACACCTGTGGCGGTCGGCCTCGTGAGTGTCAAGCTTGTCGGCACGGACCGCGCAGGCACCAGCACCTCTGATGCGTTTGACATTGTGACCCACTCATCTGGCGTCACGGTCAATGGTACAGCGCGAGCAGATACCCTCATCGGCGGAGCAGGCAACGACACCCTCAATGGCCTTGCGGGCAATGACAGGCTCGATGGTGGGGTTGGAAGCGACACGCTCAATGGCGGCACAGGCAATGACACCTATGTGGTTGACAACAGAGGGGATGTGGTGAATGAAGACGCGGGTAAAGGCACCGACTTGGTTCAGGCTGGCGTCAGCTACACCCTGAGCGCTAATGTCGAAAATCTCACCCTCACGGGCACTGACAACCTCAACGGCACGGGCAATACGGCGAACAATGTGCTCACTGGCAATGTGGCTAACAACGTGCTCAACGGCATGGGCGGTGCGGACAAGTTGCTGGGCGGATTGGGCCACGACACCTACGTGATCGACAACGCAGGCGTCACCGTGACCGAGGCCGCAGCCAGCGGCACCGACAGCGTGTTGGCCAGTGTGAACTACACCTTGGGCGCCAATGTGGAGAACTTGACTCTCACCGGGGCTGGCAACGTGAACGGCACTGGCAACGGCCTGGCCAACATCTTGGTGGGCAATGCAGGCAACAACATCTTGAGCGGTGGTGCTAACGCCGACAGAATGAGTGGAGGTTTGGGGGATGATACCTACACCGTAGACGATGCGGGTGACCTGGTTTCAGAGGGTGCTGGTGAGGGCATCGACCTGGTTCAGGCTAGCCTGAGTTATGTGCTGTCCGATAACCTAGAAAACCTGACCTTGACTGGCACTAAAAGCATCAACGGTACAGGCAATGCAGCCAATAACCTGATAAGAGGCAACTCAGGCAACAACATCCTCAACGGTATGGGAGGTTCGGACAGTCTTCATGGAGGATCGGGTAACGACACCTATGTGATTGACAACGCAGGTGTCTCAGTCACCGAAGCTGCCACCAGCGGCGCCGACACCGTGCTGGCCAGTGTGGAGCATACGCTGGCGGCCAATGTAGAGCACTTGACACTCACGGGCACGGGCAACATCAACGGTACCGGTAACACCCTGGCCAACACCATCACTGGCAATGCAGGCAACAACACCTTGAACGGTGCTGGGGGTGCTGACATTCTGATCGGAGTTGGCGGAGATGACACCTACGTCGTAGACAACGTGCGCGACGTGGTGAGAGAGGGCACCGCAGAAGGAGTCGACACCATCCAGTCCAGCGTCACTTACACCCTGGGCGCCAATGTGGAAAACCTGAACCTCACGGGCACGGGCAACATCAAGGGCACCGGCAACGCCTTAGGCAATTTGCTCGCAGGTAACTCTGGCGCTAACACCCTCACAGGCGGTGCTGGCAACGATACGCTTGACGGCAAAGCTGGGGCGGATACCTTGATAGGCGGCACGGGCAACGACACGTACTTGCTGAGTCTGGGCTCGGGTGCAGACACCATCACAGAAAAAGACGCTACCGCAGGCAATACTGATCTGGCTTTGTTCGGCGCCAACATTGCAACTGAGCAGTTGTGGTTCCGCAAAGTCGCCAACAGCTTAGAGGTGAGCGTCATCGGCACCACCGATAAGCTCACACTGAGCAACTGGTACCTGGGCAACCAATACCATGTGGAGCAGTTCAAAACCAGCGATGGAAAGATGCTTCTGGACAGCCAAGTGCAAAATCTGGTGAGTGCCATGGCGAGCTTTGCGCCACCGTCGGCTGGGCAGACCTCGCTGCCTGTGGCGTATCAAACTGCGCTGGCGCCAGTACTTGCGGCGAACTGGCAGTAAGACAAAATGGCTTGAGACCCATCCCTTGCTTGATGAATCACATTCTCATTGCGACCGAAGCTAATGAAGGCATGGGGCACATCGCCCCATGGGGCGGTTTTGTCGAGCAAGCGCTTGCGCAGGGGCATCAGATGCACATGGCTGCGCCCCATGTGGGCCTGCTCCATACCTGCATCGGCCGTAGATACCCTGTGACACTTTGGCCCAGCCCGGGTTTGCAAGCAGCAGCCCCCCCAAAGCCGGGCGGGGAACGGCCCACTCCAAAAAGCTGGCCTGAGCTGCTGGTCAGCCTTGGCTATGCCCAACCTCTGCAACTCGAAGGCCTGGTGAGAGTCTGGTGCAATTTATTGCAGCGCATTGCTCCTGCGGTCATTGTGGCGGACTACGCTCCAGCCCTCATGCTCGCAGCGCATTTGCTGCGAATTCCCATCATCGAAGTGGGAAGCGGCTACTGCGTCCCACCACTGGCCCCTGCGCTGCAAAGCTTTCCCGGTGTGCGGCGCGATGCCGCACGCCTAGCACAGGCCGATGCGGCCCTGTGCGCCGCGTTCAACCCTTGTTTAGCGCAATCGGGCCAAGCATCCATTAGCACCCTGAGCGAAATGCAAGACTGGCCCGCGCACCGTGTCGTATGTTCACCGCCAGAACTGGACCACTATGGCCAGCGCACCGGGCTCACGTATGCAGGCTTGCTACGTGAGCCCGCACCCGAGTTGCCTTCAGAGCAACCACATTCTGTGCCCAGCGTGGTGGGCTACCTCAAGGCCTCAACGCCGGGGCTTAACGCCCTCATTTCTCAACTGAGCCAAGCCCGAATCAACGCGCTGATCTATGTGGCAGGTCTGTCGGGCAATGCGCCTCAAACCCAAGGCAGCGTGACCATTACGCATCAGCCACTGGACTTGGCCCAAACCCTGGGACTGGCACAGGCGTACCTCAGCAACGGCGGCCTCCACGGCGTCGGGCTGGCGTTGCAAAAAGGATGCTGGCCCTTGGTGGTTCCGCAGCAAGCCGAACAAGCAGCCATGGCACGCAACCTGGTGCAGCGCGGGTGGGGTGGCCTGTGGCTGCCCTCTGTCTCATTGGCAAAAGGACACACACACGATGCGGTGCGTCAACTGCAAATCGCTATCACCCAGCACTCTCGCCAAGACCGGCTGCAAGGCGTGCAAACAACCAAAAACGCTCAAAGCGCAGAAGATATATTGCTCGGGCTCGCAACCGCAGCCATGAGGACGCCTACCCTAGCTGATAGCGAACCCGACCCTTAAGGGGTCGATTCAGAAAACGTACATGGACGCCCTCGGCTTGAACCTCGAATCTTTGGATATGTATAAGCCTTCAGGCTACATCAAACCTTTAGTAAGCATAAATATTAAACCTATGGCAACTTCACCCATAACACCACCAAAATCGCGAACGGCTTCACTCTCTCAGGATGGCAACAAAATAGTTTCCAAAAATAGAGATAATCAATCTATTAACAATAATCCAACCTTAAATAGTGCTGAGAAAGGAGGGGCTCGTGAAGAGCTTAATCAACCTTCAAGAAACAAAAAATCAACCAAGGGGTCAATCCAGCAACGTCAAATAGCAATAGCACGTTGGGATACAAAAACAGAAAAAATATATAATACTCCTCCATCTTCACCAGTAGGAGCAGGGGCGGTAAATGAAGAAAATGTTGGAAACCCAGATTCACCAAGTAGCCCTATCAGAAGCCAAAAAAAACGAAAGCTTGATGATGCTACTTATTCAACCCCGGATCGCTCAACCCCACATTCAACCCCATTTGGTACTCCTCAAACGCCTAAAGACAACAAGTTGCCAGCACAAGCAAGCAGTGTACTGAAAGAAATCGGAATCCCTGAAAAAGCCATTAATAAACTTGAGATTATTATCAGTAAGACATATGGCAATTATGCTCTTTGTGGAAGCGCGGCGCTTGCTATTCATATGAAAAGCGCTGGCTTAAAAAATGAGTTCGAAGTTGGTGATCTGGACATTGTTTACACCGGTTCAAACAATACAGATTCGGTTGCACGGGACCTCCAACCTGCTCTGAATTCACCTAAATCCAAAGCGAATACCACCCAAGGGCAGATTCTTCTGGCCGTTCTACGCACAGAAGAGAAAGGTGAATTCAAGATTGATTTGGTTCCTCAAAAACCAGAATTTGCTACCGAATATGTAACGATTAATGATTTACATGTGGCTTCATTGGGTTCGTTAGGGGTGGCGTATAGTCTTACCGAGAAAGGCCAGTATGGAGAAAAATCAAAATCGGCCCGTAGAAAACTGGATATTATTTCAGAGTTAGAAGAATTAGCTCGTGCATCGAATAATGGGGCATCTTAATCTTGGTCTAGGATGAAGGGGTCAGTTTCAAGCTTGAAGCGACCCCTGTGAGGTTTGTGCAGGTTTTCAAAATCTGTTGGCTGCAGCACCCTAGAAATCATCCTGAACAGTCCTCAACCTGTTATCCAGCTTTGGACCATGCCAACTTCGAGTCCAATTTGGCGTGAAATTTTTGACTTCTCAGATCGAACTTATTCTTTTTTTAAACAACTCAAGATTTGTTATTGGTTTTTGTTCACAGAGATTATAAAGTTTGAATTTATTCCCCTCTCAAGATGTGGGGGTTGAGGCCCCAGAGTCTTGGGCTCTGGCCTTGTAAACTCGATAAGTCGATCTACCGGAGTCAAGCATTGACGGGAGCGTCGCCAGTGGTCAAATATGGTTGATTACCTCATTGAAATCAATCGCCTACAGCGGATTGATTTTTTTGGGGGATTGGCACAAATAGCCATGTTGTTCTGTTCGTCAGAACTTTTGGTGTCATAACAGAGGCATCTGAGGAAAATTAATTCCCTAATCTGAGGGTGGGCAATCTCAATAAATTGCCTACTATTTGAATGGTACCAGGTTTTAATAATTAAGGAGGCTGCATTGAAACTTCGAAATCATGTATCTTCGATACGATCAAATAATTTTATTATCTGGGCGAAAAGTGCGCTCGCAGGTATATTTTTTTTATCTGGTGTAGCGGGCGCAGGCACGTCAGGCATGACTTGTGCGAGTGTCTTAACCTGTGTCAACGGATTGATTTACCCGTCAGCATGCGGCCCAAAAAATGGTGACAGGCCTATGGGGTTTTGCAAACCAAAACCACTAAAAGTAAATTTTATTCATAAATTTGGTCCTGATAGTAAGGTCCCTATTGTCATAGATCAATCAGACTTTTCACCTGCCACGCGCGGTGGCTTGTCATATCAGATCGAGAACTTACCTGACGGGCTTAGAGGAAGCGGTCTTCATATCTTTGCGATTAACAGAAGCGACGATCAGTGGGTTTTTGTTTCCACAAAGATTGGGACAGAGCACGGCACTAAACCTAATCAAGAATATACCGCATCATTTACCATTTCCATGGTCAGTAAAACACCTGGCGGCTGTTTTGGGGTTGGTGGATCACCTCATTCTGTTTACATCAAAGGAGGTGTTGTAAATACAGAGCCAATTGTGATTTATGACGAAAAACGAAAATATTACAAATTTAGTATCAATAAGGGCAATCAAGTGAATGTCGGCCCCGACGCAATTGGCTTGGGCGATATCGGTGTATCGTTAGACTGCAATAAAAACACACCCTGGACACCTATCACTCGCTCTGGCAAAATGGACGTTACGGCAGATGAATATGGCAATATCTGGGCTTACGTAGGCACCGACTCAGGGTTCGAAGCAGCGAGTGACTATTACTATGACCATTTAGTGATCTCTCTTCAACCGAAATGAGGTCGCAGCCATGGCAAGGTTCTGTCGCATTCAGAGCACCGGGCCAAGCGAAGTCTGGCAACGCTTTTGAAGATCAGGCGGCATGTGGGTAGAACTGCTCAGCAGCGGACAAAGCTTGGCCTTCGGGGCCATCGAGCTGTCCCTTCTTGATCATGTGCATTGTCTCGATTCCTGAGATCAGTCTGCTTGCGTAGTGGAAGTTCTTGAATATGTACCTCGCAACGGGTCACCCATTTTGGACGTCGCGCTCAACCCCGAGCGTGATTCCGCCATCAAGACTCTATTGGAGTTGGAAAAACAGAACTGTTGAATATATAAATGACGCGACAAGTAGCTTGACACGCACCGTTATGTAACTACGAATCATGGATTAAAAATAAATTATTCTTATTCTGTTTTTTAGGGATTTTTGCAAGTTGTAAGTCGGCAATAGTAAAATATTTAACAACGATGGACTTTACCTGTTCGGCCTCGAATATTTCAGACTCATCGTACAGATCAGCTTTACGTAATGCCTCTTCTGTGCGTAATGGCATATCTATATTTTGAGGAAGAATTTCGACACAACTTACAGCTTGTGTCATGTAGTAAGCTTGTGGACTTATTTTATCGATGAAGTACGTGGCGTAGGCTTTATCTACGTTACAGACAAGAGGGCGTGACTCGTACACCAAGCAAAGTTTGCTTTTTTCATCGAAGTGAATGCATATTCCATCTCCGCGATCCAGTGTAGGAACTCCTGTTACTTTTTGGCAGCAGGCCCCGCAAGCATTACAAGGGAACTGCATTTTTTCCATATAAAGTCCTCTAAAGTATTCACGGGTGATTGATGTCGAATTTTGAGCCGAAGCAAGGCCATCGCATAAAAGAAATCCCATGAAAGCAACGAAATTTTGACCCAATTTGGCGCAAAAATAGGCATAGTTTAAACCCTTGTAACAGTTTGAGGTTCTGTCAAAATGAGGATTTATGCTTGTTTCGGCACACTATTAGTGGTTGGTATGCGACAGAACCCTCAAATGCGCGCAAAGTCGCCAGCGCAGCAATCCAAGGATGGTTAAGCGAAAAGGCACAGCCTTTGCCGTCGATCAGCGTGGGCAAAGGGTGCATCAATCCATTGACTTGACCATCGTGCTGGTCTCGCCAAAGCCTTTGCCAGCTTCCTGGGTACGTATTCACCCCCCCAGGCGCAGGGATACACGAAGCGTTAAGCTTCCATCGAAAACAAGGTGAAATGCGCGGCTGAGGGTTAGCCTGTAGGCACCAGACTTGGCGGGGCAGTTTTATTGATCCAAGCCAGCACGGACTGCTTGCTGGCGCCTACCGAAAAACCTCCAACCGAACAGTATTGGGGTGTAAGCTAAAACTAGGTTCGTAGATAGGGGTAGTGTCAAATTGCTTTATCCTTTGATTCTTTCATGGCTTTGGAGACAACCCGATGCGCCTCTCAATCATCCCCTTGAGTTTGATCTTTGCCTGCCTCGCCAGCCCCTTATGGGCCAATGACAAGGCCCCCACCGCCCAACAGAGCAAGATGACCACCTGCCAGAAAGACGCCGGAGAAAAGAAACTCGAAGGCAAGGACCGACAGGCTTTCGTCAACGAATGTTTGAAAGCCAAGCCCCCTGCCGCTGAGACCCCGGCGCCCGCGGCCTCGCAAACTCAGGGGCAAAAGCTGGGTGCTTGCAGCAAAGAAGCCGCGACGAAGGGGCTCAAAGGTGATGATCGCAAGGCGTATTTGTCCGAGTGCGGTAAGCGTTGACCCTGCTCGCTCCAATGGCCCAGGTTGCCAGCGCTTTGAAGCAGGCCCCCGTGTTGCAGCTTGATGAGACGCGATTTCCACGTGAGGGCACGAGCGGCAACTGGGCGTGGGCCTTGGTGACGCCCAAGGTGGTCAGTTCCGAGGGGTATATGTCGCGCAAAGTTTGATTGGCGAGGCTGCGAATGCTGTGGTGGTATCTGATCGCTACACGGTGTACGACTACTTGGATGTTGAGAAGCGGCAAATATACTGGGCGCATCTGCTGCGCGACTTCACCCGCATCAGTGAGCGCTCGGGGCTGGCTGGCAAACTAGGGCGACGTTGACTGGGCCTGGGCTACGTGATGTTTCGCTGGCTCAAAAGCGGCACCAAAAACTTCGAGCCGTTGCAGCGCCGTATGAGGGTCGCGCTGGAGCTTGGAGCTGCACAGCTTGATTGCTCACGGACCGCCAAAACCTGCGCCAACTTGCTCAAACTATGGCCTGCCATGTGGAGCTTCTTAAGTCATGCACAAGTGGAGCCCACAAACAATTCTGCCGAGCAAGCGCTGCGCAGTCTTGTTTTAAAGCGCAAGATTTCGGGCCCTACACGCTCACGCCGAGACGATGAGTTTATTGCTCGGGGCTTTATACCCATCGGAACTGAAGATGCTGGGTTGTTGGGCCGTTTGGGAAACGGGTCTGCGGCGTTGCAAATCCTCGCCCTATCAACGGATAGGGCTGCGGTTT
>JANMEO010000140.1:0-16286 GCA_031376995.1 Burkholderiales bacterium
GCTGAGAGCTTGGGGGTTGCTGTCGTCTTGGGCATGTTGCGCAGCGGCAGGGCTAGGGCTGGCCGCTTGTATTTTCAGAGTGCTCGGTTTTGCCAGTCAGGTAGATTTCCAGTACTGACACGGGTTCGCCGAATGTTTACCTCGGTTCGAGGTGGCGGGGGCTGGAAACGTGACGATGGCAGCCGGACTGAGAGCCACGGTGAAAACCGTGGATCAACCACCGGAGCCTAAGGTCGGCGCGCCAGTCCTCGACCCAACCTTACTACCCCGGGTTGCGTGAATTGGCTGCTTCAAGCGCTTTGCAAGCCCAATCGTTGAGATGTTGAGATGTTGAGATGTTGTGCTCTTCTGCGCAGAACCCAAGATGGCATCAAAAAAGCCCCACTGAGGTGGGGCTTTGGAGGGGTCTGATCACACAAACAAAATCACTTTTTGTTTTGTTTTTCAGTCTTTTTGGCTTTGGTGGGTGCCGCCACGGGGGCAGTCGCAACAACCACGGCTTCTTCCTCTTCAACGGGTGTGGCCACAGACACCAGCACCGGATCTTTTTTGCCGTGAGTGACAACCTTCAAGCCCTCAGGCAGGGTCACGGCGCTGACATGCAGCGATTGTCCCTTGGCCAGCGTGCTGAGGTCGACCGTGATGAACTCGGGCAGCGCAGAGGCCAGGCACTGAACATGCAGCTCAGTGACTACTTTGTTAATCACCGCCTTGTCAATTTTGACCGCGGGTGACTGGTCTTCGTTGATGAAGTGCAATGGCACCTTCTTCGAAACTTTGGTGGTTGCATCGACACGTTGAAAATCGATGTGCAGCACGACAGGGCGAAATGGGTGGACTTGGTGATCACGCAGCAGCACCTTCTCTGTCTTGCCACCCAGTTCCATATCTAGAATGGACGAGTGAAAGGCTTCTTTTTTTAAGGCAAAAAAGAGGGCATTGTGATCGAGTTCGATCATGGTGGGTTGCCCTGCGCCGTAGACAATGCCAGGGACTTTATTGGCAATTCGCAGGCGGCGGCTCGCTCCGGTCCCCTGCTGGGTGCGCTCAAAAGCGACAAATTTCATGTTTTGCTCCAAAGATGAAAACACTCGCGACCAAGTGTTTTCGGATAATGGCCTTGCGGCCTCGGGATACCAGCGTCTCGCGGTGCTGGCTTCAGTGCTGTACCACCTCGACCCATTTGGGGTTTCAGTGGGTGTAGGTGCTACAGGGTTTGAAGAGGTTAAAAATTGTTATTTTGCTCAGCAAATAAAGAAGTCACCGATTCGCCGTCTGAGATTCGGCGAATGGTTTCAGCAAACAAGTAGGCCACAGACAGTTGGCGCACTTTGCTGCAACGCTGACCTGCATCGCTCAATGGGATGGTGTTGGTGATCACGACTTCATCGAGCGCTGAGTGGCTGATTCGTTCGAGGGCGGGGCCAGAAAAAACAGCGTGTGTGCAGTAAGCATAGACACTCTTGGCGCCTCGCTCTTTCAAGACCTCAGCCGCTTTGACCAAGGTGCCTGCGGTGTCAATCATGTCATCCATGATGACGCAATTGCGGCCATCAATGTCGCCGATGATGTGCATGATCTCAGACACATTGGCCTTGGGTCGGCGCTTGTCAATAATGGCCAACTCACAACCCAGTTGTTTGGCCAAGGCCCTGGCGCGCACTACACCGCCGACATCAGGGGATACCACCACCAAGTCGCTGTAGCACTTGCTTTGCACATCAGCCAAGAGCACGGGTGAGGCGTAAATGTTGTCAACCGGGATGTTGAAGAAGCCTTGAATCTGATCTGCATGCAAGTCCATGGTCAGCAAGCGCTCGACACCTACAGCCTCTAGCATGTTGGCCACCACCTTGGCGCTGATGGGTACTCGGGTAGAGCGGGGGCGTCGATCTTGACGGGCGTAGCCAAAGTAGGGGATCACTGCCGTGACCCGTCGTGCAGAGGCGCGTCGCAGAGCATCGACCATGATGCACAGTTCCATCAAGTGCTCATTGGTCGGGGCGCAGGTGGGCTGGACCACAAAAGTGTCTCGAGCTCGCACGTTTTGTTGGATTTCAATGGCCACTTCGCCGTCAGAGAATCGACCTACGGCGGCTGCGCCCAACTCGATGCCCAGGTGGGCGGCCATCTCTTGGGCCAACAGGGGATTGGCGTTGCCTGTGAACAGCACCGTATTGAAAAGCATGGCTCCTCCGATGATTTCAACAATCGGTGCTCGCTCGGTTGAGCGTGCACCGCACAAATTCGAACCGGAGCGATGGCCGAGTGCTTGAATAGTGAGGGCTTACTTGTGCGGGTTAAAAATAAGCTGACCCTGCTACTGTGCGCCCAAACGACAACCGTTGGGAAGATCTGATGCCAGCCGCAACAGCGGTTGGCAGGGGAAGAAGGATTCGAACCTTCGCATGTCGGAATCAAAATCCGATGCCTTAACCAGCTTGGCGACTCCCCTACAAGGCTTGAAAGCTCTTGGCTTCTAGCCACTCACTCATTAATCAGTTTTGCCAACCACTTTGTCAATTTTTATCAATCTGCCGCCCAGTGCCAAAGAGGGTGAACATCTAGACTGACACACCTTCGACCGCTCCAACCGGTAGGCAGCGACTTTAACCAGCTTGAAACTGCCGCCAAATTGCAATTTTCATCTTGATTCAAACGCGCAAAGACCGCACTGCCTGAGCCTGTCATGCGGCTGTTGCCAAACCGTGCCAATAGCATTTGCAGGGCAACTGCGATATCTGGGCACTCGGCTTGAGCAGCTGGCTGCAAATCATTTTGACCCCAGCCTTGTTGAATTGCACTCAAACCTTGCGCACAACCCAATTCAATTTGATCAGAAGAAATTTGCTGTCTCGCGAAGCGCCAGACTGTATCAGTTTGTGGGCGAATCGCCAAGAGGGGGCTGGAAAAAATTGTTTGAGTGTGGGCGCTAGCAGGGGGTTTGATCACAACGAATGGCTGTGGCGGCAAAGACAGGGGCTCGAGTTGCTCGCCAATGCCTTGCACCCACGCAGGACGACCGCCGACAAAAAAAGGGACGTCAGCCCCGAGCTTCAACGCCAGGGTTTGCAAGGCCTCGCGAGGCCAGTTCAAGCCCCAAAGACGGTTGAGCGCCAGCAAGGTGGTGGCGGCATCTGAACTGCCTCCCCCTAGGCCAGCACCGCTGGGCAGTTGCTTGTCGATGCTGATGTGGGCGCCCAATGAGGTGCCGCTGGCCGTTTGCAGAGCGCGTGCAGCGCGCAAACACAAATCAGTAGCGGGGAGGGGGGCGCCCAGGTCTTCACGAGAGAGTGCACCATCAGCTCGGCGCTCAAAGTGCAGGGTGTCGTGCCAGTCGAGCAACACAAACACCGACTGCAGCAGGTGATAACCATTGGGGAGTTTACCCACGACATGCAAAAACAAATTTAACTTGGCGGGGGCGTGAAGGTTCTCCAGGTGATACATGGTCGGTGGTCAGCGCAATAAGCGAGCGTGAAAAAAAACTTCGGGGGCAGCCTCTCGATGCGCCTTGATGATCCCTTGTGCCAATTGATCCAATTGGATGCGCCAGCCGAGTTGTGTGAAGCCTGCGTTGGGTGGGCCTGGCAAGGGCGTGGCTTGAGCGCCGCTCCAGGGGCGGCCGTTCAACCAATCAAACAAAGCTTGTAGGGGGATATTTTCGCCTAAAACGTCTTCACTCAACGCGCTCAAGTTGGGGTACAAGCGAAGACCCTGGTGCGTCAGTAGGCTGACTTGTTGGGGGCTCCACTGCACTTTGCCAATCAGAGTGCCCAGTGGGGTTGACAGGTCGAGTTCGCCGGCGTCTGCCTGGTTTCGCAGGTCAAAGAGCGCACTCACACTGCGCATGGGGTGATCGTTTTGGGCCGCAACACGCACCGCTAAACGCCCCGACAAGTGGTCAGGGGCTGGTTCGGTGATGGGTGCCGTGACGCAGCCGCTCAGGCCTAGCAAGGCTAGCTGGCCTAGTGAGCTAGCTAGGGCGGCGGTGACGGGCCATCGCGAGGCGGCCGCATTGGCATGCCGGGGTTGGTTTGAGCTTGTGACCAGGTGCCAAGGGCGGGTGCTCATGGGGTATCAGCCCTCAGCAAGCAGATCTTTCCAGACACGACAGACACGACAGACTTTGCACGTCACAACGTAATTCGCAAACGACCCAGCATTTCTTTGAGTACCTCGTTGTGGGGGCTGCGTTTGCGAATGTCGCGAAGAATCACTCGGGCCTCTTCTCGTTGGTCCAACACCCACAATACTTCACCCAGGTGGGCGCCGATGTCTGGGTCGGGTCGGCTCTTGTAAGCCTTGCGCAGCAAACGCAAGGCTTCTGGAGGGTTGCCCAGGCGGTATTCGACCCAGGCCAGGCTGTCGGTGACGAAAGGGTCCTCAGGCGCCAGCTCTAAAGCGCGTTGGATCAGTACTCGGGCTTCGGGAAGGCGCATGTTGCGCTCAGCCCAGGCGTAACCAAGGGCGTTGTGTGCATGGTGGTGATCAGGTTTAAGCTCAATGATCTTTCGCAAGAGACGCTCCATGTCCTCAAGTTGGTTGAGCTTTTCTTCCACCATCGACTGCTCATAGAGCAAATCGACGTCGTTGGGCAGGCGCAGGTTGGCGGCTTTGAGCACGGCCTGCGCTTGGCTCCATTGTTTGGCTTCACGCAGCACCATGGTCTCGAGCAGTACTTTGGTGAGGTCTGAGGCCTGGCTTGCCCCTAGATTGCTAATTATTTGTCGTGCTTCGCTGAATTTGCCTTGTTTAGCCAAGATTTGAACGCGCCGCTGCACTACATCTTGAGCCAGCTTGGGATCAACAACCTTGTTCAGCCAGTTTTGCGCGGCTGGCATGTCTCCCACCTCTTCGCTGGCTTGAGAGAGCAGCAGCCAAGTTTTTTGTCTGAGGTCTTGCGGCGTATCGTCAGCGTCGCTCAGCGCTAAGAGTGTGGTTTTGTCCAGAAGTTCGAGCAGCGTTTGCAGAGATTTCAGGGCCTCTTCGGGGCGGCCTGCTTCGAGCTGCAGTGTGCCTTGACTGAACCAGCCCGATGGCGCTTTGGGCTTGTGTGTTGTCACCCACTTAAGGTGCACAATGGCTTCGTTGAAACGCTGCATTTTGGACAACACTCTGGCAAATACGAGTCTCACGCCCAGGTTGTCTGGGCGTGCCACAAGGTGTCGCTCGAGCATGGCGCTGGCACCTCTTTGCGTCTGCGTCTGCATCAGTTCCAGTGCCAGCAGCGCGGGCTCTTCAGCTTGAACATCCAGGGCTTGGGCCGCTTGGGCCAGGGCCAGGGCGCGCTCGGGCTTGCCGGACGCTAACCACACCCTTCCAGCCGCCACATGGGCAGCCACTTTGGCGTTGGGGTCGTCAAAGTAAGGGGATAGGACGTCTTCTAACTTGGCCGCTGTGAGCTCAGCTTGCGTCGTGCGTGCCAGCAGTCGGGGCGTGCTGTTGATCAACGAGATTCGAATATCAGGGGCGCTGATTTTGAGCAAGGTGCCCACATAAGGCATGGCTTCTGGCGTGCGGCCTAGAGCGACCAGCAGTTCAATTAGGTAGCGATACGCTGCGGTGGAGTTGGGTAAGGCTGTTTGCCAAGCCTGCGCTGCAGCCAAGGCTAGATCACCAGCTTTGGCTTGCACGGCAATGTCGGTGCTGCGTTGAAACAAAGCCTCGTTCTTGGTTTTGCGTGCAGCGTCTAGCATGACTTGGTAGGAGGCCCCCACATTGCCTGACTGCAATTCAATTTCACCGATGAGCAGTTGGTAAAAAAGCCCTGCATCCATGCTTGAATTGAGCGGGGTGTCTTGGCTTGGCGTGCTTTGAGCCTGTACGCTGCCAAAGATCGCCATCGCCAAGGCCATGAACAGGGCCGTCAGTGCAGCTGCCAAAGCTTCAATTCTTCTGACCTTGGGGGTTAGGGGGGGGGCTAGAGCTGTACCCGTCTTAACTTGTAAATACATAGTTTCTCCGGCTGACTGGTGCGCGATCTATTCTATTGAGGTTTGCTTGTCTTGCTCTGTGGTGTGCGTTGGCTGGCATCTTGTCTGCTCAAAACGCATCAATACAGCATCATTGGTTTCGAGGAGTCTAGGAATGCCGGAATTGCCTGAAGTCGAAGTCACACGTCAAAGCTTGGCCCCTAGGATTCGGGGCGCGCTTATTTTGGGTTCGCGCTGGGGCAAGCCGTTGCGATGGCCTCTGGGCTGTTTGCCGCAAACGCTGGTTGGGCTGAAGGTGGCCTCAGTCGAGCGCCGCGGTAAGTATCTCTGGTTGGCGCTGGAGTCTGAAGGGGCTGCAGCAGGCGGGCTGTTGCTTCATTTGGGCATGTCTGGCGCTTTGTATTTTGCGCAGACCATGGCGCCGCCTGGGCCTCATGATCACTTTGATTTGGTGACCGATCAAGGGACGCTGCGTTTGACTGATCCGCGGCGCTTTGGGGCGGTGGTGTGGTCGCAGAGTTTGCAGGTGAACCCTGCGGCCAAACTTTTATCTCAACTTGGGATTGAACCTTTTGATCCTGAGTTTGATGGCATTTATTTGCATGCGGCTTTGGCTCGGCGTCGACAGGATATCAAACTGGTGTTGTTGAGGGGTGATATTGTGGTGGGCGCTGGCAATATTTACGCCTGTGAAGCTTTGTTCGTGGCGGGCATTCATCCACGCACGGCAGGGGACCGAGTCAGCCGGCCTCGTGCGCTGCGCCTGAGCAAGGCCATTCGTGACACTTTGGCGCAGGCCGTGGCGTTAGGGGGTTCAACATTGCGAGATTTTCACGATGTCCTCGGCTCGGCGGGGGGGTACCAGGCGAATGCCAATGTCTACGCAAGGCAGGGTTTGCCATGCCGTATTTGCCAAACACCCATTCGCCGCATCGTGCAAGGCCAGCGCTCCACATTCTTTTGCCCGACCTGTCAACGCCGATAAGGCATGGGGTGGGCCTGTGTGCTGTGTGACTGAATAACTGAATAATTGAATATCCGATTCAGTTATTCATAAGGGGTATGTGTCTGGCGCTCAAACAGGTAATATCTTCAGTGACTGACACACTAACCGACCGCACAAAGGGCATGACTTTGGACCACCTCAGCGATATCCCTCTTCGGCCTACCTTGGATCGAAGTCTTGATGGCCTCAGCGACTGGCGTGCGTCTTTGTGCCACAGCATGGATGGCCTGATGCGCTATCTTGCCGACCATCAGTTGGCCCCAGTCTGCGCTCGTGATGCACTGTTCAATATCAAACAGCGCTTGGCCAACGAGAAGTTGGTGATCGCTTTTGTGGCCGAGTTTTCGCGTGGTAAATCAGAGCTCATCAATGCGATTTTTTTTGCTGACTTGGGTTGCCGTGTGTTGCCTGCTGCGCCAGGGCGTACCACCATGTGTCCTGTGGAGTTGGGCTATGACGCCGCGCAGCCACCTCTGTTGGCGTTGCTCCCCATTGAGACCCGGCTTGCGGCTCAGTCGTTGATGGAGTTGCGTCAGCATCCTGAGTTGTGGAAGCACCTGTCGCTGGTGTCGGGTGACAGCGATTCGTTGGCCAGCACCTTGCGTGAAGTGATGCGCACCCAGTGGGTGGATGAAGCGCAGGCGAGGGCATTGGGGTTTTGGGACGACGAGCGGCCTGACGATAACCCCCCTCACAACGATGAGGGTCTGGTTGAGGTGCCCGTTTGGCGGCATGCGCTCATCAACTATCCCCATCCTTTGCTTGAGCAAGGGCTGGTGATTTTGGACACACCAGGCCTCAACGCCATCGGCGCCGAACCCGAGTTGACTTTGAATTTGCTGCCTACGGCGCATGCGACTTTGTTCATTTTGGGGGCTGATACCGGCGTCACCAAGTCAGATTTTGCGATTTGGCGTGATCACTTGGGCACCCATCCATTGGCCCGCTATGTGGTGCTGAACAAGATCGATACGTTGATTGACCCCTTGGCCAGCAGTGCTGAGGTTGAAGCTCAGATCGAGTTGCAGCGGCAGTCAACCGCCCGCACGCTAGACATTGCGGCAGCGCGCGTGTTTCCCTTGTCAGCCCGGCAAGGCTTGGCGGCTCGCATCGAGCACGACCCTGTAGCCTTGGCTTTGAGCCGTCTGCCGCTGCTCGAGCAAGCTTTGGCTGAGCAGCTGTTACCGCAGCGCCAAAAAATTCTCGAGGCTGCTGTGATCGATGCGACCCATGACGTACAGTCTCATGTGGCACGGCGCATCGGTGATTTGCGCCGTGATTTGGCTGAGCAAAGTCTGGAGCTCAGTGGTTTGCGGGGCAAGAGTGGCACCAAGGTGCGCATGATGCTGGATCGCGTAGAAGCCGAAACCGCAGAGTTTGAACAGTGCACGACCCGATTGCATGCCCTGAGGGTGGTGCATGCTCGCATGATGAAAGAGGCATTGATCGAAATGTCTGGCGAGCGGTTGTGTGATGAGCTCGATAAAATGCAGATGGCAATGAGTGCATCCATCATGAACTTGGGTGCTAAGAAGGCTTTTGGCGTTTTATGTGCCAGGCTGCGAGCTTTGCTTGACAGTGTTCATGCCCATGCCCAAGAAATCCGAGACATGCTCGGGCCTTCATTCACTCGTCTGAATACAGAGTTTGGATTTTCATTGGCAGTGCAAGCTGCTCCTAACTTGTCGCGCTTCAAAGACGAGTTAGACATCATTGAAAAAGGTTATGCCCAATATTTGGGTTTGACCCAAGCTCTGCGACTGTCTCAGCCCCGGTTCATGGAGCAGTTTCGGCGCATGTTGTTGTCTAAGTTGCGCATGGTTTTTGAGGTGGCCAGCAACGAGTTTGAGATGTGGAACAAGTCGGCCTCAGCCCAGGTTGATGTGCAGCTGCGCGAGCGGCGCCAGCGATTTCGCAAACGCCGCGAGGCGCTTGAGCGTATTCAGGTGGCTGCGGGAGAGCTCGAGCAACGCATCGCAGAGGTCGAGGTTCAAGATCAAAGCCTCAAAGATCACCTCGAGCGGGTTGAAGAAATGGCCTGTGCCCTGCGTGAGCAAGCGCGTTGTGTTGATGATTTGGCTCCCACGCAGTCATCACTGTTGGGCCTGATGAGCGACACTGCGCTTGCAGGTCGAGTGACGTGAGTGCTTTAGGCGCTGGCGAGGTGGGGGTGCACTTTGCCCCTCGGATGGTGGCTTGGCATGCGGCCCATGGCCGTCATACCCTGCCATGGCAGAAAACCCAAGACCCTTACCGCGTTTGGCTTTCAGAGGTCATGCTGCAGCAAACCCAGGTTGTCACGGTGCTGGCCTATTTTGAGCGGTTTATGCAGCGATTTGTGGATGTTCAGGCGCTGGCTGCAGCGTCTCAGGATGAAGTATTGGCTTTGTGGAGTGGTTTGGGCTACTACAGTCGGGCGCGCAATTTGCACCGCTGTGCGCAGGTGGTGGTCGAGCAGCATGGCGGTCAGTTTCCACGCAGTGCGGCGCAGTTGTCTGAGTTGCCGGGTATTGGCCGTTCAACCGCGGCAGCCATCGCAGCGTTTTGCTTTGGCGAGAGGGTGGCCATTTTGGATGGCAACGTCAAACGTGTGCTCACCCGATTATTGGGGTTTGAGGGGGACTTGAGCTCCTCAGCGCAAGTGCGAACACTATGGGCAATCGCCACCGAGTTATTGCCTGCGCAAGCGCAAAACATGGCTGCTTATACCCAGAGCTTGATGGATTTGGGTGCCACGTTGTGCCGCACTCGCAAGCCTGAATGCACGCGTTGCCCGGTGCATGACTTGTGTCGAGGGCACCATGAGGGCCAGCCTCAGCGCTATCCCGTCAAAACCCGCAAACTCAAGCGCAGCCAGCGCGACAATGTGTGGCTGTGGCTGTCATGGGGCCCACGTACATGGCTGGTGCAAAGGCCGGCTCAAGGGTTGTGGGCGCAGTTATGGAGTTTGCCTGAGCTGGATCACAGTGCTGCTTTGCAGACGCTGTCTAAGTCTTGGCCCGGTCAGGCACAGCCCCTGCCCCCTTTCACGCATGTCTTGACCCATTTGGATTGGCTGTTGCGGCCTGTTCGCTGGACCCTGCCTGAGGGTTTGAGTGAGCAGCAGATTGAGGCCGTGACGGCTTCTATCGGGGCTGGCCGCTGGATGACCACGGACGAAGCTTTGAGCTCAGGGCTGCCTGCCCCATTGCGCAATTTTCTGGAGAATGCTGTTTTTGTGGGGTGAGGCAGTTTCCTCAGGGTTTTTCATTGGGTTACCTTGGCCCCTAGGGTTGATGGCGGAGTGTGCGGCATGTGCGGCCTCGGCGGTATTGCGAACGCCGCAACCCTCAAAAACCAGCCGCTGATTCAGCCACTGAGTCCAGGGGATCCACTCGCTGGTGCTGCTGGCGCGAAGTTTGAGTTCGGGGTTGATGGCGTAGTAACCCGTGCGCATTCGCAGCCACAGCTGCCGACTGGGTTGGTAGGCGCTGTTGATTTCAGCACGTGCCAACACGCCATTGAAGTAGCTGCGTTTTTTGCGGGCCGGACTCAAAATACTGTCGGGGATTTTGTCAACACTGCGCATCAAGTGGTCGTTGCAATAGCCCAGCAAGTTGCGTTGAATTTGAACGTTCGGGGCCAGTTGAGAAAAGAGCTGCTTATAGCTGATCAGCATCAGGTTGAGGACCCAATACTCTCCCTGGTGGCGCTCTAAGCGGACCAGGCGGCCATGGGTTTGCACATCGAGCACTGGGGGCGCTAGCAAAACATACAAGGCTTCGAGCTGGGGCTGTGTGTGCGTTGGGTCGTCAAGGGTGCGTGCCAGGGCATAGTCCCAAGCACTGTGTCCGTAGTGATCGCGCACCATGGGGTCAGCGCCGCGCTCGAGCAGGGCCTCAACCAGGGCCGTGTTGCCGCATTGTGCGGCCATCATCAGCGGGGTTGCATTGAAGTAGCAGCGGTGATCAGCCCCATATTGATCGCATTGGCGAAGTATGTCTTTGAAGGCACGCCCCGCATAAGCTTGGCGTTGGCGCTCAGCGATGGCGGTGATTTTTTTGCTGATGAATTTGAGGGCCTCATCGCGCTGACGATCCAGTCTGTCAATATAGGCTCGGGGCAGCTCGCCCGGGCGCATGGGCGCTGAGCGTGCGTGAATCGACTGCATCATGGAAGAGAGCTGTATCGCGGGTTCAAAGCGATTGTTGGCCGCCAATTGATGGATCCAGTTGCTTTGGCTATGCCACAACGCATAGTCCAGCAGGGCTTGGCGCGGCTTGTTAGAAATTTGGACAGGCTGCAGGGCTTTGGGCAGCAGTTCTTCCAAGGCGGCTTGGTCCCAAACCGGCCAACCAGGTTTTTGAGTTTTGAGGACACTCTGCCGAATGGCATCGGCTTGTTCTTGTTTGCCCTGAAGCTCTAAGCGCCGAGCCTCTTGCGCCCACTCTAATTGGCTAGACGCCTTGACTTGGTCTGGCATCGAGGCCTGGTTGGTGTTGAGCTCGAGCAGTTGCAGCAGCGGGTGGTTGGTGTCTGACTCGACCCAATATAGGTTTTCTACCACCCGCGTGATCGCGACGTACAAGGCATTGATATAGAACTTGAAAAGCTCGAGGGTGTGATCGGCTTTGTCTTTGCCGCGGCTGTAATTCAGCGTTTCTCCATGAAGGTCGTGCGGCTCCACACCTTGCACAATTTCAGCAAATGCCTGGCGCTGGCTGGAAACCATGTGCACCAAGATCACATTGGGATACTCCAGCCCCTTGGCCTCATGCACTGAGAAGACCAGGGGGGTTTGAAACTGCTGACGCACGGCAGCTTTGTCTTCATCACGCAAAACTAGCACGGCAAATTGGGTCGAGCCCCGGGTTTTGGCGTTGAGCTCGCGCCGCGTGCTGTCCTTGTCAGCCAGCAGCTGGACCGAGCCCGTTTGGGTGGCACAAGACTGCACCAAAAAATTGGTTTCACGGTCAATCGATCCAAATCGAGCATGCTTGATCTTGAGCAAGCGGTTGGCCAACGCTGTGACCGCCTGGCCGTTGCGAAAGTTGGCTCGCAGCACAGAGATGGTCTGTGCACCTGCCAGGGCCTCGTCTTGCCAGAACAAAGTTTTGACGGCTGCCCATGAAAAAAAGTTGGGGTGAACAATCTGGTTGGCGTCCCCACAGAGCAAAAATTGTCCTGGTTTGGCCAGGGTCTTGAGAATCAGCGCCAGCTGGACCGTTGTGAGATCTTGCACCTCATCAACAATCACAAAGTCATAAGTGGGCTTAGCAATTGGAAGCCAATCGTGCGCCACCAGGTTCAGGTCGAACAGCTGGGCACTCAGTAGCCACTGGCGGTATTTTTGAAACAGCTCAAACACGGCGGTGCGTTGGGGCGGGGCCAGTAACGACTGGCGCACGCCCAAAGCCAGGTATTTGTCGAGGGTGAGCGGCCCCTCAGCACGGCTGGACAACACACCACGAAACTCTTCAAACACGGCGTGGGCATCCAAGCCGATGGTTTGTTTGGCCGTGCTTCGGTAACGTTCAAACCAGCCACAAAAGGCCGAGAAGGTGAGTTCTTGGCCAGTGGGTACCCGCAGGGTTTCAATGAACTCACGGTAACTTAAAAATTCAGGCTCTTGCCCCTCAGGCTCAAAGCCGTGGGCAAAGTACATGGCTTGCGCACTTTGCGCCAGGAAACTGGATTGAGTGATGTAGAGCACCCGCCCGCGAGCCAAGCGAAATTTTTGCAGCGTGAGTGCTGTCTTGCCCGAACCCGCCGAGCCGACCAAAATCAGCGGTGCGGGTGCTTCAAAGACCGCTTGTTGCGCATCGTCAAAACTCAAGACTTTGTCAAGCACATGAAACTCGCCGCGCTGGGGGTGGATATAACGCAGCGGCAGGGCGTTTTGGGTGATGTCTGTGGTCTCGATGGGGGCGGAATCATCCTGATCGAGATCATGCCAATTGATTAGGGTGCCACGAAGAAACCGAGATTTTTCATAGTCATGGTTCAAAATTACTTCGAGTGCCAGGCACACGGTTTCAGTGCCATGGTGTGCAAACTGCACCAGCAGCCGGTTGGCATAATCCAGCTTGAACCGCCAGTAGGGGGTGGGCTGGAGCTTTTTAAGGTTGGGGCTCTTGAAGTCATCACGCGCCAAAGCCTCTTTGAGCTTGGCCAGTTGAGGGCGCACTCTCTGTGCGTCAAGATCGTGGTGGGTGAGTAAGCGCATGACACCAGTACCAATGAAGATTAAGCAAGCCTCGATTCTCCCTTAATCTTTAAGGGCCCGGGGTGGGCGGGGCACTGGTTCGGGGGAGACGCTACGGGTTAAGCGGTTCGAGCACAATGGCTGGATGAACGTCAATGTCAGTCCAATCCCCACCATCCCCAAGCCACAATCCAATACTTTGCTATTGATTGATGGCTCTAGCTATCTTTACCGCGCTTTTCATGCCTTGCCCGACTTGCGCAGCCCTGATGGCTTTCCTACGGGGGCGATTCATGGCATGGTTGCCATGATCAAACGCCTGCGAGACCAGGTGCCTGCCGAGCATGCTGCTTGCGTGTTCGATGCCAAGGGGCCAACTTTCAGAGATGCTTGGTACCCGGCTTATAAAGCCAACCGCAGCCCCATGCCTGTTGATTTGGTCAGTCAGGTTGAGCCCATCCATGAGGTCGTGCAGCATTTGGGCTGGCCCGTGTTGATGGTGCCAGGCATTGAGGCCGATGATGTGATTGGCACCTTGGCCCGTGTGGCGGTGGCCGCTGGCTTTGAGGTGGTGATTTCTACGGGTGATAAAGACTTGGCTCAGCTGGTCAATCCCAGTGTCAAGCTCATCAACACCATGAGCAACGAAACCCTTGACGTGCACGGTGTGCTGGCCAAGTTCGGGGTGCTCCCTGAGCGAATCATTGACTATCTGACCCTCATGGGCGATGCGGTCGACAACGTTCCTGGGGTTGAAAAGTGTGGCCCCAAGACGGCCGCCAAATGGATCAATGAATATGGCTCGCTGGACGGCGTGATTGCCGCAGCGCCGGGCATCAAGGGGGTGGTGGGCGAAAAGCTTCGTCAGGCACTGGACTGGCTGCCCATGGGGCGACGCTTGGTCACGGTTGACTTGGGTTGCGATCTTGCGGCTCATATTGCAGGCTGGCCCGGCCTCGACGCTTTGGCGTTCAAGGCGCCTGATGAAGACCACCTGCTGCAGTTTTATCAGCGTTTTAACTTTCGCACATGGCAGCGTGAGCTGCAGACCCAGCCAGAGCGCGGACACACGCGTGATTTGTTTGATCAGGCTGGGGCGCCAGCACCCTCGGAACAAGTGCCTGTAGCCTTGTCAGCCTCAGTATCAGCCTCAGTATCAGCCCCCGTATCAGCACCTACACCCAACATGCCCGCCCCGCTGGCGCAGACTCGCTACGAAACCGTGTTGACCCGTCAGGCGCTGGCCCATTGGGTTGCCAAGGTGCAGGGCGCGGCTGTGACTGCACTCGACACCGAAACTGACTCGCTAGACCCCATGCAGGCCCGGTTGGTGGGCTTGTCCTTGAGCACTGAGCCGGGAGAGGCGGCCTACATTCCACTCACGCATGATGGCCCCGGCGCCCCTGAGCAGTTGCCGCTGAGCGACGTGCTGGCTGCCCTTGGGCCTTGGTTGGAGGATCCCTTGGCAGCCAAGATTGGGCAAAACTTCAAATTCGACCTGCACATATTTCAAAACGCCGGTGTGCAGGTGGCGGGCTTCGTGCATGACACCGCTTTGCAAAGCTATGTCTTAGAGGCGCACAAGCCCCACGGCTTGCAAAATTTAGCCCAGCGTCATTTGGGCCGCCATGGCTTGAGCTTTGAAGATGTGTGTGGCAAGGGGGCCCAGCAAATCCGTTTTAACCAAGTTGATCTTGATCGTGCGGCACTTTATGCCTGCGAAGACGCTGACATGACACGGCACTTGCACCAGACCTTGCACCCGCAATTGCATCGCGAAAAGGGGCTGGACTTCATCTACGCACAGCTCGAAGTGCCTGCATCTCGAGTTTTGCAACGCATGGAGCGCACGGGAGTGCTGATCAACCCGGCGCTGCTGATGGCGCAAAGTGGCGAATTGGGTGAAAAAATGGTGGCCCTTGAACGCGAGGCCCATGCGCTGGCTGCGCAACCCTTTAACTTGGGCTCACCCAAGCAAATCGCTGAAATTTTGTTTGGTCAACAAAAACTGCCAGTCTTGAAAAAAACGGCGGGTGGGGCGCCCAGCACCGACGAAGGGGTGCTTGAAAAGTTGGCGCTCGACTATCCCTTGCCTGCCAAAATATTGGCCTATCGCAGCTTGGCTAAACTCAAAAGCACCTACACCGACAAGCTGCCGCTCATGATCAACCCGCAAACTGGCCGCGTGCACACCCATTACGACCAAGTGGTGGCGGTGACTGGGCGCTTGGCCAGCAACGATCCCAATTTGCAAAACATTCCCATCCGCACGCCCGAAGGGCGCCGGGTGCGTGAAGCATTCATTGCGCCCCCTGGTCATTGGTTGATGAGTGCGGATTATTCGCAAATAGAGCTGCGCATCATGGCCCACCTGAGTGACGATGCCAACTTGCTGGCCGCGTTTGCGCAAGGGTTGGATGTTCACCGCGCCACCGCCTCAGAAATCTTTGGCCTGCCTGCGCAGGCCGTCAGCACTGAGCAGCGGCGCTATGCCAAGGTCATCAACTTTGGCCTCATTTATGGCATGAGCGCCTTCGGCTTGGCCGCCAACCTGGGTATTGAGCGCAGCGCAGCCAGTCGCTATATTGAACGCTACTTTGAGCGTTATCCGGGCGTCAAAAACTACATGGACCGCACCCGTGAGCAAGCCAAGGCACAGGGCTATGTTGAGACGGTGTGGGGTCGCCGCCTGTGGTTGCCTGAGATCAACAGCCCCAATGGCCCTCGTCGTGCGGGGGCTGAGCGTGCCCAGCGTACGGGACCACCTACTGGGTGGTAGTAACGGGGTACTCGGTTGGCGTTCCAGATGCCGCATTGAAGGGAACGCCGATCGCCGCATGGACGATCTTCGGCTACGACGGAAAGGCGTTTAAATCGTTCAAGAGTGGACGATTCATCTGGTGCGACGCCGAGCATTCCGAGCAAATGCGCAAGCGCGGGGCGTGGTTCACATCGTGCACCGGCGCCACCGCATACGGCATGATCGAGGCTCGGGCCAAGGCCGTACTCGGCACCACTTCGCTGAAGAGTGCCCTTGTCCAGTACTTTGGCGACAAAGCCCTGAACAAGGTGACCGCGCCAGAACTGAGGGCTGGACTTGAAGCAATCCTCAATCCCGCAGTGCAAGCGGCATCTGTGAAGATTCTCGTCACCGATCTCG
>JANMEO010000251.1:0-6804 GCA_031376995.1 Burkholderiales bacterium
ATCAACCTGTCCAAACTCGCCGTTGATGTCTTCCATTTCAAACACCTGGTCATAGGGCACCTCGGCTTCCGCCAAGAGAACGTTCATGTGCCCAGGCATGCGCCCAGCCACCGGGTGGATGGCGTATTTGACGCTGATGCCGCGCTCGGTGAGCTTGGCCGCCAGCTCTTTGACAGCATGCTGCGCGCGCGCCACAGCCAGCCCATAGCCGGGCACAATCACCACCGTCTCGGCATTGCCCAGCACAAAGGCGGCATCATCGGCACTGCCGCTTTTGACCGTGCGTTGCACGCCTTGGCTGGCCGTTGGGCTGACCGTGTCGCCGCCAAAGCCGCCCAAGATCACGTTGAAAAATGAGCGGTTCATGGCTTTGCACATGATGTAGCTCAAAATGGCGCCCGACGACCCAACCAGGCTGCCTGCGATGATCAGCATTGGGTTGTTCAATGAAAACCCAATGCCTGCCGCCGCCCAACCCGAATAGCTGTTGAGCATCGAAACCACCACCGGCATGTCGGCCCCACCAATGGGGATGATGATCAACACGCCCAACACAAACGACAGCGCCAGCAAAGCCAAAAATGCAGGCCAGTGGCCGGTCATCATGAAGAAAACCCCCAGACCGAGCGTCGACAAGCCCAGCACCAGGTTCAACAGATGCTGGCCTTTGAATTGCACCGGCGCACCCTGAAACAAGCGAAACTTGTATTTGCCTGACAGCTTGCCAAACGCAATGACCGAGCCGCTGAAGGTGATGGCCCCAATCGCCGCGCCTAAAAATAACTCAAGCCGGTTGCCGGTCGGAATGGTCAGCGGTGTGGGGGCGATGCCAAACGCTTGCGGTTCGAGCACCGCAGCCACGGCAATGAACACGGCAGCCAACCCAATCATGCTGTGCATGAACGCCACCAATTCGGGCATCTTGGTCATCTCAACCCGCTGTGCCATCACCGCGCCAGCGCTTCCCCCCACCAGCAAGGCCATCAACACATAAGACAAGCCCTGCATCGATTCACCGGCCAGTTGATAAATCAGGGCCGCAGTGGTCAGCACGGCCAGACCCATGCCCACCATGCCAAATAGGTTGCCACGAATGGAGGTGGTGGGATGGCTGAGCCCTTTGAGGGCCTGGATAAAACACACGCTGGCCGCAAGGTAGAGCAAGGTGACAACGTCGAGACTCATGAATGGGATTCCGGCAAAAAGGGGGGATCGGTGGCCAACACAGGGCAGGGCGTCAATGATGGACAGGGCAGCGTTCGCTGACTGACCTGCCTGTTTTCAGCGGCTGACTCTGTTCAAAGCTTGGCCGCTTTCTTGTCTTTCTTCTTGAACATCTCGAGCATGCGCCGAGTCACCAAGAAGCCACCCACGACGTTCACTGCGGCCAAAACAACGGCCAAAACGCCCATCACCTTGCCCGTTGGCGTGACAGTCAGCGCCGCAGCCAGCATCGCCCCCACAATCACGATGGCTGAAATGGCGTTGGTCACCGCCATCAAGGGGGTGTGCAGTGCAGGGGTGACGGTCCACACCACGTGGTAACCCACATAGATGGCCAGCACGAAAATGATCAGGTTGATGACGGTAGGCGATATGGCCATATAACAATCCTTGAAATGATAAAAATGTTGGCAGGCGGCTTGGGGCAAATCAACGAAACTGCCTGACCTCTTTGACCCGGTTGCGCTCATCGAGCAACACCACCGTGGGTTGGTAGCCCTCGATTTGCTCATCGCTCATGGGGCCATAGGTGCAAATGATCAGCAGGTCGCCAACCTGCGCCCGGCGCGCTGCTGCGCCATTGAGCGAAATCGCCCCAGAGTTGGGGGCGGCAGCGATGGCATAGGTTGAAAAGCGCTCGCCATTGTTGATGTTGTAGAGCTCAATGCGCTCAAACTCTTTAATGCCAGCCACCTCAAGCAGCTGGGTGTCAATGCCGCACGAACCCTCGTAGTGCAGATCGGCTTCGGTGACAGTGGCTCGGTGGAGCTTCGAGCGAAGCATCACGCGAGTTGGCGGTAAAGGCAGCGTGTTCATGACGTTACGACTTCTTCACTTCGCCATGCTGGGTCACCAAGCAGGCCATCACGATGTCATCGTCTGCAGGGATGTGCAGCGCGCCTTCTTTGGTGAGAATGAGTTTCAAAAAATCAAACACGTTGCGGGCATACAGGGCCGAGGCATCGGCCGCCACCATGCCAGGCAAATTGGTCTCACCCACCAGGGTCACACCGTGCTTGACGACCGTGCGCCCTGGCTCAGTGAGTGGGCAATTGCCCCCCGCTGGCGCTGCCAAGTCGACCACCACTGAGCCGGCTTTCATCGCTTGAACCATCTCAGGCGTCACCAACACCGGCGCCGCGCGCCCCGGAATCAACGCCGTGGTGATCACCACATCGGCTTGTGCCACACGTTTGGCCACCTCCATGCGTTGGCGTGCCAGCCAGCTCTCAGGCATCGGGCGGGCATAGCCGCCAACGCCCTCGGCCGCTTGTTTTTCTTCGGCGGTTTCAAAGGGGACGTCGATGAACTTTGCGCCCAACGACTCGACTTGCTCTTTGACACTGGGGCGCACGTCGCTGGCCTCAATCACGGCGCCCAAGCGCTTGGCGGTGGCTATGGCCTGCAGCCCGGCCACCCCCACCCCCAGCACGACCACACGGGCCGCCTTCACGGTGCCAGCGGCGGTCATCAACATCGGGAAAAATCGCTGGTAATGGTGAGCCGCCAGCATCACCGCTTTATAGCCCGCAATATTGGCCTGACTCGACAGCACATCCATGCTTTGGGCGCGGGTGGTTCGGGGCGCAGCTTCTAGGGCAAAGCCGGTCACGTGGCTTTGGGCCAGGGCTTGCAGCCCCGCACGGTCAAAAGGGTTCAGCATGCCGACCAGCACACTGTCGCGGGTGTACAGCGCCAACTCAGTGAGGCTCGGGGCTCGAACCTTCAGCACCAAAGTGCAACCGCACGCAGCGCTGGCGTCAGTGATTTCAGCACCTGCAGCCTGGTAAGCGGCATCGGTCACGCTGGCGGCCACGCCAGCCCCGGCCTGTACGCGCAGGGTGTGCCCCAGTGCCACCAGTTTTTTGACCGTCTCGGGCGTGGCGGCCACACGGCTCTCGCCCGGGGCAGTTTCCAACGGGACGCCGATCAACATGAGGATCTCCTGAATGCAAATGCAAAGCCGAGACTTTAAGCGATTCGAAGCGATCCAAACTGAAGGCTGTAGAGGTTGAGGGGGAGAAGCCGAATAAAATAAGGGGCCATGACTGCCCGCTGGACCCCCTCTTTGACTGCCGCTGACTTCGTTTCTCAGTTTGTAGCTGAGCGCTTGGCATGGGCCGTAGCAGCATGAGTATTCACCAGCGCGTGGTGGTGGGTCTGAGCGGGGGGGTTGACTCGGCGGTGAGCGCCTACCTGCTTAAAAAAGCGGGTCATGAGGTGATTGGCATCTTCATGAAAAACTGGGAGGGCGATGACGACAGTGAGTATTGTCCCGCCAACATTGATTTTGTAGACGCTGCCGCAGTGGCCGATCTGATCGGGATTGAGATCGAGCATGTCAACTTTGCCAGCGACTACAAAGACCGGGTTTTTGCCGAGTTTTTGCGCGAGTACAAGGCCGGCCGCACACCCAATCCTGACGTGTTGTGCAATGCCGAAATCAAGTTCAAAGCGTTTCTCGACCACGCTTTGCAATTGGGCGCTGAGCACATTGCCACAGGCCACTATGCCCGTGTGCGCGAGCGCTTGGGGCGCTTTGAGCTGCTCAAAGGCGTTGACCCCTTGAAAGATCAGAGCTATTTTCTCCATCGCCTGACCCAAGCGCAGCTTGCCAAGACTTGGTTTCCGCTGGGCGCGTTGCACAAGAGCGAGGTGCGACGCATGGCGCTGGATATTGGGCTACCCAACGCCACCAAAAAAGACAGCACGGGGATTTGTTTCATTGGCGAGCGGCCCTTTCGAGAATTCTTAAATCGCTATTTGGCTCATACCCCGGGCCCCATCCTCGACGACCGCGGCCGCCACCTGGGTGAGCACGTGGGCTTGAGCTTCTACACACTGGGGCAGCGCAAAGGCTTGGGCATTGGCGGCGTCAAAGACCCTCATCAGCGCGGCTCGAACGACCACGCACCCTGGTTTGTGGCGCGCAAAGACATGACACACAACACGCTTTACGTGGTTCAGGGCCACGATCACCCTTGGCTGCTGTCGCCCACCCTGAGCGCCACCGATCCACACTGGGTGGCAGGCCAAACGCCCAGCGCGGGCGCCTACACCGCAAAAACCCGCTATCGCCAAGTCGACGCTCCCTGCACGCTGGATGGCTCGCTCAGCCACGCAACGTTTGAGTTGCACTTTCAACAACCTCAGTGGTCCGTCACGCCGGGCCAGTATGCTGTTTTGTATGACGGCGAAATCTGCCTCGGGGGGGGGATGATCGATGAGCGCAGCTCATCGTCTTAATTCCATTTCAAAGCATACGCCCCTTCCAGCTTTCTCGTTTCAAAGCCTCAACACCGGTCAATGCTCAGCCTCTTGCATTAGATGCACCACCAACGCCCAAAAGCTTGGCTCGAATCAGCACACAAGCCGATTTGAGCGATAGGCCCAATCGTCCTGCGCCGCGCCGGGGGGCGTCAAAATTCAGCTCGTGCCAAGGTATCAACTCAACCAAATGAGCGCCCCAGATCGCCAGTATTGCGAATTTCGTCTGCTGCTCTCGGGCACCCTTTGTGACCGTTGCGACTTCATCCGCACAACATGCAGTTTTCTCTCGACCGATTGGCGGAGCACACTCATCCCATGATCTGCGCTGAACAACGCGTGTTGACTGCGCAGCCTGAAATGAGGGCGGGAATATTCTATTGATGACCATGCTGCATGAAAAAGCTTGCACATGGGTATCAATTGAGTAAATTGATACCCATGTTTTTGTTGGCCTGGAAAAACACCCAATGGCGAACGTGAATGTAAGAAACCTTCCCGATGAGGTGCATCGTGCCATTCGAGTCCAAGCCGCCAGGCACGCGCGCAGCAACGAGGCCTGAGGGCCGCGTGAAACTGGGCTCGTTCTTGGCCGCTATCTTCCGCGAGGTTGGCGGTCTGATCGATGAAGAACACGCCCTGGTTGAGAGTGCGCGCATGAAGTCTTCGGCCCGTGCGGCGTGCGGGTATCGCGCTCATGCCTCTGCCGGAAAGCGCCTGCTGCCGATGTTTGCCAATCGGGTGCTGTCATTCGATATGGCTTGCACGAAGGCA
Source organism: Burkholderiales bacterium (assembly GCA_031376995.1). Taxonomy (GTDB): domain Bacteria; phylum Pseudomonadota; class Gammaproteobacteria; order Burkholderiales; family Burkholderiaceae_C; genus CANHBY01. The sequence goes on from JANMEO010000251.1 coordinate 5,266, forward strand.
TATACCCATCTTCAGTTCCGATGGGTATATGCCAGCGCTGCTGGCTAAGTACCGAGCTGCCGGCTTGGCCATCGAAACAGCCGATGCCTTCATTGCGGCCGTCACCCTCGCCAACGAATTCACTGTCGCCACCCGCGACCCCAGCCCTTTTCAAGCTGCCGGCCTGAACGTCATCAATCCATGGGAGGGGTATCAGACGCAGCGGAACAGTCAACCGGGTTAAGAGGCCAACCCAGCATCTTCAGTTTCGAGGGGGATAGAGCAAACGCATTTGATGCCGGATCACATTCTCTCTAACAACTCCTCAAATTGAATTTGGTTTTAAGAGGCTGGAAAGTGATGACGCACTTGATTCATGTTTGAGTTGGCCTGCGCTTCGAAGATCTTCGCCACAGCATCTTCAGCATCGTCTATGCCTTTGGCATCCAGCTCTGAAAGGGCCGTTGCTTCATCAGCGTCATCCTCGTCCGTGCTGGCAAGCACCGGTAACAGATCGACATGTCGCCATGCAGGCGCTGCCATCAAAAGGGTTGCTGCAATCATGCCGCCTGCGCGAGTGAGCCACCATATGACGCCAACACTCAAGCCAGCACTGGCCACGCTGATCGGGTCTTGCAGTGCCGCACTCAAGCCCTCAGATAATCCGCTGGGGATCGACCGAAGAAGGGGTAGTGCCAAGGCAGCACTTGAGCGGTCATCGCTGCGTTGGTCATTGAGCCCACCGCGCACGGCAATCTCGCCATTGCGATGGTCTGAGCCTTGCGCACTGGCCACTTTAAAGCTGACCACGTTGGTGGCGAGTGCCGAGCTGACCTGTGGCAGCTCAAACGAGATCGGCACCCATTTTGTGCCGCCTAGGGTCTGATTACGTTCGAGCACAAAATCTGCCTCAACCGTGAATGCCTTGTTGGACACGCCTGGCTGAGGTGCAATACTGCCGTCCAACTGCGTCAGGGCCGTTTCTTCTCCAGGGGCAGACGCAGCAGTGCTACCCGCTTGGTCGGAGGCTGCTGCATTGCCCCCGGTCGTGGTCGTTGCCTTGTCAGGTGACGTGCTGTTGGTGCTCGACGCGCTTGCTTGCGGGGGTGGCGCTGCCACAACTGGCGCGGGGGCTGGTGCTGACGCGGGTGCTGGCGGTGGTGCAGGCACCGGGGGCGTCACGGTGGGCGCAATGACCAGCTCACCCACTGACACCGCCAGCGAGACCTCTTGACCCAAACCACCCGCATCCGTCACCCGCGCACGGAGGTCGAAGCGGGTGACCGTGTTGGGGTCAAGCGAGGCCCCATTGGCCACTTTGATCAGGCCACTGGAGCGATCGATGCTGAAGCTGCCATTGCCATCGTTGAGCAGCACAAAATTCAACGACTCGCCAGCGTCAGGGTCGGCCACGGTGACCAGGGCTACCGGGGTTCCTGGGTTGACCGTTCTGGACAAGTCGACAAACGATGGCGCTTGTGCGGTGGGGGCTTCGTTGACGTTGGTCAGCGTGACGAGCAGATTTTGTGGGGCCGAGCTCACCAAGCTATCAAAGGCTTG
>JANMEO010000019.1:0-21004 GCA_031376995.1 Burkholderiales bacterium
TGCAGAGTCTGAGCTTGTGCAGCTGGGTTTTCGCCCGGAAAAGCCTGCAATTGGCGCTGAGGATTCTAAGGTTAGTCGACTGACGTTTGTAAAATTTAATCTTGATAGTGTGCCCTGAATATCCATTTTCAAATAGTTATCCATATAGGGCTCAAGCAGCCAATTGTTGACGCTGGTCGAGCCAAGTTTTTTTATCTTGGGGTTTTTATTATCCATATCAACTATGTGAATAGTGCCGCCAGGGGTCAGAACTCGCCAAGCTTCATTTAATATCTTTCTGCAAACTGTCTGTGGCAGTTCATGAAATACAAAGCTTATCAGCACGCGATCTATGCTTCGATCTTCGATCGAATGCAGGTTTTCACCTAGCATGTGATGCAAGCTGACCTTTGATAGATCGTTCGCTGGTGTTGATTTAAAAAATTTAGCCAACTTATACGGCGAAGCATCAACCCCATGCAGATGCTCTATTTGATCGGCATTTGTCGCTAATAATTTTTGTGTCAATGTCCCGGTTCCGCATCCAATATCGACGACACGTAAGCTGGTTGATTGTGTGGGGCGAGTAGGATCTATAAAATTCTGCTTCTGTATGATTTGCATCGATAAGTCGTACAGGGAAACTCCATTCGCCAGCGCCAATGATAACATCGACATTGATGGTTCTTCAGCCTGGGCTTGTTCTGAAGACAATGGGCCCATTCCGTGAACAAGCGCCTTATTGTAATAATCTGGAGGGCGAAGCTTGTCATCGGTAAATATCTGCACCAGGTCTGGGTCTATTTCCTTTTCTATATTGCTCCAGTCGACTTTAAAGATACACGCTGTTGATTTTCTGAAAATCCACTGTATACTGGCGGCGCGTTTTTTTGTGCAGTCGTTAAGGACCCGATCCTTGCCGGGAATTGTCTCTCGTTTTGATTTGGATCTGGGATGGAAAGGGAGCGATTTTAACAAATTATTGTTTGGATTTTGAGGCTGCTTTGGGTCGGGAGCGGAAAATCCAGAGGCTGCTGCACCAAAACCTAATACCATGAGGGGAAGTTTCGTACGCATTACTCAAATCCTTGGTCGGAATGCACACATTCGTGCGCAAGCCAGTGGAATATCCGGCGTGATTCAAACCACTACCACGGTTTGAATCACGCCCCCAGGGGAGTACAGCCAAATACTGATACCTCGATTTCGCAACGACGAGAACCTCAACACGGGCATGCTCGACTTGCCTCACAACCTTGCCAGCGAAGCTGACGAGCGCAACTCATCCTCAGAATGAACATGTGCATGGAATGCACTGAGTGCCACTGGCGATGCCGGTGGCCTTACTGACTTCCCGACTCCATTGCTTCACAAAACCCAGCTCTGTCGTGTTATGCAAGAACCGTTCCAGGTTGGCCAATAGGGGCTTATCGGGTGGCGCAGAGTCACCCCCTCTCGCTCCCACTACACCGTAGGTGGCAGTCTACTCTTATGCGGCCGCTGAATTTGCGATCAGCGTAACCAGCCCTTGCGCCGGAAATACAAAAATGGTGCAGCCACTGAGGCAGCCATCAAACCCAAGGCAAAAGCATACCCATAGCGCCAGTTGAGTTCAGGCATCAGCTGGAAGTTCATGCCATAAATGCTGGCAATGAGGGTGGGAGGTAACAGGGCCACACTGGCCACTGAAAAGATTTTGATAATTTTGTTTTGGTTGATGTTGATGAAGCCCACGCTAGCGTTCATCAAGAAATTGATTTTGTCGAACAAGAAAGTGGTGTGACTGTCGAGGGAGTCGATGTCGCGCAAAATTTGGCGCGCTTCCTCAAACTGCTCGGCATTGAGCATGCGGGTGCGCATCAAAAAGCTCACGGCACGCCGGGTATCCATGACATTGCGCCGCACGCGGCCATTGAGGTCTTCTTCGCGGGCAATAGCATTGAGCGCCTCGCCCGCGGCGGTGTCATTGACGTCTTGCTTGAGCAATTGGCGGCTCACCACCTCGAGGCTATCGTAGATGCTTTCCATGGCGTCAGCGCTGTACTCAGCATCGGCATCATAGAGCTTGAGCAGCACGTCTTTGGCGTCTTCAATCAAGGCTGGTATGCGCCGCGCACGCAGGCGAAGCAAGCGAAAAACCGGTAAGTCTTCGCTGTGCATCGAAAACAGCACACCACTGAAGAGGATAAATGCCACCCGCACGTTGCGCGGTGTCTCGTTGTCATCGATCAAGAAGTCCGAGCGAATGTGCAACTCGCCATTGTCTTCTTTGTAAAAACGCGCAGACTCTTCGAGGTCATCGCCGACCGCGTTATCTGGGATGGTGAGGCCAAAGTGCTGAGCGATCCAACTTTTCTCGTCACTGCTTGGGGCTTCGAGATCAACCCAAACAGGCTTCGCATGGGCCAAAGCATCTAGGCTGTCAATTTCTTCTTGGAACAATCGTCCGTTGATCAGTGAAAAAACATTCAACATCATGACTCCCAGAAGCAATGCGCAAGTCATTGGAAGCCAAGAACTCAACGCATTGAAGCAAGCATGAGATTTTAATGTTTAATCATACGTTGGGTGCTGTGCTTATGCTCATCGCGTGTTGTGCTGCAGCCTACTGAATAGACTGCCTTCTTGATGCCTGTTTCAGCCATCAAGAGGGCGCAAGCCTCATAGTATTCAAGCATACTCTACTGCGTCAGCAGACTTGTTGCATGCCAGTTCACCCGCATTTGCGATCACTCAATGTTGACATTCCTTCTAAGCCACAAGCGTTGGCCGAGTTGTCGATTTTGTTGGGTGATGACGAAGTTAATTTGCATGCGGTCAGCGCATTGATTGAGCAAGATATGGCGCTGGCCGCTGCCGTGCTCAAGGCTGTCAACTCATCGATGTATGGCTTGTCGTGCCGAGTGCAAAGCGTGCGTCAGGCCATCACTTACCTTGGCATGCGCGAAGTTGCCGCCGTGACTTTCGAAATGGGGCTTAAAGCGGTTTTTCCAACCACTGTCGAACTCGATCCAGTTTGGGAGAGAGCGACCGTGCGGGGGTTGTTGATGGGTCGCATTGGCCAGGCTTTGGGGGTTGACCCTTGGGCGGCACATTCAGCGGGCTTGTTTGAAGAGTGCGGCAAACCAATTTTGTACCGACATGCACCCGAGGCATATTTGGAGCTTCTTGAGCAAACATCCAACGACTCAGACCTGCTGGCACTGGAGCTGCAGGCTTTTGGTGTCTCTCACGACGCCCTGGGTGCTGCATTGTGCGAGACCTGGGGGTTGGCCCCGGCGGCGGTACACAGCGTGCGCTATCACGTCAGTGTGAATGCTACACACCAACTGCCCATGCAAGTCGAGCGTCGCGCTATTTGCGTCATATCGGCTTTGGCCAATGCCCTCATCACTGACCCCGAAACGTTGGATGTCGTGGCCCATGCGCTGGCACCTCAAGCCCATTTGGATGTCGAGCTTGCACTGCGAGGAACCCGCCGCGTTCAGAGTCAAATTGAAGAAGCGGTTGCTCGTCGCCGCGATTGACCTTGAAAACGGCGGTTGGGCTCGTCGGAGGTTGCTGGGGTCCTGCCAATTTTCATGGCCGGTGATGTTGCCAAGCCTGTGAGCCTCTCAAATGATGCTATGGTTGTGGCGGGAAAAAGTTTCCAACCGCCAACACAGACAACACCAGCAACGGGGCCGTATCAGCCCGTAAAGTACGTGCCCCCAGGCTGACTGGCGTGAAACCGTACTGCCGCGCCAGGGTTTCTTCTTGCTCGGTGAACCCCCCTTCAGGGCCGCTCAGAAAGGTGATTTCGCCGCTGTGAGTTGCGGGTTGCCAAGGGGGAGCTTGGCGCAAGCTCAAAATTTGTCGCGCACCAGGCGCCGCGTCTTCAGGCAAGTCTCCTAGCCAATCAGAAAGGTACAACACAGGCTTTACCACTGGCACGCGGTTGCGTCCACATTGCTCGCAAGATGCGACGGCCACAGCTTGCCAGTGAACAACCTTTCTTAAAGCGCGCTCAGGTTGCAAACGTAGAATTGAGCGATCACTCATGAGGGGCTGTAAACGCATCACGCCCAGTTCAGTCGCTTTTTCAATCAGGCTGTCCATACGTTCATTGGTGGGCATCCCAACGGCCCAGGTCACAGCGTTTGAGATTTCTCGCTCAACTGAATCAAAGCTGTGCACCTGAACTTGCACTTCAGCACGCCCCATGTGCATCACTTCAGCCAACCATTCACCCCCCTGGCCGTTGAATAAAGTCACAGCATTCCCGGGCTGCAGCCGCAACACCTGGGCATGGCGTGCTGGCCCTGGGGGCAAGCCAATCCGGGTGTTGGCCACTAAAGGTCGATCGATGAAAAAACGTGGGCCCGCCATCACTTAAGAAGCCTCGCGCAGCGTACGACGCGAGATTTTGCCAACGGTTGTCTTAGGCATTTCGACGCGAAACTCAATGACGCGGGGGCGCTTGTATCCAGTGAGGTTGGCTTCGCAATAGGCCCGCACTTCGGACTCTGTCAATGACGGGTTGCGCTTGACAATGACCAGCTTGACGGCTTCGCCGGTCTTTGGATCAGGCACCCCAACGGCTGCACACTCCATCACCTGAGGCATGCGAGAAACAATCTCTTCAATTTCGTTGGGGTACACATTGAAACCACTGACCAAAATCATGTCCTTTTTGCGATCCACAATTTTGATGTGTCCACGCCCATCCATGATGCCGATGTCGCCAGTGCGAAAATAACCGTCTGCAGTGAAGCTGGCGGCTGTTTCTTCAGCTTGTTGCCAGTAGCCTGCCATGACCTGCGGTCCTCGAACGCTGATTTCACCCGGCGACCCCAGAGGAACCTCAGCACCCTCATTAGACAATAAGGCGACCTCGGTGCTGGGCAGGGGCAGGCCAATATTGCCGCTGTACGCCGAGCTATCGGTCGGGTTGCACGACACCGAGGGAGAGGTCTCTGTCAAGCCATAACCCTGCACTATGGGGCAACCTGTTTTGACCAACCAGTCTTGCGCTGTGGCTGATTGAACAGGCATGCCACCACCCACAGAAAGGCGCAAGTTAGACCAGTCAACAGTGTCAAAAAGGGGGTGATTGACCACCGCTGAGAACAAGGTATTAACTGCCGGAAAGCTATGAAACCGCTCACGCGCTAACACTTTGAACATGCCTGGCAAGTCTCGGGGGTTAGGGATGAGAATGTTGCACCCCCCCATGCGCATGGACAACATCATGTTGATGTTGAAGCCAAAAATATGATAAAGCGGCAATACGCAAGCGGTATTAATTTGTTCACCAGCGGGGATATTTTTTAAAGCGGGTCGATACCAAGCTTCTGATTGAAGCACATTGGCGACCAAGTTGCGGTGCGAGAGCATGGCGCCCTTGCTGACTCCAGTCGTGCCTCCGGTGTACTGCAACAAAGCTAAATCGTCAGGCCCCAAGGGCGCTGCCAAAAGCCGCTTGCGGCCGCCTTGCACCAGGGCCTCATTGAATGAAATGGCGCCAGGCAACTCAAAATGCGGCACCATCTTTCTCACATACCGCACCATGGCATTGACAATCAAGCGCTTGGGCAGGCTCAGCATGTCACCCAAAGCGGTGAGCACAATCTTTTTGGTGGGCACTTCATGCAGGCAATGCTGCAAAGTAGCGGCAAAGTTTTCCATCAAAATGATGAGTTTGGCGCCGGAGTCTTCGAGCTGGTAGGCCAATTCTCGTGGGGTATAAAGCGGGTTGACATTGACCAGCACATAACCTGCCCGCAGCACGGCTGCCACTGCTACCGGGTATTGGGGGATGTTGGGCATCATCAAGGCCACACGGTCACCGGTTGCCAAGCCCTGAGCTTGTAAAAATGCTGCGAAGGCTCTAGACGCTTCATCAACATCCGCAAAAGTCAAACATTGGCCCATGAATTTATAAGCAGGCAAATGGGCATATCGTTTAAAGCTTGCCTCGAGCAATCCCACCAATGAGGTGTATTGAGAGGTGTCAATCTCCGCGGGCACGTCAGGGGGATAGGCTTTGAGCCAAATCTTTTCCATCCAGAATCTCCAATTGCCAGATTTATTTTCAACGATAAGAGCACAGCCGGGCCCTAAATCCTCAAAAAACATCAAATTGCGTCGTAACGAGGCAAGAGAAAATCCAAGCCTGCCAAGCCTGCCAAGCCAGCAAAATTTTAAGCCTCTGAAAATCTACAACTTCCCAGATGCCAAACCCTCAAAATAAAACAAAGGTGATCCATTTGAAACCAGCTCATCACGATCATTCAACCAAGTCAAGCGTGAGGTGGCTGGTCGATAGCACCATCTGTTCTTTGGCTGGGCTGCAGGCAGCCTACCAACACGAAAGAGCCTTTAGGTTTGAGGTTTGGCTGGCTATGGTGATGATTCCGACTGCATTTTGGTTGGGGCAGAGCTGGGTCGAGGTCGTGTTGCTGGCTGGTACGGTGATGATGGTCTTGGCTGCCGAGCTGCTGAATTCGGCGATTGAGGCTGTGGTTGACCGCATCTCACTAGACTGGCATGCCTTGTCGAAGCGAGCCAAAGACCTTGGCAGTGCCTGTGTCTTGGTGTGTCTAGTTTTGACTGTCGGAGTTTGGGCCTCAGCATTGGCATTGCACTTCAACCGCTAGTACTCCATCTCAGTGAATTTGCAGGGTATCCCCTTCGAAATCCACTGAGAACTGAGCCACAGGATGGTTTTGGCATCACCCTCTGCCAGTCATCGCCATCGCCATCGCCATCACCCCCGAGCGGGGGGTGTTTGGTCACGGACCTTTTGAATCAAAAAGTCTGTGACCGCCAACGCCTTGGTCATGTCACCCGCTTGATTGCCCGTCAAATATCGCCCATGGATGCCCAAAGAAGGCACGCCATCAAGTTGGTAAGCATTAGAAAGCTTCTTGGCTTGGCTTGCTTTGGTGTTGATCGCAAATGAGTTGAACACTGCCATGAACTGCGTCTTGTCAACCCCATGCTTCTCGGCAAATTCACCCACCTGCTCAACGTTTGCCAGCCGTGGGCTCTGGTCATTGGGTTTGCGATCCAGGTGTATTTCATCAAACACCTTGCGATGTAACTTGTCTTCCAGGCCCATCGACTCTAGGGTGTAAAACAATTTTTGGTGCGCGACAAAGGGATCAGGTCGAAAGGCGACGGGTATTCGACGAAATGCCACATCTTTTGGCAGATTTTTGACCCAAGCCTCTAGGGTTGGCTCAAAGGCATTGCAGTGGATGCAACCGTACCAGAAAAACTCTACCACCTCAACTTTACCCAGGGCACTCACGGGCGCTGGTGGGTTGATCACCGTGTAGTGTTTGCCGGCAACCGGGCCATCTTGAGCTTGCGCCCGCGTTTTCATGGTCACGCCGCCCCACAGGGCAGCGCTGAGGCCCAACATCCGAGATGAAAAGATACGACGTTTCATGGTGTGTGTCCTTGGTCGAGTGTCAGTAGGGAAAGTCTTGTTCACATTCTCCAGGCTATGGGCAGCGGGGAGGATGTCAAAAATTCTTATCAGTTTTTGGCGCTGCTGCTTGGCTTCACAAAAATCAATGAGGCATCGATCCCTTCAAGTTCAAGTTGAGTTCGGGTGGTTTCTGCGGCATTTTTATCCATGGGCCCTACCCGAACCCGGTAAATGGCTTGGCCCGATTGGTCGACCGTGGTCACGCGAGCCTCTAAATCCAACATGTTCAAGCGAGCGCGCTGGTGCTCGGCCTCGTCTTGGCGGCGAAAAGCCCCAGCTTGCACAAAGTAGTTGGCTATCGGTGCTTGAGCTGAGGGCGATGCCATGGGGTCTGGGGGGGGCAAAATCACGTAAGGCGGTGCTGCCAATGGGTTGGTGGGCGCCGATGTGGGCCCCTCAGAGGGTTTGGGCAGGTCGGGGCGACGCACAGCCAGTGCGGCATTAGGGTTCCAGTTTTGGTTGCGCTGAGCTTCAGCCGCATCTTGCTCTGCCGTGCGTTGGGGCAGCTTTTTGGAAAACGGTACTTGAACATTGTTGACCGACAAAGCCACACCCAAGGCAATGGCCAAGCCAAATAATAGGCCAATGATCAGGCCCAATAAAAACCCCCCGCGTTGATGGTTTCGGGGGTCAGTGGCAGCACGGGCAGTCATCGAAAGGTCTCCTGCGCGGGGTTGCGCACTATGTCGTTGAGTCAGGCGCTATTTTGATTGACGAAGCATGCTGTCGAGGCTTGAGGGTATGCCAGCCAAGCATGCCCTGGCAAGTTTATACCCATCCAACCTGAAGATGCTGTGTCATTGAGCCGCTTGGGCAATGAGTCTGCGGCGTTGCAAATGCTCGCGATATCCTTTGACGACATGGCATCTTCAGTTCCGAGGGGGACTAGCACCCCTTATGTCTGACTGCCTAAAAATCATCCTGAACAGTCCTCAAACTGTTGCCCTGGTTTGAGCCAGGCCTGGCAGCTCGGGTAGGGAGCAATGGCCAAAACCTGAATTGCGCCGCACCCCACCCGCCTGAATTTTCGGCGGGTGGGGCGTACTGCCCCTATCACGTGAGACAAGGCTATCGATAGTCAAAATCGTCGAACAGGGTTACGCTATCGGCTTTAGTCCAGACGCCGACCTTGCCGTCGCCCACGATATGTTCGTCGCGAACATCGATGTAGGCCTTTCCGTTCAACGCGACCTGGATCGAGGCCTCTTTGAACGTCACCCGGAGTGTGTGCCAGACGCCGGGTGAGATCGGCGCGTCCTTGTACGCGATGGTTCTGCGCGAACCGTTGGTGGTGTGGTACAGCGACACATTGCCCTCGAGCGCGTTGGCACGCGCGACGTAGTAATTGTTGCTGTCCTTCCAGCGCCAAACGAGCCCACCGGCCTGGTCTTCCTTGCCTGATACGGACTTGAATTTCACTTCCACCACGCCGTCGCGCAGGAGGGTGTCGTTCTTGACACACCAGGGGTAGTCGGCTGAACCATGCTGCTTCAAAACGTTCGGGAGGGTCGGCGCAGTCGTATCCGTCTCGATGGTCCAGCGCGGCGATCCTTTGCCGGTTGTGCCACACGTCCACCCTGTGGGTGGCCGGCTGATGGCATCCGTGTCAAACGTAGCGGTCTGGGCATTCGCAGCCGCAGAGAGAAAAATTGCCACCGTCACCATTGATTTCATACATTCCTCCAGTATGCCCAATGGATACGTCAGGGCGAAGTTTCGATGCTCATGTGCCATCACGTCTGATGCAAGGCTGGGCCACCAATTTTTCTTGCACCTCGCAGAAAAACCAGCGACACCCTCGGTGGCGTTCAAGGACATGACGCCACCCGCTGGTACGAACCCTGCGAAGCCTCCTTCAAGGTTGTGACGGTTAATCTGCTCCAACCCAGGAAATCATTGGACCCCTTCGCAAAATATGCCCAGAAGAAAAACGAATACGCGCGGGCGGCCGTCACATGGTTGGCATTCGGCGCGGCACCGCAAAATAGCGTGCTGCTAGGGGGAGTGGTGGGTGTGGGTGTTGTTGGTGGCGGAACACCGGCGAGTCGGTCCACCATCGCCTTGACGGCGACCATCTGATGGCCACTTTTTTGGGCATAGGCGCCATCGTCATATCCCCACCAGTCCCAGCAGCCGCTGGGGTTGGAGCGTGGGAGCCGGGTGCCAACATTCATCGCATTGGCTTGCGGATAGAGCACGACAATATTGTTGGTGTCCGCCCATTGGTTGTAGCCGCTGTTTTTTACGTAGGTATCGGCTATTTTTCCCTGCGGTCCGCTGGCGAATGAGGCGCCCGGGTATTGCTTGCATCCGTGGAACACAACATGCACCCGGCATTGCGCGTTTTGTTGGCATGCGGCAGGCACGTAAACCGATCCGGTCGGCCACATGCCATGCGACGTTGGACTGGAAAGAAATTCGCCCTGGTCAAACTCGATGAACTTGCCGCCCAATGCGCCCGTGTTCTTCGGGTTCAAACTGCCGTAAATCCATTTCAGCAAATCGCCCGCTGCATCAAAAGAACAATTGTTGATAAACGGATCTCCCTTGACGCTGCACGGGTTGCCGAAGAAATCAGTTGGCATGGCATGTTCGGCGGGGATGTTCTTTTTGAAAAAAATCTGCGCAGCATTGACGTAGTGTTTGTAATACGTCTCCAGTGCCTGCATGATGGGTGTCGGGACGACCGAGTCAGCGCTGCCAGAGAATAACCAAATACGGGAGTCCGATAGATTTCCCGACGGATCGATGGTGCCCTGGCTCGCGCGTTGGTCGGTGATCTGAATTAAATCGGCGACCATTTGCCCAGCTTGCCCCGGCTGACAGCCGAGTAAACCAGTGCAGCTACAAACGCTGGTGGCGGTATTTTGATCATCCTGCGCACAAAAATAGGGGCCCCCGGCGATCACGCCGGCTCCTTTTACCAGCGACGAATACGCAACATGGAATTGAACCGCCATGTAGCCACCGGACGAGAGACCGGAAACAGAAGTCTCGTCCAGTTTGATGTTGAATTTCGGCAAGGGCACAGCCTGGGCGTGTGCGCTACCCAGACTGAGCGTTACCCATAGGACCAAGGCCTTAGCATTCATCTCTGCGTCTTCCGTCCATCAGGCTGTTTGGGTTAGATAAACGACCCGCTAACCTGGCAAAAAAGGTGCAACTCGCATCGCACCGTTTTTGCTATTCGCAGGGGGCGCCTAGCCCCACAATTCCAACTTCTTGATGCGTTTGCGCTGGGTTTGCGCTTCTTTGACGAAATCGTCAACAGCCTCTTGCAGGTGGTACTTTAGGCTCCACCCCCAATCCTTTTGAGCCCGCGTATCGTCGAGGAAGCCAAAGCCATTCAAGGTGCTGATGATGCCCGGCGTGCTGCCATCGGCGGGCGGTGTTGCAAAGCTGACCATTCCCTTTTTGGTAGCCGGGTTAAGATTGGGCGCATCCCTGAACGCTGTATAGATATCGACCGCCTGGGGTGGTTGTGGCGCGCCACCTGACTTGTCGGCAATACCTTGGATGTTGTAGACCCGATTCGCCAGAATACGTTCGGCTTTCGCGGCCGGCGTTTCGGTCTGGCCGGGCGCCAGCAGACTCTTGCCAAAGTCTTCTTCATTGGCACGCCACAAATCGATCAGGGCGCGGACCGCGTCCCGCACATAGACGATAGCCACGCGGGTGCTGTTGTAGACATACGCCGAATAGTTCTCTCCCAACGCTGGCAACTCCACCATCAATGTTGAATAGACGGTCGTGCCGCCGGGGCCACGTCCGGCGCCGATGACGGAGGGGAAGCGAACGGCCCTAAAGTCAACCCAGCCCTTACGCGTGTAGTACTCTCCCAGTCGCTCCGAGGATACCTTGGCGACGCCGTATACCGTGGTCGGCATCTGCACATATTCGTTCGGCACCAGCGGTTTGACACCACCTACCGCAGACGGCAAATGCGTACCAAACGAAGCGATGGTGCTGGGGAACAGCACCTTCACGCGGTCCTTGCCTTCACCGCCGAAGAGCCGTGCTGCTTCCAGAACGTTTTGCGTGCCGCCCAAATCCACTTCATAGCCCAGTTGCGGCCTCGCTTCCGCGCCTGCGGACAGCAATGCGCCGAGATGAAAAACCGTCGTCGGGCGATAGCGGTCAAAGACCTCCAGCACGGTTGGAAGGCTGGTCAAATCACCTTGGACAAACGTCAAATTCGGCTTGATGTCTGTCTCGTAGTTTGAGAAACCCTCCAATCGAATCCGCTCTGGGTTGTTGTCGAATGCGACCACCTTGTAGCCAAGGCTGGTGAGCGCCTGGACCAGATAGGAGCCAATAAAGCCACCGCCGCCAGTGATGAGAATCTTGTGATCAGAATCGTTTGTTGCTTGCATGTTTCACATCCTTGATGTTACGTTTGATGTAGACCGGGGTACTGTCCCTTTGACACGGGACACCGAATCCTCGTACTTCGCTCTCTCTTTCTACGACGTGGAACTTTCTATGGCGCCAGGGTCACCGGTACGTTCGTCAATACGCCAACTTGTTGCCGCCCAAGTCAATCCAGGACTCGCTGACCTTGCCCTGCGCGCTCAGCAGCAGTAGCTTGAATGCGGGTTTCCCGTTCTGTATTTCTGGTGTAATCGAGTAAATAGTGCCCTGATGCTGAGGCGCCGCTTTCTTGAGCAAGTCGGTCAAGCCCAATCCTGACTGCTGCATGACGGTCAGATGCATCGAAGCACGCGCAATGTGCGGCTTGTCGCTGAAAATTTCTTTCTCGGGATTCCAGCTTGCCTTGCTCGCGTCGCCTTTCAACTCGATCAACTCATTTTTTTCGGCGGCAACATCGCGTCCCTGCTTTGCCGTGTAGACGCTCAAATGCAAGTCGCTGCCCGCCATCTCTAGCTTTGCGGAAATGGGGAAACCTTCCCGTTGCTCGGCGCGGCTGATGCCGTCGACCAAGCTGATCTTGGCATCGGGCAAACGGCTTGGCAGCGCGCTTTGATCGCCGCCAGCGAAAGCAAATTGGGAGCACAACGCAAGCGCACAAGCCAGCGAGGCCTGGGCGGTTGCGTTGTGTGAACGGGTTGTCGTGGAAATTGTCGACAGTTTCATGAAGGATTACCTTTCTGAGGTCTATACCCATTCATCCTGAAGATGCTGTGTCGCGAAAGTGAGTGAGGGGCAATTTGCTGCGTTGCCCGGCCAAGAGCGGCCATCAACAGCAGTCAAATTGTCAGCGGCGTGCGACTGCGGCCTGACCTTTGTGGCGCGTGCTCTGCTGGATGCTGGCCTCGGTTCCCTGAACCGCTGCAGCGGCACGGCGATCTGGGAAGCTGATGACCGTCGCCTTGACACGGCGATCGCTGATCAGCTCAGTCGCAGAGCGATCAGACCCCGCAGCCCCGAATGGGGCCGCACTGGCGTTTGCGGTCAGTAGGGCGGTGGTCGTCTGTAAGGCCGATGAGCAGATGTCCAGATTGCATTGCTGCAGCCGCGCCTGGCGCTTGAGTGTGGACTGCATGAGCGAGGGCCAAGCCGCCAAAGCGGCGTCGGCGCCTGAAATTGCGGTCATCGCAACCAGGTGCGAGCTGATTTCCGAAAAGGCATCGACGTTCGCAAGGCACCGTGCCTCGGCGATGCGCCTGAAGGTGTCCACTAACACCTCGTGAAGACGCTGCGCGTTGGCGAAATAGACCGCCCACGCGGCGAAGGCATCAGGAACGAGAGGTGCTGTTGATTGAGGTTCGTATTCCATGGCAATCCTTTATAGAGCAAGGTGAAAGCGGCGGGATTTCGCTAAGCTAAGCATCGTGTGCAAAATAATCTCCCGATTTGGCGCTCCTTATTTTTTGACCGATTGCCTGCCTGCGACAACAAGGCGACGTTCCATTGCGGGGATTTTTTCGCGCACGTTCGTATCGCAAACAACCGCACATGTACTGGGCAGTTGAAGTCAAGATTCGGGCAAGAGGCTGGCCTTGTCTGTGCGGCAACGGACGGATCGTGGCATTGACGGGTAGCGATGTTTGGCACAACGTCAAAGGCGATGTGACTCATTCGCCTAATGGCTACATTGTTTTTGATGACACGATGCTGGACAAGAATTTCTCCCGTCGCATTGAGCCGGTGCGACGACACTACAGCGGCAACGCGCATGGCCTGATCAAGAATTGAGCATTGGTAAGCTGATCAAGATCAAAGATTTCCCCGAGGGGCATCGGGTCAAACTGTTCCGGCTTGTGGTGCCTACTCGCAGCACGGATTTTGTCGTGACATACGACCTCACTCAAAACTCTTCGTCGGATGCAGACACAGTGTGCGCCTGGCGTTGGAAGATTGAGCAGTTTCACCGAGAAGCTAAACAACTCACCGGGCTTGAACGCTGCTAATTTAGAAAAGCTCGGATTCAGCGCAACCACATTGCCTGCGCCTTTTTGGTTTGGACGCCTTTGGCCAACGTAGACAAGAAAGCCGACAAGACCTTGTACCTCATCAAGCATGGATTGCTCGATGTCTACCTCCGAGCACAACTTAAAACGCCTGGGATCTCGATGACTTTTGCGTAAGTCCTAACTTCCTTTGCCAACACATCTTCAGGTTGAATGGGTTTGCCACTCAGAACTGAACATGCTGGGTTACTGGCATTCTCAAAAAGTGCGCGGGCAACTTTCAATTAAAGGCCACGGGCCCCCCCAAGGCCTTTTTCTTAATGCGAATGGTTCTTATTAAGAAAAAGTGGATATCATTAAGCCTGCCTGTCGACAGGCGACAAACAATGACAGTGACTGCCTGAGTTGGCAGTCACTGGCGAGTGGCTGGCGTGCTTTTGCAAGCATTGACGCTCAGTCCGCCCTTTGAAAATCACCCATGGAGTCACACGATGCAACGACGAGAATTTTTAATCGCTACCGGTGCCACCACGCTGATGGTTGCTTGTGGAGGTGGCCAAGCCGATGAAGCTGGCGGTGCTGAGCCAGCCAATGCGTATGTGCAGTCGAACCTTGTGTCAGATACCGCCTCAGCCGCCCAATTTCAGCCTATTATGGGCACCACCAAGCAGGCATCCGAATTTCTCAACGCCTGGGGCATTGCCATTCGACCTGCAGGTGCTGGGGGTCATTTTTGGGTGGCTGCTGGGGGCTACTCATACCAGTTTGTTGGTGATGTGACTGCGTCGGCAGACACCAGTCTTCGCCTGCTGAGTCAAGATGCACTGGCGATTGTCAAGATCCCCGGGGCGGGGGCGCTTGATGGTGAGCCAGATGTCATCGACACCACCAAGTTTGTCGGTTTCACGACAGGCGTCGCTTTCAATGGCTCGCCTTTGGCTGGGGGTGGTTTTCCGGTAACAGGGCAGACGGTGCAGGTTGCTGGCCAAACACGCACGTTATCGGGTTCAGCTCGATTTGTGTTTTGTACCGACTCAGGCGTTATTTCTGCCTGGACTGAGCGTGACGCTGATGATGGCAGTATCGTGCGTCTCGATGGCCCAGCCGTCAAAGTGATTGACAACAGCGCTCAGGGGCACGCTTATTTTGGCCTCGCTATAAAGCCGGGCACATGGGATGTTTTGTGGGCAGCAGATTTTGGTGCCGACCCCCAAATTCGCGCCTGGGATGAGCGGTGGCAGCCGATAGCTCTTGGTGCGAGCTTTGCCAATCCATTCATCGCTAATAAGCTCAGACCCACACCTGGCGACTACGTGCCATTCAACGTCCAGGTGCTGAGCTGGATGGGAGGGGCCTATGTGTTTGTGGCTTATGCCAAGTCAAAGCCCGACCCGGACGACCCAACAAATTTTTTTGCTGCCGAAGAAGATGCGATGGCAGCTGATGCTGAAGGCGAGCGTCCATCGCGAGGCCGGGTGGCGATGTTTGATCTCAGTGGCCACTTGGTCAAAGTGATGGCTGATGATGGCCGATTGAATGCCCCTTGGGGGTTGGCCATTGCTCCCTCAAATTTCGGTCGCATGTCAGGGGCGTTGCTCGTAGGCAACTTTGGCGGCGCAGGGCGTATTGCCGCTTACGATGTCGCGAGTGGTCACTTTATTGACTATCTGCGTCGCCCCAACGGGACGCTGATCGAGATTGAAGGGCTGTGGGGCCTGCAATTTGGCAATGGGGCCAGTCTAGGTGACTCCAATGCGTTGTACTTTTCAGCTGGGCCTGCTGAAGAAAAGCAGGGCTTGTTGGGTTCGTTGCGTGTCGATGAATGAGGCTACACCCTTTCAACTCGAAGGTGGTGAGGCGGCAATCCCTTCAAAATGAGACAGTGGCAAAGAGCCCCCTGTTTCAGGTCACGCACATGCCGGATAATTAAAGCCATGCTCATCCGACCTGATGATGGGCATAGAAACGGCAGCCAACTGCGTGGCCTCACAGGCTCGCGGTCACGTTAAACCTTCGCTCAGTGTTTGTTTGAAAGGACCCGCTCGATGTCAATGCTCAGACGCTGCCGCTTGGTGGCCTTGTTGTGCGTTTTTGGCGGTTGCTTGGGTGCCCCGTTGATGGCACAAGCCGATGAGCCTCAGGTGCTCAATGTCTATAACTGGTCAGACTACATTGCTGAAGACACGATCAGAAACTTTGAAAAAGAGACCGGCATCAAGGTTCGATACGACAACTACGACAACAATGAGGTTTTGCATGCCAAGCTGGTGGCCGGCAAGACTGGCTACGATGTTGTCGTGCCAGGTGCCCATTTTGCAAAAGCCCAGCTAGAAGGGGGCTTGTTGCAAAAATTAGATCGCAATCAGCTGAGTCAATGGAACAACCTTGACGCTGGTCTTTTGGCGCAGTTGGCCGCAGTTGACCCAGGCAATCAATATTTGGTCACGTGGCTCTGGGGCTATGTGACGGTGGGTATTAACACCGCCCAAGTCAAAGCAGCCCTGGGTGAGCTGCCCATGCCAGATAACGCCTGGAGCCTGCTGTTTGACCCCAAATACGCCAGCAAGCTCAAAAGTTGCGGGGTGAATTTTCTCGATTCAGCCTCAGAGGTGCTGCCTGTCGCCATGATGTTTGTTGGCAAGCCGCCTTACAGCCACAATGCCCCTGATTACGACGCCGCCAGCCAAATGCTCAAAGCGGTCAGGCCTTACGTCAGCCGTTATTCATCATCGGCCTACATCAACGATCTGGCCTCAGGGGCTCTGTGCGCCGTGATGGGGTACTCGGGCGATATCAATATCGCCAGGCAACGGGCCATTGATAACCAGACAGGGGCGCAGATCGAGGCCCTCGTGCCCAGTGGGGGCGCCACGCTGTTTTTTGACACCATGGCCATCCCTAAAGATGCCAAAAATGTGGCTAATGCCCACCGCTTCATCAATTACATTTTGCGCCCACAAGTGCATGCCAGCTTGAGCAACACGGTGTTTTATGCCAACCCCAATGCTGCGTCGATCAAGTTTGTTGACCCGGCCGTGGCCAACAATAAGAGCATTTTTTTGAGTGACGTCGATAAAAAAAGACTAACCCCCCCCGACGCCGTGCCACAAAACATTCGCCGTATTCAAACACGCATATTCACGCTTTTCAAAGCGGGACGTTGATCCCCCTTCACTCCCTTTACCAACACAGCCACTTCAGGATACTCTTGGCTTAGCGGTAGAAGTCTATAAGGAGAAACTGATGGACAAGTCGATGTTGAAGGGATTTGCTTTAGGTGGCATCTCCATGGTCGTGGCGGGAGCTGCAGGCGTCACCAGCTACCAAGCATTAACGAAGCCCAAATTTGCCGAGGTGGTCAGCGCCAAAGAAATCTTCGAGACCGTGGTGACGCCACGCGCACAATGTGAAGACGTGCAGGTGAAGCATCAAGCCCCAGTGGAAGACAAGAGCCGTGTCGCCGGCACGGTCATAGGCGCCGTTGCCGGTGGCCTTTTGGGTAGCACCATTGGCGGTGGCACGGGTAAGACGCTGGCCACGGTGGGCGGCGCTGCCGCTGGTGGTTACGCCGGCAACCAGGTGCAAAAGGGCATGCAGCAGAAAGACGTCACCACCACCACTGAGCGACGCTGCAAGACGGTGCAGGACAAGTCTCAAAGGCTGGTGGGCTACAACGTCACTTACCGTCTTGATGGCAAGCAAGGCGTGGTGCGCACTTCATTCAAGCCAAACGCCCCGCTGCCGGTGAAAGATGGCAAAGTGGTGACGACGCCGCCTGAGGCGGCCACGCCTTAGTGTTGTTTCAGCCCTGAAGGGCAACGCATGGGTGGCGTACGGGGCAGCGTCTTTGATCAAAATCCAGATCGCCACCTTAAGCAGGTTCAGGTTGGATGGGCATCATGGGGTCTTGGTTAAAGACACACCACGTCCAGCCAAAGGTGAAAAGCTCTCGGCTTGAGCTTGGCCCCAGTGGTTACGAAACACCGCTGGGAGTGTTTCGCAGCCGGGGTCACTCAACAGCTTGCCGGGTGGCACAAAGGCCAGCAAACTCGACAACGGTTTGACCCCTTGCTCAGAGTCACGACGCATGATGTGGTGTGCTGTGATGTCTTGGGGGTGGTGCAAGCCGGCTGCTTGCACCAGGTCTCGCAGGCCCTTGAGCGTGTTTTGATGAAATTGAAAAACGCGCTCAGCTTTGGAGGGCACGACCAGGGCGCTTTGACGCAGCTTGTCTTGGGTGGCCACGCCCGTGGGGCAGTTGCCTGTGTGGCAACTTTGGGCTTGGATGCAGCCCAGAGCAAACATGAAGCCACGCCCGGCATTGCACCAGTCGGCCCCCAGAGCCATCATGCGGGCAATGTCAAAAGCGCTGACTACTTTGCCAGCACAGCCCAAGCGCAGGGATGAGCGCAAGTTCAGGCCCACCAGGGTGTTGTGCACCAACAGCAGCCCTTCTTGCAAGGGTGCGCCGACATGGTCTGTGAACTCTAGAGGCGCAGCCCCCGTGCCACCTTCAGCCCCATCGACAACAATAAAGTCGGGCGTGATGCCAGTTTCAAGCATGGCTTTGACAATCGAAAACCACTCCCACGGGTGTCCGATGCACAACTTGAAACCTGTGGGTTTGCCGCCCGATAACTCGCGCAGATGGTCCACAAATTGAATCATCTCAATGGGGGTTGAGAACGTACTGTGAGCGGCTGGACTGATGCAGTCCTGCCAGGGGGGCACACCGCGGCTTTGGGCAATTTCTATCGTGACCTTGGGTCCTGGCAGCAAACCGCCATGGCCCGGTTTGGCGCCCTGGCTTAACTTGAGCTCAATCATTTTGACCTGCGGGTCTTGGGCCTCCAGCTTGAATTGTTCAGGATCAAAACGCCCATCAGCGTGTCGGCAGCCGAAGTAGCCCGATCCGATTTCCCAGATCAAGTCACCCCCACGCCCTGGACTATCACCGCGGTGATAACGGCTGATCGAGCCCTCACCGGTGTCGTGCGCAAACCCACCGCGCTGGGCGCCTTGGTTGAGCGCCAAAATGGCGTTGGCACTCAAGGCCCCAAAGCTCAAAGCTGAGATGTTAAAGACACTGGCGCTGTAGGGCTGTGCCCGATTTTCTCCGATCAACACACGAAAATCATGGCTTGCCAGCGTCGTGGGTGCAATAGAGTGATTGAGCCACTCATGGCCGGGGGCTTGCACATCGCGCTGGGTGCCAAAGGGCCGCTTGTCAGAATCGCCCTTTGCACGCTGATACACCAGCGAGCGTTGTGCGCGCGAAAAAGGCGCAACTTCATTGTCGCCTTCGATAAAGTACTGCCTGATTTCGGGGCGAATGTACTCCAGCAAAAAACGCAGATGGCCAATCACAGGGTAGTTGCGCAAAACGGCGTGACGTGTTTGTTGGGTGTCAAAAAACCCAATACCAACCGCTATCAAGAAGATCAACCACCAGCCATTGGCAACATCAAGGGCTACCGAGGTAAACGCCGTGAGTAAACACGCGACGGCACATAAATACCAGGGTACATAACGCAGCGGAAAATAGCGTTGATCCCAAAGAGTCAGCCAGTTCAACATGCATGCCTTTCACGATACTTAATGGGGCAGGGTTGAGCTGAAAAGGCCCATCAGGCTAAGCCTGGCAATCGTCGCTGATCCCCTGCCCAAGAGGCTTGAGTTTAGCGGCCACTGATGTATACCCCTCGGCATCTTCAGTTCCGAGGGGTATATCATCAAAGCTGCTTCAACAGCACATGTGCAACTTTGGAAACTGCCGACTATGGCACTGATCGAAATGGAAATTACCGTGCAGTCCGATATCGGTATTGCACCTGGCGAACTGGGCAGACTTCAAACCTTGAGTGTTTCACTAATCGTTCAGCTTGCCGAGCATTTTTCTGATGCGGCGGCCAGCTCTGGGCAGATCTCGCAAACTCTCGACTATGGCGCCTTGAGAGATATCGTGCATGCCGTCTTTGCCGAGCGCCGGTGGGATTTGTTAGAGCAGGTCAGCACAGTGATTCGTGATCGCATTGCACAGCTACAGCCTGTGGAGTCAGTCCGCGTAGGCATTAGCAAGCACTATCCTTGGCCTGATGTTGCCAAACTGACTTTGACGAGATGAGTTGGGTCTTGATCACTGGGGCTACAGCGCGCGGTGGCGAGGCCATCGGTCGGTTGCTTCATGCAGCAGGTCTGGGGATCATTGCCCACCATTCCCCTCGATCTCGCGTTTCAGCCACCGCCTTTGCGGATGAGTTCAATGCGCGCCGGGGTGGTTCTGTGCGCCTTTGGGAGGCTGATTTGTCTCAGCCTGTCACGGTGCCCCATTGGGTGATGACGCTGGCACCCAAGCATTGTGTTTGCAATGCATCGGTTTACCAGCCCAGCCAGCTCGATGATGAGTCTCGTCGCAATGATGACCTTGCTGTTCATTTGTTTGCACATGCCAGCATTTTGGCGGCCCTTCGTCGGGGCTTGAGCTCAGTGGTTGCGATCACAGACATCCATGTCAGTCAGCCAGCACGCAGCCACGTTTGGTACACCGTTTCTAAGGCCGGCCTGCAAGCGCTGATGCTCACCTTGGCTGTTGAATGGGCCCCAGAGATACGTTGTAATGTCGTGGCGCCCGGTGCCTTACCCTTTCCTCCCACCTGGACAGATGCTGAGCGCGAGCAGGCTATTTTGGGCTCGATCCCTTTGCAGCGCTTGGGCCGTTTTGAAGAGCTGGCCTGTGCAGTCAAATGGCTTTTGATGGACGCCACGTATGTGACAGGACAAGTGGTGCCGCTGGACGGCGGGCGCAGCCGTTGCTTGGTGTAGCAGCATCTTCAGTTCCGACGTGTATTGATGCGGGTGTTCGCGTATTCAGTCGATCAAATCAGGGCCCCGAGCTTGGGCGGTCTCGGTAGTGACGCATGGCCTCAAACAATGCCTTGATCGATGCTGATAAACGATGGATCTGGTTTCTAGAAGTTCTTTCGGTACTGTCAACTTGTTGGGGGTGGGACAAGCGATTTTGTAACGCAGATTGCCACGCAATCTCAGGCTGCCAGGAAGGCCATCATCGACGCGCAGCTCACCCTGGAAGGCCTGGGCGCGCGCCTCTCGCCTGGCCTGCGCCTGCGTGTTGTAGCGGCAGTACATGAACAGGTTGGCTACCTGGTCATGGGTTGAG
>JANMEO010000050.1:0-3243 GCA_031376995.1 Burkholderiales bacterium
GGTGTTCGCTCACCATGCGCACGGCGCGCTCTTGTACCTCGGGTGAAAATTTCGGTGACTTTTTCATGGCTCCATTCTCTCTCGTTGGAGCCTCCGCGAAACCCGGGGCGGTTCACTTGGCAAATCCCGCCATGGCGAACCCGTCGTTGCGATCCACATCAACGCATCTAAAAACCGCCTCTCACTTGCCCCGGGTCGCCACCGACCTCCTCTTGGTATCAGCCCGGACAACCTCTCCCACTGCTCGTCACTCAGGGCATAGCGTTCTTGCATCTGCAGTCTCAAAATCCGCCAATTTTCTCCGATTTATTTTCCGAACAGCCCCGAAGCTGGGAGGGGCAGTTTCGTCAATCCATGCATTCACCGCGTCATGCATGAAATCCCACAAATCACGCCCTTGACGCCGACGGCTCTCATAAGCGCTGAAGCCATAGGCCATTAGGCCAGTTTGTCAAGGCCTTTGGCGAATGGGGCACGCTGGCCAACGGTCGTGGCTTCGTGTCGGCGATCATCCTCAACATGCAGGTAAATCGCAGTGGTTTCTAACGAAGCATGGCGCAGATTTTTCTGGATAAACCGCAAATCGTTGCCGGCATCGGCCTGATGGGTGGCCGCAGTGTGTCTTAGCCAGTGCGTTGAGGCGCGCCGTAATTTGTCAGTGCCGACAAGATCTTGATGACCCATGGCCTCGGCTGCATTTAGAAAAATGTCTTTGACGACAAGATAGATCGCCGTCGAGGTCAGGCAGTGTTCTGGCCGACCACCCACTGACATGATGAGAGGCGTTGTTTCATTAGGCCTTGGCAGGGGCGCGAGTCCATAGAACACGCGATAGCGTGAGAGGTCGGCCATCAGCTCTTCAGAGACAGGGACGTCACCCTCAACTCCGCCCTTGCCAATGACATGCAGCCACCATTTTCCGCGCCGCTCATAAAGATCAGCGGCGCGTGCCTGGGCTGCTTCAGCTGCGCGAAGCCCCGCCCCATACAAAAGACGCAGCACCCAGCGTGCCCTTTCAAAGTGTTGACACTCGCGCTGAGTCACCTGCGGCATTTGGTCAACAAAATTAAGCACATAACGCCACAAGCCTTGATCCAGGTAGCGCTCAACGGCCAACTGTCGACCATGAGTGCCAGTTTTTCGCTGACGGCGAAGCGCCATGGGGTTACCAGCCAAATAACCAGCTGCGACCAGGTATGCAAAAAGCCCCGAGAGGATGCCCAGGGCATGGTGCACGCTTTGGGGTGAAAGTGGGCCGTCAAACAGTCGCCGACCCCCACCGCGACGTGGAAGCTTGCTGTCAATCCATTCTTCACCAGGTGCGGCTAAGAAGGCCTCAAAGGCTAATAGATCCTCTCGGCTCAGGCTGGAGATGGGTTTTCTAGCCACACGCGTGGCCCATATATGCAGGCGTTCAGCCTCTTTTCGATAAGCCCGCAGCGTATGCGGGGAGCCTGAGTATTCGGTCAACCAGGCGCGAATGGCGTCGATGTCGGTGTCAGCTGAGAGCTGGCAGATGCCGCCTTGCGCGCGGTTGATGCCAAGTCTTCCATCGGGCACACACAGGCGGTCAAAGCCATCACTCACCAATGCTGGAGGCAAAGCGGGGGGGGGCAACAAAGACGCCATGGTTTTGTTTGCTTTTTTGTAGTCGTTTTGAGGAGCGTACCACGTCATTTCTTTTGATAAGAAGCATTATCGTAAATTTATAATTTGTATCGTTATGCATATAACGTAATTCAAGCGTATACACTTTGGTTTTCAATCAAAAGCAAGATTTCCACATGGGTCGAGTCAGTGACACACGCCAGCGCACACGCCTGGCCGCCTCCAAATTGGTCGCCTCAGGCCAACATCCACACGACCTTACGGTCGACCTCATTTACGCTGAAATACGACAAGGCAGCCGCACAACCATCAATGACGAGTTAAAGCTGTGGAAAGATGACCAAGCCAAGACCCATGCGCTGGGCTCTTCGCTGCCGACACCCGTGGTCAACGCCATGTTGGCTGCTTGGGCTGCGGCGGTCGAACATGGCGAGCATGTGTTTGACGAACGTCGTGCCGAGGTTGAGGCAGAGCTGGCTGAGGCGCTGATCCGCGCCGATGCTGCCAACGCCGCAACAGCTCAAGCCCAGTCTGAGATAGCAGACCTGAGGGATCAGTTGGATCAGGCTCGTACGAGCGAGTCTGAGGCCAGAGTCAATGCCCAACGTGAGCGAGATGCCAGAGATTCAGCGCTGCAAAAAACCATCGACATCGAGCAACGGCTTGCGGGTGATCTTCGTGCGGCCTCAATCCGCTTTGAGACGCAGCGTGAATCTTACGAACATCAACTTCGCGAACAGCAAAAGGCACTTGTGGCATCCCAGGCTCAGTTGCGCGAAGAACTGGCTCGGGCCACTGAGCGACTCGAAGGGGTGCAAAAGCATGTCTTGCTGCAGGTTGCTGAGGCTCGGGAGGCACAAAAAAGGGCCGAGCATCAGCTTATCAAGGCGGCGCAGCGCAGTGAACGTCTTGCCAATGACATGGAGTCGCTGCGAACCGAGGTTGTGACGCGCTCAATGCAGCTCCAGCGTACAGCACAAGATTATGCAGCTGCGGCTGACCATCTCGCCAGAACACAAGCCGAGCGTGAGGATTTGGCTGTGCGACTGGCGACAACAAGTGGCCGACTCGAGGCCGCCACACAGCAGGTTGCCGAGTTAATGGCGCGTGTCGGCGCTGCGCCCAACGACCTCCAACGAGAGACCCGAAGGAAAAAGCGCTTAATGCCCATTCCATCTGAAGATGCTATGTTGGCAAAGTGTGTGAAGTGATGAGATGCAAAACGCAAACCACAGCCATACCCTTTGGTGGCGCGAGGATTTGCAGCGCCGCAGATCGCCCTTCACTCCCTTTGATTGTTTTTGACATTCACAACCCTAAGGCCTCAAAGTCCGGTCGCCTCGAGCTCTCGCCTTGAGCAAGGCCTGCTCTTTAAATTCTTTCGAATACTGGTTTTTTTGTTTCATGGGTATCGCTCCTACGCGGACTATCCGCTAAGTTGGTGAAGGTCGAGTCGCCCAAGGGAGCTGCCCCCTCAGGCTCTCACAGATCCGTACGTGAACCTCTCGATTCATACGGCTCTGTGAGAGCCTGAGGGGGCAGCTCCCTTGGGCGACTCGACCTTCACCAACTTAGCGGATAGTCCGCGTAGGAGCGATACCCATGAAACAAAAAAACCAGTATTCGAAAGAATTT
>JANMEO010000134.1:0-12172 GCA_031376995.1 Burkholderiales bacterium
CTTCAGACAACCTGATCTCTACTCCAGGCGCGGTTCACGTGTGTAGTAGCTAAACCCTTATGAATCAAGGCGTAGCGCAGAGATATCAAAATTCTTCTGTGTACTGAGATCAAACAGGTCCAGATTTTGCGAAGATACCATTTTCGTTTTTTTGCAAACTTTGCTTCCATGCCTCAACTCCACCTGCCCCTGTTTCCCAACGGTGCAACCGAAATCACGCCGACCCTGAGCTTTTCCAAGACAGAACAAGCGGTGACCTATTTTCATAGTGGCATGCCCATCTTTACGCATGAGCAATCCGACCGGGCCTCGTTTTTAGTCGCTGCAGCGCAGTTGCATGTCACATGCGGCGTCAAGCAAGCCGCAGTGGCCAGAGCCTTCGGCGTGCCACAGATCACTATCAAACGCGCCGTCAAATTATTCAGAGCCGCAGGTGCCCCAGCGTTTTATGCGCCGCGCGTTGGCCGCGGTGCTGTCGTTTTAACCCAGCCGGTCCTCGAGCAAGCGCAAAGCCAATTGGATGAAGGCAACGAGCCACGGATGGTTGCTGATCTATTGGGCATCAAGTTTGACACCTTGAGCAAGGCAATCCGCGCTGGTCGGCTGCGCAAGCCAGAAAAAAAAAGACTCTCTCCCTGAAAGTCAAAGCATCACATCCAGCGACCTCAGCACCAACACGCCAGCAAGCAGCAAAAGCAAACGCTCAATTCAAGACGCCCAAACGCCAATGGGGCGCGCCACCTCTAACGTCCCAGCACGCGTGGCTGCCAGCCTCGGCGAATTGACCGCAGTAGCCCCGCAGTTCCAAAAGACATTGGATGTACCTTATGGTGGCGTGCTCTTTGCTCTGCCCGCTCTATTGGCATTGGGACTGCTTGAGTGCAGCGAAGACTCTTTGAACAAATTGCCCGATGGCTACTACGGGCTCGACAGCCTCTTGTTATTGCTCAGCTTTATGGCACTGGGCCGACTCGACACCATTGAGTCTCTGCGCTACACCGCACCAGGTGAGTGGGGCAAACTTCTTGGCCTCGACCGCGCGCCCGAGGTGCGCACCTTGCGCGCCAAAATTCAATACCTCTCAGCCCATGGTCAAGCCGCCAAGTGGAGCACCAAGCTATGCCAGCTATGGATGCAGACAGAGCCTGATCAAGCCGGCACCCTTTACGTCGATGGCCATACGCGCGTCTATCACGGCGATCAAACCAAACTGCCACGCCACTATGTGGCTCGGCAAAAGCTGTGCTTGCGTGCCACTGTCGACTTCTGGGTCAACGCGATGAATGGGCAACCGTTCTTCGTTATTAACAAGGCGCTCGACCCAGGCCTCATCGCGGTCATGGACAATGACATCGTGCCGCGTTTGCTGCGGGATGTGCCAAACCAACCGAATGATCTTGCCTTAGCGGCCGACCCCTATTTGCATCGTTTTGCTCTGGTTTTTGATCGTGAAGGCTATAGCCCAGATTTCATGCAGCGCCTCAAGGTCAAACGCATTGCGTGTCTGAGTTATCACAAATTTCCTGGGAGTGACTGGGCTGTCGAGGAGTTTTCTACGCATCAAGTGACACTGTCAAATGGACAAGTTACACGCATGCAATTGGCTGAACGAGGTACCCGTTTAAGCAATGGCTTGTGGGTGCGTGAGGTCAGAAAGCTGACCCAGTCGGGGCATCAGACCTCGATCATTTCGACGAAATACCGTGTAGAAATGACACGGCTGGCAAGCAATATGTTTGCACGATGGTCTCAGGAAAATTACTTCAAGTATG
The DNA here is from genome assembly GCA_031376995.1 of Burkholderiales bacterium. Lineage (GTDB taxonomy): Bacteria > Pseudomonadota > Gammaproteobacteria > Burkholderiales > Burkholderiaceae_C > CANHBY01. The sequence goes on from JANMEO010000134.1 coordinate 1,773, forward strand.
CGCGCGAACACTACAGCCTAGACCGCTTGTCGGACTATCAAACGCAGGAGATTACTGATCCAATTTTGATTGTCAATCCGGAGCACCGCAAGCTCGATGGACAGGTGCGCAGCACCAATGGAAAGCTTGCGCGAGTCACGGCCCAGTTTGGGGCGCTGAGCATCGATGGTGCTATTGAGGCAGCACACGTTGAGGCATTCACGGCGAAGAAGGCTGCGCTACAAGAAGAAGTGGAGGTACTCAGAGCGCAGGTTGGCAGCTTGAAAGCCAAACGAAAAGAGACGCCGAGGCACCTTGCGCTCAAGGACTTGCCAGAGGAGCAGCGCTTCAAGCAGCTGAGCACACACAGCAAACACTTTGTTGATGCGATCAAGATGATTTCGTATCGCGCTGAGACAGCGATGGCAAATTCTTTGCGCGAGTCGCTCACGCGTCCCGATGAGGCGCGCACTCTTTTACGAGCGCTGTACACCACCGAAGCTAGAGCGCAGAACACTGACAGTGCGGCTGCATCATCTCGCACAACAAAGCAGTGATCGCTGCATTGCATCGCTTTGTGACGAGCTCAATCAGACGGAGACCGTGTTTCCGAGAACTGACTTACGCATGATTTTTGAATTGGGGGGCCAGAAATTTTCACCACCAAAATCAGAGAAGTTGGCGGTGGGATCTTTGCAAAATCCGTAATTGATAGTGGAGATCAGGTTGTCTGAACTTAAAGTGCGTTAGCTGTTATTTAAAAAGTTTACATAATATACATTGTGGTCTGTTTTATGTCATCGATGTGTACAGATTGAGCAATACTTACAAATCGACATACATAGCGGGCCGTTTTAGGCTGCAAAAGCGATCAAAATTCGGTCTGTTACAAATTCGGAGTCGAAGATGTCCAACAATCTCGCGCCATCTCGGGTTGACCGCATTTTGATCGTTGACGACGACGCTCGAATCAGAGATCTCCTGCGGCGGTATCTGACTCAAGAAGGTTTTGAAATCTTGTTGGCTGAAGACGGTAAAGCACTCAATCGGGTATTGATGCGCGAGAGCGTTGACTTGATTGTGTTGGATTTGATGCTTCCAGGCGAAGATGGCTTGTCGATCTGCCGGCGCTTGCGCAGTGCCAAGGACGTCACCCCCATCATCATGCTCACCGCCAAGGTGGATGATGTCGACCGAATTGTGGGCCTCGAGGTGGGTGCTGACGATTACATACCCAAGCCATTTAATCCTCGAGAGCTGCTGGCCCGTATTAATGCCGTGCTGCGCCGTCGTCCCACGGTTGAAGCCCCAGGGGCACCCACTAAAGAGGCACAGACGGTAACCTTTGGGCCTTTTGAGTTTGATTTGGCATTGCGTCGGCTGTCCAAAGAGGGCGACACCATTGCCCTGACCACGGGGGAGTTCTCCATGCTTAAGGCGCTGGTACGTCATCCTCGCCAACCCCTGTCACGGGATAGGCTGGCCCAGCTCGCACGAGGCCGTGAATTCGAACCTTTTGACCGAAGCTTGGATGTGCAAATTTCTAGGCTGCGCAAGTTGATTGAGCCCGACCCCACTCAACCTCGCTACATTCAAACCGTCTGGGGCGTGGGGTATGTGTTTGTGCCTGACGGCGGTCCTTGAAAGAGGCTGCACTACAGCAGAAAAGCCGCACTGGAATTGAGTAGATGAGGCCTACATTTGCTCAGCGGGTTGGCAGTAAATGACCAAGGATTCGACTTATTTCATGGGTAGAAAACACGTTGCACTGAGCCTCTTCTGGCGTACTTTTTTCTTGCTGGCAATTTTGCTGGTGGGCGGCATTATGGCGTGGACGCAAACCTTCCGAGCCCTTGAGTTTGAGCCCCGTGCCGTACAGTCAGCCCAGCAAACCGCTAACTTGGTCAACCTCACACGGGCCGCACTCAAGAGTGTAGATGGCATCAATCGTGTGACTTTGATTAAGAGTATTTCAACGCCCCAATCGGTCAAAATTTCACCGCGTGAGCCTCACGACCAATGGATCCCATTTGAGAATTTGAGTGGTTTATCGCGCACAGTCAGTGAAAAGTTAGTCAATCGACTGGGGCCAGGCACTGTCGTAGCCAGCGAGGTCAACGGCGTCGCCGGCTTGTGGGTGGGCTTCACGATTGAAAACGACCCTTACTGGGTTTTGGCTGACGCCAAAAGAAATAACACCTTGACCAACAGCACATGGTTCGTGTGGGTAGGCATTGCGCTGCTAGCCACCGTAGTGGGCTCAGCGGGTATTGCGCGATTGATCAATCAGCCTTTGCGAGATTTGTCTTTTGCAACCAGCAGAATCCGAGATGGTGAGTTTGATTCTCGGTTGGACGAAAACACTATGACCAGCGAGATCCGACAGGTCAACATGGGCTTTAACCGAATGGCGCGTGAGCTGGCCAAGGTTGAAGAGGATCGCGCAGTGATGTTGGCCGGTATCTCCCACGACCTGCGCACGCCGTTGGCCCGTTTGCGCTTAGAGACAGAGATGAGCGTGCAAGACGAGGAAGCCAAAAACAACATGGCCCAAGACATTGATCAGCTCGATGCCATCATTGACAAATTCATGGATTACGCCAGACCCGGCGAGGTCAAGCTCAAGCCCGTTCACTTGTCTGGAGTGGTTGACCGTGAAGCAGCAGCCTTTCGAGACACACGACATATTCAAATTGCGTCGCGTGTGACCTCCGACACCAAAGTTATGGCAGATGAAATTGAGCTCGGTCGGGTGCTGCAAAATTTGTTCGAAAACGCCTGCCGTTATGGGCGCTCTGAAGCCACAGGCGTAGCCAAAGTGGTGATCGGTTTTGTGCGCACAGGGCCCTGGGTCATTGTCAGTGTGCGTGACTATGGGCCTGGCGTCGACCCCAAAAAGCTCAGTCAGGTCATGACCCCTTTTTTTCGCGGCGATGCAGCACGCACCGCGGCGACTGGGGCGGGTCTGGGGTTGGCCATTGTTGAAAAAGCCGTTCAACGCATGGGCGGACACTTTGAGCTGGATAACGCCATTGATGGCGGTTTAATTGCCCATATTCGACTCAAGCGCGCCCCTTGAGCAGGCTAACGCCAGTAGAGGCCGATAAGCAAGCATCAGTTCGTTTTCAATGAACATCCTTGCGCCAAGGTGCTGCAGCGGTACTGCTGGCCAATGCTTTGCCATCGATGCCTGCAAACAGCTTTGCAGCCCGAACTTTGACGGCCAGCAACTCGTTGGCGGTGATGCTGTATCGACCGCTCACTCGGTCCACCTGCACGCTGAACTCGACATCTTTGCCTGCATGAGACAGCTGCCCGCAGGTGAAGGTGTAGTCAGGTAAATTTGCGGGAAGGCCCTTGACCTTGATGTCATAGTCCGTATAGACGATGTCATGGATTTCGCCACTGGCAAGATCTAACATGCCGGTGGCGCTGATGATCTGCTCTTCGAGCTCGTCATTGATCGTGATCGGTACATTGAGGCGCATAGGGGGCTTCAGATGGGCGTTGTGGGGGGGCAAAGTGGAACACTTCGTTGGCGAGCGCTCATTGGTGCAATGGTGGGCGCTGCTTCATGAGGCTCATACTGTAAGGCATTATTTTTTGGAGTCATGCTCAAGCTGGGTTTCTTCCTCGGTGTTGAGTCGCTCGAACATGCCGTCTGGGCCTGGGCCTGGTCTTGGGTTTTGATCTGTCAGCCTGGCTTGCACGAGTCAGCCCCTTTTCGCGCTGTATGCTTCGGACGGTTAGCTTTTGCAGCAAATCAATCAAAATTTCATTCAGGGTACGTGGGTGTGATCGGGTCACTATGAGACCCGACTGCAAATAAATGGCGTTCAACAACCGACTCGCCAGCTGGTGGTCCATGCCCGGCCATTGGGCCAAACTGCGCAAACTGGTGGCTTCCCGGCGAAGTCTGTTGACTGTATTCAACAGAACCTTTTTTTTGATGACCAGGGGGGTTAAATTGACAGAGGGTGCCACTCGATAAGCCACCTGCCCTGCAATTTCTGGCAGCACCGTATCTCGTCCACCGCGCATGGCCAAATTCCATAGCAACGGAAGCAGTGGATAAAACTGATTTTGTGGTGAGCTGTTGTCGCTGAGGCTGGGTGACTGTAAGGTTGAAATCTCGACATGAATGACACGCATCTCGCTGGCGGAGTTAGACAATAAGGCGTCCATGGGCAAGGGGCTATAAACCAGCCGCTCGAGTGGAAAAACCGTCAAAGGGATGACGTGTTGGCCACATCGAAGCTGCATATTCAAACGTTTACCATGCCGCATGCAGGCCGCCATCACCTCCAAAATATGAAGACCTCTGGTGTTTTTAAAGCGCCGGATGTCCGTTCGCAGCGAAGGTGGTCGATGAGCGCGCACCCTGCGCTGGATCTTCGATACGTTGGCCAGCGACGTCAAGGCCACCCCGATCAAACTGACTGCCCCGCCCAGCCACACAGCAAGTGGCAACGACTCTTGCAAGGAGATTGTGGCGATCAAAACCCCTGACAAGGGCACCAGGTTGATGAAGACAGCAGCCCGTGCAGGCCCCAGTTTTTTGACGCCCTCGGTGTACCAGATGTAGCTCAAAGCTGTGCCAAAGAAGCCCAAAAAAAACAAACTCGCCCAGGCTTTGAGCGAATAGTTAGGCCAGGCCCATGCGCCCTGCGCCTCACCCAGCGCTGCCCCCCCCAAAAACAGGCATCCCAGGCCGCAAGCCCAGGTGTTGACTGCAAGAGCTGAGATTCTTTTGCTAGCGAGTCGCCCCATGAGGGTGTAGATGGTCCAGGCCACTGAGCAGGCCACAATCAAGCCTTCCCCGACTCCGACCCCGACCCCACCGCCCCCCCCCGTGCTAGCGCCTCGCCAGGCCAGGAGAGGATCCCCCCGACTGATCACCCAAATGCTTCCGCCCAAAGCCAAACCCATCCCCCACAACTTGAGGGGGCTCAATCGGTCATAGCCTAAAGCCACGGAGGCCAAAATAATCATCACGGGATTGAGCGCCACCATCATGGCTCCGCGGGCAGCATCAATGTGTTGCAAACCGTGCAGGAAAAAGGTGTTGTAGAGAAACACCCCAAAAAAACCCAAGACTAAAAATACAGCGAAGTCACGCGCTCGGGCTTTAGGCAAACGGCCTTCGGTATGGTGCAGCCAAAAGCCCATGCATGTGACTGCAATTGCAAAGCGGATGAATGCTGCGGCAAAGGGCGGCACCTCTTGAACCAGCGTGCGGCCGACCGTCCAGGTGGCGCCCCAAAATATGGTGGCCAGAACCAGCTTGGCATACACCCGAAACACAGGACCTCCTAGAGCAAATAGCACTTACTTCAGTTCCGAGGGGGTATAGACCTCTCGGAACTGAAGTTGCCGGGGTTTGATTGGATGAAGTAGGGCCATCGTAGGGTAGGAGCCGAGAGGCCATTCAGTCAAGGCTGAGTGTGCACCCCCACCCCAGGCTTGAATTGACTTAAATTGGCCCCCATCAAGGCCAGCTCAGCTCGCAAGGCAGCCATGTCATAGTGGAATTGCTGTGCGCCAAAATTGATCGAGCCCACGGGGGCATTTCCTAGCCCTGTATGACCGTACATGAACGGCATAACATCCACACCGTTGAACCCTTGCGTTTCCTGGCGATCCAGGGCCAAAGCACCGGCGTCATTCGTTGTCACCACGTAGACCACCGGGTTGTTAGCGGTGTAATCGACTGCAAAGCCATAGTAAAACGTTGAATCAGGGTTGAAGCCGCCAACATTGTGCAGCTGAACAAAGACCCCGCCCACGGTATTAACTGACATCGAAGGTGGCGTGCGCGCAGACAACGGCAGTGCATCCACAAGGCAGCAATAGGGGTCGATGGCACTGTTGGCTGTTGTGTAACCAAAACCAAAGTTGGCTTTGTCACCCAGGCGGCGGCCCTCAAAATAGCGAAACTCACCTTTTTTGATCCCCACATTAGCCCGTACAGCCCGCTTATGACAAGCGTAACCTGCAAAATCAGGACTCGAAAAATCTCCTGCGCGAGTTGCACAAGCAGGGTTCAAATCATCGCCAAACGAAACCGACAAGCTGTCATTGGTTAAAAAGATGCTGGGATTGGTGGGATGCGAACCCGTCTCGATGGCCAAGCGGACACTGGCCGGTGTGGGTGGCGGTGTCGTCAATACCTCACAAACCTTCAAAGTGCCACGCAAAGGATCCAGACCGAAAAACGCATTGGTGCAACGGGCATCCCCACTCAAGGTACGCTCAGTCCAGGACAAATTTCGACCGTAGCGAATGCGATGTGATCCAGTGAGCGAAAAATTTTGGCCCTCTATGGCGACCTGAGACCACGATGATGCTGGCGCGGGTGTGAGTATAGGTACCGGCAGTGGATCAGAGCTGAAGAGCTGGCAGACCTTGACGGTACCACGAAGTGGGTCTGAACCGAAGAATGTGTTGGTGCACGCTGCGGTACCTGAGAGCGTCTTCTCAATCCACGTGGCGTTGAATCCATATCGAACACGCCCCGACCTAGAAACTGTGAAGTTGCCGCCCTCTACGGCAACTTGAGACCAAGAACCCACTGGTGCTGGTGCCGGCACGAACACCTCACACTTTTTCGCAACATAAGGCAAGGGATCTGTGCCAAAAAAATAGTTCGAACATTGACCCGAACTGGTGACGGCCCGCTGAATCCAAGTTGCACCTGAACCGTAACGCACCGTCTGAATTCCGGGCACTGTGAACGTGGCGTTTTCATTGGCAAGCGGCATCCAGGTTCCAGCGTCCACCGCCAGCGTTGACTCAGTATCGTCCTGGCTAAGCTGTGTGACTGGGTTTTCAGAGGGGCCCGTACCTCCGCCCCCACATGCAGCAACAAGGGCCATCAAAATGGCCTCAAGCAGCAGCGTAAAGCGCATGGGGCGCTGAGCCAGCGAACCTTGGAAACCGGTTTCCATCAAAACTCCAATAGGGCAAAGAGGCGTTCTATTGTCTTTGAAAAAAGACAATAGAACCTGCGCGCGCGAGTGCCCTCGCTACCCATTCAACCTGAAAATGATGTGTCCATCAAATAGAGCATCAGCTCAATGCGTGTTTGCGCTGCCGGCAACGGACTCACACGGCACCAGCCCGACAAATCGGGCTCTAAACCCGCTTGCCAGCAACGCCCGCAACGCCAGACTGTCAAGCCCTGGGCCTGTGCTTGCTGCAAAGCCGCCTGAAGCTCGTGATGAACTGTGCCGTTGCCGGTGGCTACCACCACCAAGCCTTGCACCCCCGCGGCAAACCAGCTTGTCACCGCTTGAGCCCGCGCACCCGCGTGGCTGTGCAACACCTCCACCCACGGCCACACATGCGCAACAAACCCCACCAGGGGGACGTTGATGGGCATGGCACGATGCCAGCGCCATGCGCCGCTTTGCAACGTTGCCAATGGCCCGATCTCGCCCGATGAAAAAGCCCTCAATGCCCTGGGATGAACCTTGCGCAACAGACTGGGGTCATGCATCTCGCCCTGTAGAACCACCGCCACGCCAGACCAGCCGCCCAAAACCACCACTTGCATGGCCTGACACAAGTGGCGAGGGCCGTCAGCTTGCTGCGATGTGGCTGGCCGCATGGCAGCAGTGAGTACCACTGGTTTGGATGCTGATAAAACACGGTGTAAAAAATAAGCAGTCTCTTCGAGCGTATCGGTGCCATGTGTGATCACCAGCCCCTGGACTTCGGGGCGAGCAAGGTGATGACGCAGTCGGGCCAACAAATGACTCCAAACTGCCCAGTTCATGTCTTTGCTGTCAATTTGAGCGACTTGCTCAGTCTCGATGAGTGCCCCTTGAGCGGCAGCGGCCAACTCTGGCACCCCAGCCATCAACTCAGCCACGCTCAACTGAGCCGCTACATATTGAGCGTCGGGAGCGCCGTCAGGAGCTGTACCGGCGATGGTGCCCCCCGTGCCCAATACAACCACCGTAGAAGATTTTTTGTTCACTGAATGCCTCGCCCCCTAACCCAGCCTGAGTCACCTAAGTACCCATCGGGGCTGAAACCACTTAAACAGGATTAATATCACTGGATAGGCATACAGTCATATTAATCCTGATGCCTTTTGATCAATTCAGGCCCTGACGATAACATCAGCTCACGCTCCGACGGCTTGCACAACTTTTCGAGGAATCGAAGTGACTTTTTTTTCACATGCAGCCCCAAAACTCACAGAGCGCCAGCAGCAAGTTTTCAACATGGTGCAAATGGCCATTCAACAAACGGGGGCGCCACCCACGCGCGCCGAAATTGCTGCTGAGCTGGGTTTTCGCTCTGCCAATGCGGCCGAAGAGCACCTCCAAGCACTCGCCAGAAAAGGTGTGATCGAGCTGGTGAGCTCAAGGTCGCGTGGCATTCGCCTTAAAGCAGAGCTGAGGATGCCCCAGCCAAGTACTGACCCGCCGTTTGTGCGTAGGTCGCTGGAGGGATCTCTTTTGAGCTTACCAGTGGTTGGGCGGGTAGCGGCAGGTAGCCCCATTTTGGCGCAAGAACACGTTGAGCAAAGTTACCACATTGAGGCTGAAATGTTTTCGCTTCGACCTGACTATCTGCTGAAAGTGCGTGGCATGAGCATGCGGGATGCGGGCATCATCGACGGTGATTTGCTGGCGGTGAAGCAGGCTAAAGATGCAAAGAATGGTCAAATTGTGGTGGCCAGATTGGGTGATGAGGTCACTGTCAAGCGCTTTTTCCGCCATCGTTCAGTCATTGAGTTGACCCCTGAAAACTCAGAATTTCAAACACTGACCGTCTCCAAAGACCAATTTTTTGAGATCGAAGGTTGGGCGGTAGGCTTGATTCGCAAAAATATGGCCTCGTGAAAAGGAGTAGCAGGCTCATAGGTTCAATGAGGCACTGCCCTCCCCTTGCCAACCTGAACAGGGCGTTATTGTCTGGCCTTCAGGGCAGCAATGCGCTCTTGCATCGGAGGGTGGGTCATGAACAGGCGCTTGATGCCGCCGCCCATCCCACCCGAAATGCCGAAGGCCGCCATTTTGTCGGGTAGCGCTTGCGGGTGCAAGGCAGCCAGGCGCTCTAAGGCGGCAATCATGTTCGAGCGCCCGGCCAGATCAGCACCGCCGCGGTCTGCGTTGAACTCTCGCTGACGCGAAAACCACATGACGATGATCGAGGCCAGAAGACCCAGCACCAGCTCAGCAATGATCATCGTGACAAAAAAAGCTGGGCCGTGCCCTCGCTCGGTTTTGAAGATCGCTCTATCGATGATTGAACCGATCACGCGCGACAAAAACATGACAAAGGTGTTGACGACGCCCTGTATCAACGCCATCGTCACCATGTCACCGCTGGCCGCGTGGGTCACTTCATGGGCCAGCACGGCCTCAGCTTCCTGACGCGTCATCTGCTGTAGCAGCCCAGTAGAGACCGCAACCAGTGAGCTGTTTTTGCTCATTCCTGTGGCAAAGGCGTTCACGTCGGGCGCGTTGTACACCCCGACCTCGGGCATGGAAATGCCCGCCTCCGTAGCGTATTTGCGCACGGTTTCCAGCAGCCAGGATTCAGTCGGATTGGAGGGCGTTTCGATGACCTGAACACCCATCGATCTTTTGGCCGACCACTTAGAAAGTGCGAGAGAAATCAATGACCCGCCAAAACCCATGACGGCTGCAAAGATCAACAATGAGGTTAAGTTCAGGCCGTTGGCGTTGAGATAAGGCTCCACGCCAAGCAAACGCATGGTCACTGACAGCACCATCACAACGGCAAGATTGGTTCCGAGGAAAAGCAGAAGACGTTTCATAGCTATTGGTGATTGCGAGCCCGTGGCTCATTGATGATATCGTCTTTCGCTGGCGCTGAAATATCGGGAGCTGTTTCAGGTTGCTGGACAGTGCCATGTTTTCCTAGGCCGCCATTCGTAGGCCTTCCTGTGGCAGGTCATCGCGACGGTATGCTGACACTATTTTCTCAAGGCCTGGGATCAAATTGCAAACCGCAAAAAATGCTGTAAGCCCCGTGCGCAGGGCGTTTGCGACCACCAACTCGGATGGTGGCATGGCTGGATTCATGGTACGCAGCCAACTCCAATATTCACGCCAAACCTGTGCCGTGTGATTGATGGCCAGGTGTTGCAATAGCCCCTGCGCAATGGCGCCAAGCTGCACATGGACGTGGTAGGCTCGCAGCTTGCAGCGTACGCCAGCGCGATACTGGTCTGAGGTGCGATGCAGGTATTGATTGCCGCCACCGCGCCGGATGGGCTTCATGCCTGCCATCCAGAAGTAATAAGCATAGGCACCCAAGACATGCACAGCCTGGCGAAAGCCAAGCTCAATCTTGAAGCGATAGCCGTAAAGCGTGAGTATCTGCAAAGGTTCAAGTGTCAGGTCGGTGGACAGCAAAAAAATGGTCCCACGCTGTGGGTG
>JANMEO010000144.1:0-21411 GCA_031376995.1 Burkholderiales bacterium
GCGTACAATGCATGCGCTCGAGGGTGCGGCGTCATCACCACGGCCCCGGCTTCATAGGCACTTCGCAAAGCCGCATGCGCCGGATCAGACAGGTAAAAATCAGTTAGCCGGTTGTAGACCATGCTCACCGTCTGGCCTTCAGCGATCAGCCGAGAATCACGCCACTCCAAAGACTGAGGGCTCAAAATGCGAGCGTCAAGGCCATGCTGTTGAAGCATCTGGCGACACAGCTCAAACTCAGGTGCCAGGTATTGGGCTGCCGGATCATCATCCACAATCGCCACCAGCCCCATCGGCTGCTGACCTTGCTGCAAACGCCACTCGCTGACAAACATCTCAACGAACACAGCCTCCAATTGGGACATCTTGGGGTCTGGCTTTAAGGCCCAGTCCATGACATCGCAACATGATTTTTGCGCGCGGGCCAGCGCCGCATTCAGCATGGCGCCACCGGCATTGGTGTTGACCTCAATCAGCTTGGGCCCTTGCGTGCTTAAATGAAAGTCATAACCCATGAACATGCCCAGTGGGCCAAAACGATGCTGAGCAATGCCAGGGGCCTGCGCCAACGCTTGAGTCTGGTACGCCAATTGTGACGTGACACGCTCGAGCGCCGAAACTGCCAAGCGCATCTGATGCGCAACCGACTGCGCCAAAAAAACCACCGTGGATGAGAACAGGTGCGGCCGTGTCAGCGCAATGTCTTGCGCCATACCAGCCAGACTGGGGTCTGTCTCAAGCTGCTTTTGAAGCTTCTCTGCGCTCAGAGTCCGGCAGTGGCACCCTAAGTTATGGGCCTCAGCAGAACTTAACGCATTGGATGAGATGTTCATGGTTCGATGATGCCGGGGATCAATCGGCCCTGATCTACAGCAAGACAACCCCGCGCGATGCCAGACGCAGTCACTCGACAGTCACACTTTTGGCCAAATTGCGCGGCTTGTCAACATCTGTACCCCGCGCGCAAGCCGTGTGATAAGCCAGCAATTGCAGTGGCACCACATGCAACAAAGGAGACAGCATCCCATAGTGCTCAGGCAAGCGAATGACACGTACCCCTTCATTGTTGTCAATGTGCGTGCCGGCATCAGCAAACACAAACAATTCACCCCCACGCGCGCGCACTTCTTGGAGATTGCTTTTGAGCTTTTCTAGCAACGCGTCATTCGGGGCCACGGTGACCACAGGCATCTCAGCCGTCACCAAAGCGAGCGGGCCGTGTTTAAGCTCACCCGCAGGGTAGGCTTCGGCGTGAATGTAGCTAACCTCCTTGAGCTTGAGCGCCCCCTCAAGAGCTATCGGGTAGTGCATGCCACGCCCTAAAAAAAGTGCGTGCTCTTTAAGAGCAAACAACTCACTCCAAGCGATTACCTGCGGCTCTAAGGCCAGAACCGCCTGCACCGCAAGAGGCAAATGGCGCAAGGCCTTGAGGGCCTTCGCTTCTTGATCAGCACCCAGGCGACCTTGGGTTTGGGCCAAAGTGAGTGCCAGCAAAAACAAACCCACTAGCTGGGTGGTGAACGCTTTGGTGGATGCCACCCCGATCTCCACCCCTGCCCTTGTGATGTAAGCCAACTTGCACTCGCGAACCATGGCGCTGGTGGCCACATTGCACACAGTGAGTGTGTATGACATGCCCAAACTGCGCGCATGTTTGAGCGCAGACAAGGTGTCGGCAGTCTCACCGCTCTGCGAAATGGTGACCACCAGGGTGCGCGGATGGGGGACGCTGTCACGATAGCGGTATTCGCTGGCAATCTCAACTTGAGTGGGCAACTGGGCCAAACTCTCAATCCAATATTTGGCCACAGAACCACTGTAAAAGCTGGTGCCACAAGCCAAGATGAGAACCCTGTCAATCGAATTGAACACTGCGCCAGCTTCTTCGCCAAACAAACCAGGGTCGATGCGATGAACCGACTCTAGGGTGTCGGCAATGGCTTTCGGCTGCTCAAAAATTTCTTTTTGCATATAGTGCTGGTAGGGACCGAGCTCGGCGGCACCGCTGTGAGCCTGCACCGTGCACACCGGTCTTTGTACCGTTTCGAAGCACTCGCTGCCCGCCACACGTCGTGTCAAATGAGTTTGCGAGCTCAGAGCTCGCAAATCAACAATATCTCCCTCTTCAAGGTAGGTGATTTGATCGGTCACACCCGCCAAGGCCATGGCATCTGAGGCAACGAAGTTTTCTTTGCTGCCAGCCTTACCCCAGCCCAGCACCAAGGGTGAGCCCTGACGGGCCGCCACCAAGCGCTGAGGTTCATCACGACAAAAAACGGCAATCGCATAGGCTCCCCGCAAACGCAGGGTAGCAGCTTGAACCGCCTGTAGTAAGTCTGCGCGGTAAAGATGGTCGACAAGGTGAGTCAACACCTCGGTATCGGTCTGACTTTGAAAGACATACCCAGCAGCCTGCAGCTCAACACGCAACTCTTCAAAGTTTTCAATGATGCCGTTGTGAACCAATGCAAAACGGGCAGGCCCACGAACCGCACCCTTGCCATGAGAAAAATGAGGGTGCGCGTTGTGAACCAAGGGCGCACCGTGTGTAGCCCAGCGCGTGTGGGCAATGCCGACCCCGCTGAAAATCTCTTCGGCCTGCACTTGAGCCTGAAGCTCGTGCACTCGGGAGGTGCTGCGTGCACGGCGTAACTCACCGGCTTGATGGACAGCCACACCGCAAGAGTCATAGCCGCGATATTCGAGCCGCTTGAGCCCCTCGAGCAACAAAGGAACAATATTGCGATCACTGACTGCGCCGACGATGCCACACATAAGCAAGCCCTTGATGAAGGAGACAGTTCCATTATCAGGGGCTTTCTAGCGAAGGACTACACCCATCCCACCTGAAAATGCTCTGTAGCTGTGCTGGCAAAGGGAGTGAAATGAAGGAATGGGATGCAAGGCAAATCCGTTTTCAAAACTGCTCAGCGATCGGGTAACTTCAGTTCCGAGGGGTATAGGCCCGTAGTCGTCGCATGACCCCATGCGTTGAGCAAATAGTCCGCGTACAAGTCAAGTTCATATTTCCCCATACACGCAATTCTCAACCATGGTTGCGTAAGTTCATTTAAGAACTTTGCGTAGGGCGCTGTTGATCAGGCTTTGGCGAAAATTAAGCATGGTTTGCTGGTCGTTGACGCTAACAGCAACAGATTTCGATCACAAGGGATGGTGCAAAAGTGGCGCAAAGTTGGTGCGAGTGGCGTCAGCACCAAGCGTTGTCGGCTAGCATTAGTTCTATGCAAATCAATCTCACCATTGCCACCCGCGAGAGTCGTCTGGCCTTGTGGCAAGCTCATCATGTCAGTGAGCGAATTCAGGCCGCTTGGGGTCGGTCAGTTTCTTTGTTAGGTCTGACAACCCTTGGCGATCAAATTTTGGATGTGAGTTTGTCCAAAATCGGCGGCAAAGGGCTGTTTGTCAAAGAACTTGAGGCCGCCTTGTTAGATGGACGGGCCGATCTGGCGGTTCACTCTCTCAAAGATGTGCCCATGGACTTGCCAGAGGGCTTCACGCTGGCGGCAATTCTGGAGCGAGAAGACCCGCGAGATGCCTGGGTCTCGGGGCGCTATCCTGTCTGGCAGGCTTTGCCACAGGGCTCAGTCGTAGGCACCTCTAGTTTGCGTCGGTTGGTGCAATTGCGAGCGCTACGCCCCGACTTGGATATTCAACCTCTGCGAGGCAATTTGGACACGCGCTTGCGAAAGCTTGATGAGGGTCAGTTTGATGGCATTGTTCTGGCTGCTGCAGGGCTCAAGCGCCTGGGCCTGGCTCAGCGTATTGGTGCTTTTTTTGACACTGACACCTTGTTGCCTTGCGCAGGACAAGGTGCCTTGGGCATTGAGGTGCGCAGTGATCAGCATGCTTTGATCGAGCAACTGTGCCTACTCAGTCACCCGCCCACGAGACTGGCCACCTTGGCTGAGCGCGCTGTCTCCAGGGCGCTGGGTGGGAGCTGTAGCATCCCGTTGGCCGCCCATGCGGTCTGGACGCAAGGGCAATTGCGCTTGCAGGCTCTCTTGGGCCATGCGCAGCAGCCCCAAGCGGCTTTGTTGCGGGCACAAAATTCAGCCCCGGTGTCCAGCGACGTGCAAGCACTGGCTCTGGGAGAGCAGGTGGCACAAGATTTGCGGGACTGCGGTGCTGCCGACTACTTGGCGCTCACGCTTTGAACGCAGTGCTACGGCTTTTAATCACTCGCCCTGCAGCTCAAGCGCAAGTGCAGTGTGATGCCCTGCGCCTCAGAGGTTGGCAGGCTGATAAGCTGCCCTTGATTGCCATCGCACCAATGCCTGATTCAAGCCAAGTCCAACGGGCCTGGCAGCACCTCACTTCATACACCTGGGTGTTTTTTGTCAGCCCTAATGCCGTTGAACAATTCTTTGGTGCCCGACCTTTGGGCCATACAACTGTGTGGCCTCAAAGTGTTCGGGTGGCTGCTGTAGGGCCTGCCACCGTTGGGGCTTTGCTGCAGGCCGGTATCCCCAAAGGCCAGATCACCGCCCCTTGCCACGACGCTGAGTCAATCGACTCTGAGGCGCTATGGGGGCAGCTGGCTTCGCTCTCTTGGTCTGGCCACAGGGTGTTGGTTGTTCGGGGCAATGGTGGACGCACTTGGCTGGCCGATCAACTGGGTGCCCAAGGCGCTCATGTTGATTTTCTTCAGGCCTACACCCGAACAGTGCCAGTTTGGGGTGAGGCCGAACGTTCGCTGTTGGCGCAGGCACTGCGCACGCCCCAGCAGCATGTTTGGCTTTTCAGCAGCTCTCAAGCCATCGACCATTTGGTTGCTTGGGAGCAAACTCAAGCTGGCCGTGCCCAGCCCAGCACACATGTTTGGCGAGCTGCGCGTGCCTTGGCGACTCATCCCCGCATCGCTGGTCGCGCTCAAGCGGCAGGCTTTAGCCGGATACTTACCAGCGGGCCTCAATTGGCAGCCATCGAGGCCTGCATACAATCCACACCATGGTGATACCAACTCCATCTGATCCTCCCGTGACCGAACCCCCCTTTGTGCCCCCCAAGCGCCGTCTGTCCGATACGGTCATCGCAACGCCTGCTAGCCCCTATGCGCCAGGATTTGCGGGTGTGTTGCGCTGGTTTTTGGCAGGCATGATGGCGCTGGCCTGTGCACTGAGTCTGATGTTGGCTTGGCGCGCTCAGAATCAAGTCAGAGTGGTTGAGCAAGAGCTGGTGCGTCGTCAAGATATCAGCCAGCTTCATGCGTCCGAGGCTCAATCCACGGCCAAAGCAGCCCAAGAGACTGTTCGAGATTCTGCCGCCAAGATCGCCCTCATTGAGGCAAGGGTGACTGAAATCAGTGTTCAGCGGGGGCAGCTTGAAGAGATTGTTCAGTCATTGACACGTTCGCGCGACGACAATGTAATTGGTGATCTGGAGGCCGCCCTACGGGTAGCTTTGCAGCAAACCGCAATCACGGGCAGCGCTGAGCCCTTGGTTGCTGCGCTCAAGCAAGCCGATGAGCGCCTGGAGCGACACAATCAGCCCCGCTTACAAGGGATTCGTCGGGCGATTCAGCGAGATTTAGACCGCATCAAAGCAGTGGGGGTCTCAGACATTGGCGTACTCACGCTTCGCCTGGACGAGGCTGTGAGGCTGGTCGATGAGCTGCCCTTAGTCTCAGCCAGTCGAGCCGAGAATGGCATCGTTCCAGATACCAGCCTGATTGTCACGCCCGAGGCTGCGGCCCCCCTGCCAAGTGCAGCGGCCTCTGATGCCAGATTTTTGGCCTGGTGGACCTTGGCGGACAACATTGCTCAGCGTGTCTGGAGCGAGGCCCGGTCGCTGATTAGGGTGTCTCGCGTTGAACAAGCAGACGCTGTACTTTTGGCGCCTGACCAGGCTTTTTTCTTGCGCGAAAATCTCAAGCTTCGATTGCTCAATGCGCGTTTGGCGCTTTTAAGTCGGCAGTTTGATACGGCTCAGGCTGACCTCAAAGTGGCGCAGGATGCCATTCAACGCTACTTCAATACACAATCCCGGCGAACCCAGCATGCCGCTGAGGTTGTTCGGCAAGTCAATGCGCAGGCCAAGGCTGTGATGGTGCCCAGGCCTGACGACACCTTCGCGGCTCTTGCAGCCGTCGAGACTCGTCATTGAGGCCCGGCCCATGCGTCTTCTGATTTGGTTCGTTCTTTTGTTTGTGGTGGCTGTGGTAAGTGCTTCGGCATTAGGGACCAATGATGGTTTGGTGTCTTTTTTCTGGAAGGCACACCGAGTCGATCTCTCGATGAACTTTTTTTTATTGCTGGTGATCGAGTGTTGTTTTTTGTTGGTGCTTGTCATGCAAGGCATTCGTTCTTTAGTTGGCTTGCCGGAGCGTGCCCGTCAGTGGCGTGCTGTGCGCAAAGACCGGCAAGCCCAGGGCTCACTCAGAGAGTCATTGGCCCATTATTTTGGGGGGCGTTATAGCCGCTCGGTGAAGCTGGCGCAGCGTGCCTTGGCCATTCAAGGTGACAGCGAGGTTCTTCAGCCCGATAAAGAGTTCACTGCTTTGGCCCATTTGTTGAGCGCAGCGAGCTCTCACCGCTTACAAGACCGAGAGGGGCGCGATGCGCAGCTTCTTCAATCGTTGAGTGCGTTACCGCGTGGCGCCAATCGTGCGGTCGAAGAGGGCGCACGCTTGTTGTCTGCCGAATGGGCATTGGACGACCGTGATGCCGCGCGTGCATTGGTGTTGCTGGCTGAATTGCCGCCCGGTGTTGGACGGCGTACCCATGCGCTGCGGCTTAAACTCCAAGCCGCGCGTCTGGGGCGTCAGCCCCAAGATGCGCTCAAGACGGCACGCCTACTCATCAAGCACCAAGGCATTTCAACCGTGGCTGCGACAGGCTTGATTCGTTCATTGGCTTTTGAGTCATTGGACGCTTCGCATGATATCGATCAACTGCAAAAAGTGTGGATGCAATTTGACCCCGCTGACCGCCGAGATCCTTTCGTGGCGTCGAGGGCGTCTATTCGGGTTGCACAATTGGGCTCCCCCGCCCAAGCTTGCGGCTGGTTGCGTCCATTTTGGGATCAGTTTGATCACTTCAGTGTTGATGAGCGTAGCGCCTTGTCAGCGAGTCTTGTCTCAGCCATTGAGGGGATCAGTCCCGAATGGTTGCCCAGGCTAGAGTCTGCGGCTCAGTTGTTCAGCCGCGAATCTTCGGTAGTGCATGCCGTTGGTACTGCCATGGCGCAACTTAAGCTTTGGGGCAAGGCTCATCCTCTTCTGAGCCAAGCGGCCCAAGACAATGCCTTGCATGTCTCTCTTCGCCGACAAGCCTGGCTTCTATTGGCCTGGATTGCCGAACAAGATGAGCAAACAGCCCGCGCTGTCGAATGCTACCGAAATTCCGCTTTGCTCAGAGATTGATCCCGCCGCCTTTGGCTTGCGTGATTTTTGGTGAAAATTGAGACGAGGGCCTACCTGGCTGACAGATCGGTGATCTGTCACTGAAAATAAGAAATAGGCTATAATTCAAAGCTTAGCGGCTGTAGCTCAGCTGGATAGAGTACTTGGCTACGAACCAAGGGGTCGTGGGTTCGATTCCTGCCAGCCGCACCAGTAAGGCCGAGGGTTAGCACATTTTTTCGTGCTAACCCTTTTCTTTTTGTGGCGTGCATGGCGCTGGCCTTGACAGCGAGTCGTCGGTACCAGCCTGGGCCATTAGGTAAAGCAGAGGGCAGCCACCGGCTGCCCTCTCGCATCAACCGGTGCATGCGATTTTCTCGCACACGGCTTTCCGATGTTATTCACACCTCGGCATGCGCCGACTTCCAGCCCGATGCTGTTGGAACTTTGTATAACCCATGAAGCCGGTACAGATCCACACTCGGAAACTGGCCTTGCCGATGCCGATGCCGATGCCTCTGTCTTGGCGCTTCATCAAGTGGGTGCACATTCTCTGCTCCACGTGAGTCTTGAGTTTTTTCATGACTTGATTTGAATTTCGGTAGTGAAAATAATTTGCCCGGCCTATACCCATCGGAACTGAAGATGGGTATAGCAGGCTACGGTTCACATGTCTGACCACCTGATCCAAAGTGGGCGGTGTCTGAGAATTTCAGTCCGTCGTGGACGGCATTTCAAGCTGAACGTGGACGATGGGGCGTCGCGCAAGTGAACCGGCCCGGGTTTCCGCAGGCCTGTTGGTTTAAGTCAGAAGGGTGCGGTCTGACCAGCGCATTGACCATGATAGTTGGCTTCGAACTCGGCTGGTGGCCAATAACCCAGGGGCTCTATCAACCAGTGGTGGTTAAACTGGCACTCAGATTGAATCGGACGATCAAGGAATGGGCAGACTATGGGTCAACGAACTACCGCCATGTCGAGGCAGTTTGAAATGGCCCATCAGTTTGAATCTCACGCAACGAATTGGACCCGTGACATAAACTGCATTTTCTATCAGCGCTCAAATCGAAAGCATTACCCCCTTGGCCTCCGACAAAGAACTCTCTGATTTTCTCAAAAACATTGAGAAGCGAGCCTTCAAGCGCACAGCCTTTACAGTACGGGATCATGACGCTGCGCTAGACATCGTGCAGGATGCGATGATCAAGCTATCTCAGCGCTATGGGGACCGCCCAGCAGCTGAATTGCCGCTGCTCTTTCATCGGATTTTGTCCAACACGACCATGGACTGGTTTCGACGCCAAAAAGCGCGCCGATCACTCATGATCAATTTTGGTGACATTGCCCCTGAAGGCACCGACCAAGAGCTGCTGGACACTTTGGAGGTTTTAACCGACTCGCGCAGCACTGAAAGCGCTGCAGAGGCAACTTCTCGGGCGCAGATTTTGTTAATGATTGAAAAGAAACTGGAAGCTTTGCCAACCCGTCAACGAGAAGCCTTTGTGCTGCGTTACTGGGAGGACTTGGATGTTGCTGAAACCGCCTTGTCGATGGGCTGTACAGAGGGCAGCGTCAAAACCCACTGCTCAAGAGCCGTTCGTGCCTTGGCCAAAAGCTTGGCTCACCTCAAATTTTCAAACTGAACGTAACATGATGAAGACAGAAGTTTTGACTCAGACAGTTGAAGGGCAGATTGCGCGTGAGCTCGCTCGGGCGCTTTCTGAGTCGGCTAACGCACTGCCCAGCAAAACGCTAGATAGCCTGCGCGTGGCCCGAGAGTCGGCTTTGCAAGTTCAAAAGCCCGAGTTGAATTTATCAAAACAATTGACCTATTCAAATCAGGCTGATGTCTTTACAGGGGGTGAGGTTGATGGCACACGGTGGCCACGTTGGGTTTTCTGGCTGCCCATGCTGGCGGTGGCGATTGGCATTTGCCTGATTGAAATGGCCCATCAAGATTCTCAAGTCTCAGCGGCAGCAGATGTGGATGCTGAGCTTCTGGCCGATGACTTGCCACCGAACGCTTACATCGATGCTGGATTTCTTGAGTTCCTCAAACTCAAATGAGCCCAATGCCTTTATACCCACCCAACCTGAAGATCTGGGCCCGGCATTTGGCAATGGGTTTACTGGGGATCGCATCTTGGAGCCTGATGGCTGCCCCCGCCGACTTTGCCCCAGCAGCCGAAGACAGCAGGCCATGGACCACCATGGGGGCATCAACTCAGATTTTTTTGTTGCCGCTGAAAGATCAATGGCCATCATTTTCTGCCGCCACCAAAGAAAAATGGCTGAGCCTGGCTCAACGAATGAAGAATATGCCCCCTGCAGAACTCGAACGAGTGCAAGCTCGCATGTCAAACTGGGCGAGCCTTACAACCTCAGAGCGCAATCGAACACGATTGCTTTATCAAGAAGCCCTCCGCGTCGCACCCAACACTCGTACCGAGCAGTGGAGACGGTATAACGAATTGCCTGGCGATGAAAAGCAATCTCTTGCTGAGCGGGCTTTGCAGCAAACTGATGCCCATCTGGCCAATCGCTCCACGGATCATTCATTGTCAGGCCGTGAGCCCCCCTGGGCCGCCACCAAAATCAACACAACCCCTGCATCCTCCTCGCCCCCACCTCAGCAGCTTGGTCCCTCTGTCATTCAAGCACTTCCAGGTGCCGCCACGGCGCTCATTTCAACAAAGACAGCGCCCCCGGCACACCAACCCGCTGGCGGCCCTAAAATTGTGCCCAGCCCCACATTAAAAGAAGTCCGCACGCAAAAAACCAATAGCTGGTCATGGCACTCGAATTAAAATTTAAAACCCCAAAGCTGTGGCGGCGTATGGCGTGCTTCATGTATGAAGGGCTCATACTTTTTGGCCTAGGGCTTATCCCCGGCGTGGTTGGCGCTTTCTTCACGGCCATCTTTAATCTGACCTCTGTTGAGGATGTGGATTTAGGCCTGAGAGTTTTGAGTTTCGGGATTTACGCCGCTTACTTCACTTGGTTTTGGTCTCAACGAGGCCAAACCTTGCCGATGCAAACCTGGCACATTCAAGTCGTGACATGGGAGGGGAAAAGGCTCACCCACAGGCAAGCCTTTTTACGCTTTCTCGCATGCTGGATTTGGATTGTGCCCAGCGCGATCCTATCTTGGTTGATCGGGCTCAGTCTTTGGCAGACAGTTATGGCCGCCATGATGGGGTTTGGAGCCTATGCCGGTCTCTCTTACCTACATCCCACTAAACAGTTTTGGCACGACGCTTTATGTGGCACTCAACTGATCCACAAAAAAGACATTCAAGCCTGTTTGCAAGACCATTGAGCCCATTGAGGCACTGCGCTGGGTTGCTTGAGTGCCTGTGAGGCGGAAGTTGGCTTGCTTGTGCAAGAGCAACTGGCATAGAACCATCGCTCAGGCAGTTGCCCCGCCCCCTACAGGCCCTCCAGATTGCATCAACAGCCCAAGCGACATGGCGCACTCAGAAAAGTGCTCTATGGGTTTGAGTGCTGAGACAACCACGAAGTTAGCCGGCCCCGATGCCGAATCATCCCATGTGCAATCCACCATTGACTGAAAAGTCTGCGCCTGTCGCAAAACCGGATTCATTTGAGGCCAGCCAAGATACGATCGAAGCAATATCGTCGGGCGTGCCCAGACGCTTGACGGGAATGCCAGAAACGATTTTCTCCAGCACATCAGGTCGGATCGCCTTGACCATGTCAGTCGCAATATACCCAGGGCTAACTGTGTTCACAGTCACCCCTTTGCTGGCAACCTCTTGAGCCAGCGCCATGGTGAAGCCATGCATTCCTGCTTTTGCAGCAGAGTAATTGGTTTGGCCAAACTGGCCTTTTTCACCGTTCACCGACGAAATATTGATCACTCGACCCCAGCCTTTCTCAAGCATGTCATCGATCACTTGCTTGGTGACATTAAACATACTAGTGAGGTTGGTTTCGATCACGGCATCCCAATCAGACCGGCTCATCTTTCGAAATAATCCATCACGAGTGATACCGGCGTTATTCACGAGTACGTCGATCGAACCATGCTCAATCTTGACCTTTTGAAACGCTGCGTAGGTGGAGTCCCAGTCGCCCACATTGCCAACGGAGGAAAAGAACGTGTAGCCCAATTCTTTTTGTTCATCGAGCCATTTTTGAAATGGACGGCTGGGGCCGCAACCCGCGATCACCTTGAAGCCATCACGGTGCAAGCGCTGGCACATGAAGGTACCAATGCCGCCCATGCCGCCTGTCACGTAAGCAATTTTTTGTGTCATGTCTTGTCTCATAGGTTTAGATGAAGATGCTTAGGCATCTCAGGGGGGTCGCAGCATGCGACCCCTTCAACCCGGTCTGGCCGGAATCAACTAGTAGTCAGCTTAGCGCTTAGCGCTCAAGCGTGAGGGCAACCCCCATACCACCGCCAATGCACAAAGAGGCGAGCCCCTTCTTGACGTTGCGACGCTGCATTTCATGCAATAAGGTCACCAAAATGCGACATCCTGAGGCACCAATGGGGTGACCGATCGCAATCGCCCCCCCGTTGACATTCACTTTGGAGGTGTCCCACTCCATTTCCTTGTGCACCGCGCAGGCTTGAGCCGCAAAGGCTTCGTTGATTTCAAGCAAGTCGAGGTCAGCGACATTCCAGCCCGAGCGCTGTAATGCTTTGCGCGCGGCCGGTACCGGGCCCATCCCCATCAAGGCGGGATCAAGGCCCGCGCTCGCATAGCTCGCAATGCGCGCCAAGGGCTTCAAGCCCATTTGCTCGGCCTTTTTCGCCGTCATCACAAGCACCGCCGCGGCACCATCGTTCAAACCCGAAGCGTTGCCAGCCGTCACACTGCCTGCTTTGTCAAAGGCCGGACGCAAGCCAGACAAAATCTCAGAAGTCGATTTGCGATTAATGAATTCATCCGCCGCAAATACGAGGGGGTCACCTTTGCGCTGTGGAATAGTGAAGGGAACAATCTCTTGTGTGAACTTACCCGCATCTTGGGCCGCCGCTGCTTTTTGCTGGGATTTCAGAGCCAAGGCATCTTGCTCTTCGCGACTGATGTTGTATTTTTTGGCAACATTTTCAGCAGTGATGCCCATGTGGTATTTGTTGTAGACATCCCATAGGCCGTCAACAATCATGCTGTCAACCATCGTCCAGTCGCCCATGCGCTGACCATCGCGCGAACCCGCCAAAAGATGAGGAGATAAGCTCATGCTCTCTTGCCCCCCCGCGATCACGATCTCACTGTCACCATCGCGCACTGACTGTGCAGCAAGCATCACAGCCTTGAGTCCAGAGCCACAAACCTTGTTGATCGTCATGGCGGTCACGCTTTGCGGCAAGCCGCTTTTCAGTACGGCCTGTCGAGCAGGATTCTGGCCTGCGCCAGCGGTCAACACTTGGCCCAAAATCACTTCACTGATTTGATCGCCATTGAGATGGGTGCGCGCGAGCAAATCAGCAATCACCGCCGCACCTAAGTCGCTGGCGGGTGTTTTGGAGAGCGAGCCACCGAACTTTCCAACGGCAGTGCGAGAAGCGGCAACGATCACGATGTCTGTCATTTTTGTCTCCGTATGTTTATAAGTGAGTCAAGGCTTGGTCATCAAGCCTTGACTTTGACATATCGGCCCGGGGCGGGCTCGATGACTGCGTACTGCTTGCTACCGTAACTCTTGGGAGCTGCAATTTCTATACCAGCGTAACCGGATAACCACGTTGCCCAATCAGTCCACCAACTACCTGGATGCTCGCTCGCATTTTCAAACCAAGTGGCTGCTTGATCAGGCAGGGCTGCCGAGCCGCTAATCCAATGACTGCGCTTTTTCTTTGTGGGGGGGTTGATGACACCCGCGATGTGGCCCGATGCGCCCAGGACAAAACGCTGCGGCCCAGGCAACAAGTGCACGGTGCGGTAGGCACTTTCCCAAGGCACAATGTGATCCTCTTTGGAGGCGTAAACGTAGACGGGTGCCCTGATCTGACTCAGATCGATGGGTTGCCCACAAAGTTGAAGTTTGCCTGCTTGAATCAAATTATTTTCGAGGTAGGTATTGCGCAGATACCAGCAATACATGGGCCCAGGCAAGTTAGTGCTGTCGCTGTTCCAATAAAGCAAATCAAAAGCAGGGGGCACTTGGCCCTTGAGATAGTTGCCGACCACGTAGTTCCAGACCAGATCATTGGGGCGCAAAAAGCTGAAGGTTGACGCTAGCTCTTGCCCTTTAAGCAGCCCCCCACCAGGGTGGTCTGGCCCAATGGTGGCCTCGCGCATTTTGACCAGCGCCTCGTCAACAAACAAGTCAAGCACGCCGGTGTTGCTGAAATCGAGGAAGGTGGTCAAGAGCGTGACACTTTCAGCCACCTGCTCACCTCGGGCCGCCAGCACAGCCAAGGCAGTGGCCAGCATGGTCCCACCCACACAAAATCCCAAAGCGTTGATGGACTGCTGAGCTGAAATGACTTGAACCACGCGAAGCGCACAGATCACGGCCTCTTCAATGTATTGATCCCATGTGGCCTGAGCCAAACTCTCATCGGCGTTACGCCAGCTGATGACGAACACGCGATGGCCCTGCTGTACAGCGAAGCGAATCAAAGAATTGTCAGGCTGCAAATCAAGAATGTAGTATTTGTTGATACAAGGTGGAACGATCAACAAGGGCCGCTCGAAAACCTTTGCTGTCAGGGGTTTGTATTCGAGCAACTGAAAAAGCTCATTCTCAAAAACCACCGCCCCCTCACTGGTTGCAACATTGCGACCCACCTCGAACAAGCTCTCATCAGTTTGTGAGACATGGCCCTGCCGCAGATCGTGCAATAAACGACGCATACCCAAAGCCAAACTTTCACCCTGAGTCTCGAGTGCCAGACGCTGAGCTTCAGGGTTAAGTGCGAGATAGTTGCTGGGTGCTGTCGCATCCACCCACTGCTGGACCGCGAACCGGATGCGCTGTCGAACCTTCTCATCACCTTGCAATTGATCAGCCATCTGAATCAAGGTCCGGGCGTTCAAGAGGTACATCTGTGCGATGAATGCAGCCATCGGGTTGTCAACCCAATCTTTACCGGCAAATCGACGGTCATCAATTGTGGGCATGGGCAACGTGATATCACTGGTCTCGTGAGCCTGCAGACGTTGCAACGTTTGGTTCCACAGAGCGCTAGCTTGCGCGATGTACTCCGCCTGCACTTCGCTGATCACAGTCACTGGTAAGCTGATAGAAGCTGCCGCTTTGACACAATCGCTCCAGTCACATTCGGCTTCTAAAATTTCAGCCGTGGGCTTGAGGCCAAAAGGCAAGGCGCATAAAGTATCGCTCCCACCCAGGGAGGTTTCGTTGGGCAATTTCAATGGTGTCCTCAAACTCTAGGCCGCGCGACAACGCATGGCCAACTCAATTTTTAAATTATAGAATTACTTTTCAGAATACGATATGCATTTGTTGATCATTGGGTGGACTTATGTTGTCTTGATGATGGCCATCTCAGAGGCCAACAGCACACAAGGCACACTCTTGGGGGCCGCGTTGACCTTTTTGTTGTACGGGGTGCTGCCTTTGTCGATTATTTTGTACCTGATGGGCACGCCGGCACGACGCTCAAAACGCCAAGCTCAACTCAAGACTGCCCTAAAATCGCAAGACGTGGCATCAGCCTCGTGCAGCGCCAACCCGCCAGACAGCAGCGCCCATGCGGCCTGTGACACCCTCTCGGCGGAAAGAAAAGAACCTTGAGCTGTCTTCAACAGTGCACCATTGGCCACCATGCACACTGGACGAGATCATGCCCGCCGAGTGCAGGCGCCAACGCGCTAAAGCGGGCAAATCAGCGAGGTATTTAAGAGGCTGTGAGCTTGCTTTGAAACAATGCGCTGGCGCCAAACTGAACGACTCCCTCACGTCAACGCCCACCTCAAAATGGCGTGGCCCAATGCAGGGTCCAAGCCAGGCTTGAACTTGATCAGGAGAACACGTTGCCAGTTGGCAGATTTGGGTGAGTGTGGCCTCAAGAACACCCGCCGCCAAGCCCCGCCAACCCGCATGCGCGGCACCCACCGCCAAGCCCTGGGGTGCCGTAAAGAGCACCGCCAAGCAGTCCGCCACTTGGATGGTGCAAGCAATGCCAATTTCTGTACAAACCGCGGCATCAGCCTCCAGGGGCGGCTCGTCAGCCGCTCGCCCAAGATCTGCGGCGCAGAGTCTGATCACTCGCACGCCATGCAACTGTTGAAGAAAAACGGGCGTTGCACCCCCGAGTGCTGAGGCGAATCTTTGACGATTGATGAGCACCCTGTCAGGTTGGTCATCAACAGCCAAACCCAGATTGAGTGAATCATGAGGGGCCAAACTGACGCCCCCGTGGCGAGTGGACATCCAAGCACCCGTCAAACTAGCGGGCCATTGCGGAGCCCAACCCGCAAGGGGTTGAGATTTGGACGCCAAGATCAATCCAAAGGTGAAGACACTGGGGCCACAAGATCAATCACCAAAGAGCCGACACCCTCAATGTGAGCGCTCATTTGTTGACCCATTGTGACTGGCGCCACCCCGGCTGGCGTGCCCGTGAAAATCAAATCGCCAGGCGCCAGTGTCCATGCAGCAGACACCCTCGCAATGATCTCAGATACGCCCCAAATCATCTGGCCCAATGTGCCTTTTTGGCGCAATTCGCCATCGACTTCTAGTGTGATTTCGCTGCTGCCATGCCAATCGCATTGAGCCGCAGGAACGATAACCCCCAGAGGTGCTGATTGCTCAAAGCCCTTGGCCACGCACCAGGGCCAACCCTGCTGCTTCATCTCGTTTTGCAAATCACGCCGCGTCATATCGAGCCCAACAGCGTAGCCCCAAACATGAGACAGGGCATCAACCTCTGAGATGGCTGCGCCACCTGCGCCGATGGCGATCACCAATTCAACTTCATGATGAAGATCGGCCGTTAAGCTGGGGTAGCACATGCGACCCACGGTGCCCTCAGCAACAGGCACCACCGCATCGGCCGGCTTCATGAAAAAGAAAGGTGGCGCTCGCCCAGAATGACCCATTTCGATCGCATGCTGGGCATAGTTGCGGCCCACGCAATAAATTCGATGTACCGGAAAAAAATCAGCAGAGTTTTTGACTGGGACAAGTGATAGCGCAGGGGGCGTGACAACAAAGTTCATGACGGTAACTCTTTGCTATTCAAAGGTTGACTGCAATGAACATGATGCCATGCGCTGATGGATCTGAGCCCGTGGGCGGGCTTTAGCCTGTGTGAGCATCGCAGCCATGAGGCCGCTACACTGACCCCTGGCTTAGAAATGACCCCCTCAGGGGCTGCCAATCTACCTTTTGCGTGGGCATCAAATTCTGCAACTGACACAGCCTCTGAGGACCCTCCGCCGCAAGCGGTGTTTGGACATGCACTGCAAAAAATGGAAGTGATTGAATGACCCCTCTTTCTCGCCGAATCCGCCACTGCCGGGATTGTGGAACCTCGGTGGTCTACAAAATCCCAACGGACGACCATCGTGAACGGGCAGTTTGTCCGGCTTGTCGCACCATTCACTATGAAAACCCGTTGCCCGTGGTGGGCACTTTGCCCGTCTGGGGCACCCAAGTGCTGCTGTGTCGCCGCAACATCGAGCCGCGCCATGGTCTGTGGACATTACCGGGTGGTTTTTTAGAGTTGGGCGAAAGCAGCGCGCAAGGCGCTTTGCGCGAAACGCAAGAAGAGGCTGGTGCGCACATCGAGCTGCAAGGGCTTTACACCGTCTTGAATGTGGCACGCGTGGGGCAGTTGCATCTCTACTACCGCGCCCGCATGATCAATACTGAGTTAGCCCTGGGCCCTGAAACGATCGAGGCCAGGCTGTTTGAGGAGCGTGACATCCCTTGGCACGAATTGGCCTTCGAAACCGTCAGCACCACGCTGCGACAGTTTTATGTGGATCGACAGCGTGGAGTTTTTGAGGTGCACTGTGCTGACCTTTCGTAGACACCAACGGCGAGGCGCGAGGGACAAGACACAAGCCAAAGCCTTTGCGACTGATCATTGCCAGCCATAGGCATTCGACGTACCCCCACAAGTCGACGTCAAACCTGCACGTCATAGATGCCATGACATTCAATCTTGCAAATTTTTTCCTTCACTCCTTGCCATGACCCCGGACGCACAGTTGTCAAACTCACACCACTTGCGTGAGGATCTTATACGACCCGACCCGCTTTTAGACTGTTTACTGGGGATCTGTGGCTTGCATGGCATCACGGCCTCGCGAGCTTCACTGACTGCGGGCTTGCCGCTGGGCGAGCAGGCTCTGAGCTTGACATTGGCTGAGCGCGCCGCATCACGGGCAGGGTTGGCCACCAAGGTGCAACGCCTTGCGCTGGAGACATTGGATGTACACAGTTTGCCCGCGATCTTGCTGCTCAAAAACCAGCAAGCTGTTGTGCTGCTGGGATGGGACAGCAAAAGTGACGCGCTGGTTTTGTTACCTCAAACGGGCCAGGGCTCAGTGCATTGGCCGCGCGCGCATCTGGACGCCGCATACAGCGGTGTGGTCTTGTTTGCGCGCCCCCATTTTCGTTTCGATGCACGCACCCCCACGGTTCGCTCATCGCCCTCTCAACATTGGTTTTGGAAAAGCATTTTCAAGCAGCGCTTTGTGTACCAAGATGTTTTGTGGGCGGCTTTGCTAATTAATATTTTTGCCTTGGCCCTGCCCTTGTTCACCATGAACGTGTACGACCGGGTGGTGCCCAATCACGCCATCGAAACGCTCTGGGCGCTTTCGGTCGGTGTCTTTCTGATGCTGAGTGCAGATTTTTTGATGCGACTGTTACGCGGGCATTTTGTGGATGAGGCCAGTGCACGCATTGACGTTGAAATTTCTGCCATCTTGATGGAACGTGTTTTGGGCATGCAGTTGGCTTACCGATGCGAATCGGTGGGCTCATTCGCTGCCAATTTGCGCGGCTTTGAGCAAGTTAGAGACTTCATTGCTTCGAGCACGGTCACCGCCATGATTGATCTGCCCTTTGCCTTGCTGTTTTTGCTGGTCATTAGCTGGATCTCACCTTGGTTAGCACTGCCGGTGATTGTGGCGTTTGGACTGATATTGTTAGGTGGATGGGTGATGCAACATCGGCTGCATCACTTGTCTGAACTGACCCACAAGGCCAGTGCGCTTCGCAATGCCACTTTGGTAGAAAGCCTGAGCGCCATCGAGACCATCAAAGCACAAGGTGCAGAAGGGGTCATCCAGGCCAAATGGGAGCGCGCCAACAGCTACCTGGCACAGATGAGCGTGCAGATGCGTGGCATCTCATCAGGGGCCCAATATGCCACCTACTTCACGAGCCAAGCGGTGACTGTGCTGATCGTGATTGTGGGCGTGTACCTGATCGGACAACGTGACCTGAGCATGGGCGCACTCATTGCCTGCAGCATGTTGTCGTCACGAGCCTTGGCACCCGCTGCACAAGTAATCGGCTTGTTGATGCAATATCAAGCAGCCCGCACAGCACTCAATTCACTCAACACCATCATGGACAAACCGCTCGAGCGGCCTGCGGATAAAAACTTTGTACGCCGCTCCAAACTCAACGGAGACATTGAGTTTCGCAATGTCAAGTTTGCCTACCCACAGCACCCCAATAGCGCCCTTGACGGGCTGAGCTTTAAACTCAGTGCCGGAGAAAAAGTGGCATTGATTGGCCGCGTTGGGTCAGGAAAATCGACCATTCAAAAGCTGATTTTGGGTTTGTATCAGCCTACAGAAGGTGCAGTTTTATTGGATGGATTGGATCTGCTGCAGCTAGATCCAGCCGATGTGCGCTGCAATGTGGCTTATGTGGCTCAAGACGTTAACTTGTTGTATGGCTCGGTGCGTGACAACATCAAACTCAGCATGCCCTACGCTGATGATGATGCAGTGCTCGCCGCCGCCGAGATCGCAGGATTGGATGACTTTGTTAAGCGTCACCCAAGGGGGCTTGACTTGCTCGTGGGCGAGCGAGGCGAATCCATTTCAGGAGGGCAGCGCCAGAGCGTGGGGCTGGCCCGTGCCGTGCTGCAAAATTCGCCCATATTGCTGCTTGATGAGCCGACCAGCGCAATGGATTACCCCACCGAGGCCGCAATTAACACCCGCATTCAAGCCTTTGCCAAAGACAAGACAGTGGTCCTTGTCACACACCGAACCTCGCTTTTATCAATGGTTGATCGGGTCATCGTCGTGGACAACGGAAAAATTGTCGCCGATGGGCCACGAGATCAAATCATGAGCGCACTGGCCAGTGGCCAAGTCGCCAAAGCCGCATGATGCCGAGGCTTCAGACTCGCTCCCAGCGCCACGGCCTCGGTGCCGGGCGAGCTGGCTTTGAAAGCTTTGAGTATCAAGCTGAAGCCGTCATGTCTGAGCAGCGAACACAGCGCGCTCAATGGATCGTGCGTACCGCGGTCGTGGTGGTCGTGCTGCTGCTGGTGTGGTCAGCACTGGCTCGGGTTGACGAGGTGACCCGTGGCGAGGGCAAAGTCATTCCCTCAAGACAACTTCAAGTGGTTCAGAGCTTGGACGGAGGTGTTGTCTCATCTATTGAGGTGCGTGAAGGTCAGGTGGTGGAGGCTGGCCAGCTGTTGCTGAAGATTGATGAGACAAGGGCCAACTCAGGCGTTCGCGAAAGCGCGGCTCAAGGCTTGGCGCTCAAAGCCAAGCAAGCAAGGCTGAGAGCGCTGGCCCAGGGCACTGACTTCAGCCCGCCATCCATCGACCCCAACAATTCAGAGCAACAGCGCATAGTTGATGAAGAGCAGCGTCTTTACCAAGCCCGTCAGTCAGAGTTTCTCAACTTGTTGGCGATCAAGCAACAACAACTGCAGCAACGCCAGCAAGAGCTTTCAGAGATGCAATCGCGCAAGGCCAGCGCTGACCGCTCAATGGCCTTGAGTCAGCAGGAGTTCAGCAGAACCAGCCCATTATTGGCCACTGGCGCGGTCTCTGAGGTAGAGATTTTGCGTTTAGAGCGCGAGCTCTCGAAGCACCGAGGCGATTCAGAGCAAGCGGCAGCTCAAATCAACCGCGTGCTAGCAAGCATCAGTGAAGCCCAGCGAAAAACCCAAGAGACTGAATTCACCTTTCGCAACGAAGCCCGCAAAGAATTGGCTGAAGTCATGGGCAAGCTCAACGCCCTGACTGAGGGTGCCGTGGCCCTGGCCGACAAGGTTGACAAATCACAGGTGAAAAGCCCTGTCAGGGGGCGTGTGCAACGATTGCTTGCCAACACCGTGGGAGGGGTCGTTCAAGCAGGCAAAGACCTGGTTGAAATTGTGCCGTTGGATGATTCTTTGGTGCTTGAGGCCAAGGTGCACCCTCGAGATGTTGCATTCATCTACCCCGGACAGTTAGCTAACGTGAAGTTCACCGCTTTTGATTTTTCCATCTACGGCGGCCTAGGGGCCAAGGTTGAAAATATCAGCCCCGATACGGTGATCGACGAACAAGGCCAAGCCTTCTATTTGGTGCGGGTGCGCACGACCGTGGCCTACTTCAGTGAAAAGCAACCCATCATTCCGGGGATGACGGCTGAGGTCGACATACTCACAGGCCAAAAGACCGTGCTGTCTTATTTGCTAAAACCCGTGCTCAAGGTTCGGGCCTATGCATTGAGTGAGCGCTAGTGTCGTGTCAAGCCACAAATGTCGGTAGATCACGCCGCCATCGGCCTGCAGCGCAAGGCGCGAAGAGAAGTCATAGCGGTGGCTATGGCGACGATGAGCAGTGTGTTCAGCATGAATAACAAACAGGAGGTGAAAGTCCAAACCTGGGGTCGTCAGGCTAGGCGTCAATCGCAGCGATACCGGCTGTATCCTAAGCCGCCACGTCAAAAAGGTAACATTTAAACCGATGTTTTTTTGGAAGAGCCTTGTCCAACGTGGTATGAGCCTGAACAAGGTCCGTATTTCCAAGCAGGAATGAGCCTGAAGCGAAGAATTTGAGACGAGATTAGAGGGGGGTTGATCATCACAAGATGATGGTGATCAACATGAATGAAAGTCGGCT